>JBKPOZ010000127.1:0-18170 GCA_046733355.1 Pseudomonadota bacterium | reverse complement strand
TGTCCCGATTCCGAAGTTCGTTTCATCGTGCAGCACCCGCGTTTACGAACTTCGGAATCGAAGGACACTAGCAACTTATGAATCTTGTGTGGCTTTGGTTCAGAAGTCCGCAATTGAACTCGCCGCACGAATGATGCGGGCTTCTGAACCGCCACACTATGCGCATCGGGCTCAGTTGAGTGAAATGATGGAACCGCAGTCGCCTGTCCCAGGACGGCGGCCCTTTCCCGGCGTCACAGTCGTTGATCACCCGCTGGTGCAGCACAAACTGACGCTCCTCCGCGACAAGAGCGGGTCGACGAAGACCTTTCGCGAGCTCCTGAAAGAGATCGGGATGCTGCTCTGCTACGAAGTGACGCGCGACCTGCCCCTCACAAAAGTGGAGATCGAAACCCCGCTTGCACGCACCCTGGCGCCGCGGATTGCCGGCAAGAAACTGGTCTTTGCGCCGGTGCTGCGCGCGGGCCTCACTGTTGCAGAGGGCATGCTCGATCTCGTTCCCGCCGCAAGGCTCGCTCATATTGGCCTCTATCGCGAGCCCAAGACGTTCGTTGCGGTGGAATATTTCTTCAAGGCGCCTTCCGATGTGGCTGATCGCCTCGTGATCGCAGTGGTGCCGGTCCTCGCCACCGCCAATACAGCCGTGGCGGCCGTCGATCGCTTGAAGGAACGCGGCGCGAAGGATATCAGGCTCGTGTGCCTGATCAGCGCGCCGGAGGGCATCGAGCGCTTGCGCGGCATCCATCCCGATGTTCCAATCTGGACTGCTGCAATCGACGAGGCGCTCGACGAGCAGGCCTTCATCGTTCCCGGGCTGGGCGATGCAGGGGACCGCGCTTTTGGCACGAAGTAGACGTGCACGGCCATGGCCGCGCTTGTCCCGGTCATCCGCGTTTTTTCGCGCTGATCACAAGAAAGAGTTGGATTGCCGGCAATGCAGACAAGCTTGCGCAGTCTGCGCTAGCTTGAGTGCGTGCTGGGCATGACGCAGCGGGGAGAACAGCATGCCGGAAGCGGATACTGAGGGCGCCAGATTCTTTGCCGAGCAGCCGCAGAAGGCGCCCGGCTTTTTCCTGAAGGGCTCGCATCAGCTCGACTGGGGCATGAAGAACCGGCTTGCGCGCGTGTTCAACCCGCTCACCGGGCGCACCGTGATGCTGGCGATCGATCACGGCTATTTCCAGGGTCCCACCACCGGGCTCGAGCGCATTGATCTGAGTATCGTGCCGCTCTTGCCTGCCTGCGATGCGCTGTTCTGCACGCGTGGCATCCTGCGTTCCGTCATTCCGGCGGACTGCAGCAAGCCTATGGTGCTGCGCGCGAGCGGTGGTCCCAGCATCCTCAAGGAGCTTTCCGACGAAGAGATCGCCATGGACATGGAGGATGCGCTGCGGCTCAACGCTGCCGGCGTGGGCATTCAAGTCTTTATTGGTGGGGAGCACGAGACGCGCTCGATCCATAATATGACGCGTCTGGTGGATCTCGGTCTTCGCTCCGGCATGCCGGTAATGGGCGTCACCGCAGTCGGCAGCAACATGGTCCGGGACGCAAAATATTTTCGGCTCGCCTGCCGCATCATCGCCGAGCTCGGCGCGCATTACGTAAAAACGTATTACGTGGCAGAGGGATTTGAGACGGTGACCGCGTCCTGTCCGGTGCCCATCGTGATGGCGGGCGGCAAGAAGATTTCCGAGCTCGATGCGCTCACCATGGCGCACAACGCGATCCAGCAAGGTGCAGCAGGGGTGGATATGGGTCGCAACATCTTTCAGTCGGAGCACCCGAGCGGCATGCTGACGGCCGTGCAGGCGGTCGTGCACAAGAACATGAAGCCGGCGCATGCCGTAGATTTGTACAAATCGCTCGCGGCGCAGAGCGCCAAGATGCGCTGACCGTCAGCCGCGCCCCTCGTTAAGCTCGGCTTTTCTTGCGAAATCGATCCATTTGTCGCGCAACCGAAGAAACAGGCGGCGGATCTCTTCGTCCAAGGCCTGCTCGGCCTTTTCCGTGCATTTCGCCGCTTCCCTCCACGCGTCCTCGGTGGTGAGAAAGATCATTTGCTCGGCTCCGGTCTTGTCCTGCGGAAATATGTTCGGCAAAAACTTGTGAGCCGCTCTGTTACCTAGGTTAAACGGGTGCGAAGAGGCTTACGCTTGCGGCCGGTAAGAGCAAACCTCCGCAATGAAAACAGGGGCGGCTGCAGATCAGCGGCGGCGTCGCCTATTGTGCTTAGCCGCGTCTTTCAAATATAGTGCGCCGTTTCTGATGGAGGTCTCTAATGAAACTCAAAGTGATGTTGGCGTGCCTGATGGCGGCCAGCCTAGCGTCTCCGGCCTTTGCCGCGACTTACTATATCGTTCAGAACAACAAGACGCACAAATGCTCCGTCACGGCGAAAAAGCCGTCAGAGAAGAGCAAGACCTCCGTGGTCGTGGGTACCGCCACCGGCTATCCGAGCAAGCAGGAGGCGACGACCGCCATGGGCGGACTGCAGGAATGCAAAGCCGCCTGACCTGATCGGCGCCCGATCCTGTCCTGATCTGCCGCTGCAACGCGTCTCCGATCTGCGATGGATCGGAGACGCTCCCTATTCGGCTGCCTGCGGAAGCGCCAGGCGCGTTGGCCTGGGGGCGTCGACCACGACGGTGTCGAACTCGGCGTTCAGCGCTTTGGTGATCACGGGCTCCGCCGGCAGCCTCTGGGACGGCTCATACCAGGGCTGTTTATCGACGACGCCGTCCTGCAGCGATTGCGCCAAAAGCCGGCCGATTTCCTCGCCTTCGAGCGGAACGAGCCTGTTCGCCCCGTCATACCTGTAGAGTTGCGGACAGAAGTAGAGCGCATGAATGCGCGGATCATAGGCGTCGAGCACCAGATAGTGCTGCGACCGCAGCAGGATGTTGTACTTCCTGACGATCCGGCGTTCCGTGGTGGCAAGCGCCACGCGCAGCTTCTCTTCCGCCGGACCAATGATCGTTCCCGCCTCGAGCAGGATAATCCAATCCTTCTTCACGACATTATCCGGATGTATCGGTATGTAGTGGGAAGGAACCCTTCTGCGAAAAATCCCCATTTCCGATCTCCCCTGACGCCGGTCCCCAAAAACCTGCCGCGCAAAATTATCGGCGCTTGTTCATCCGCGCCAGCACTTTGTTGCAGCAAGTTGTCCTGTATTGAGACAGCACATTGAGACGCAAATCCGACTTTGGAGTTTGGAACTTTGGTGCGCAGCGCCTCGCACGCTCGGCGGAACTCGGGTTAATCCCGCGTTACGGAGCGACGTCGAACTTCACACCCTGGGCGAACGGTAGCTCTTTGCCGTAATTGATCGTATTGGTGGCGCGGCGCATATACGCTTTCCAGGCGTCAGATCCTGCCTCGCGCCCACCACCGGATTCCTTTTCGCCACCAAACGCACCGCCGATCTCCGCTCCCGAAGGCCCGATATTGACGTTGGCAATGCCGCAATCCGAGCCCGTCGCCGAGATGAATTGTTCCGCTTCGCGCATGTCGAGAGTGAAAATCGAGGAGGTCAGACCTGCGCGCACGCCGTTGTGCAGCCGGATCGCTTGTTGCAGATCCGAATATTTCATGACGTAGAGGATGGGCGCGAAAGTTTCGCGGAGCACGGGCCCGGCATGCTCGTGCATCTCGCATAGCGCGGGGCGGAGGTAATACGCATCCTGGCCGGCTGTGCTTTCTACCCGCTCGCCGCCATGCACCGTTGCGCGGAGCGCACGCGCCTCCTCCAGCGCCCGTTGCATGTTCTCAAAGGCAGGCCGATCGATGACCGGGCCGACCAGGGTTCCGGCCTCGCGCGGATCGCCTATGCGTGCGGACGCGTAAACATGGAGCAGACGCGGCAGGAAGTCCCGATAGATCTGCTCGTGCACGAAAAGCCGCCGCAGCGTGGTGCAGCGCTGACCCGCCGTTCCCATTGCGGCAAAGGCGATGGCGCGCAGCGCGACATCGAGATCGGCTGAAGGGGCGACGATTGCGCCGTTGTTGCCGCCGAGCTCGAGAATGGCACGTGCAAACCGGGCGGCGAGCTGCGGCGCCACCTTGCGACCCATTTCGGTAGAGCCCGTGGCCGAGATTAGTGGAATGCGATCGTCCCGGACGAGCGCTTCACCCATCTCCTGGCCTCCGATCAGAACCGCTGAGAGCCCGGCTGGAGCATCCGGTCCGAAGCGCCGCAAGGCGCGCTCGAGTACGGCCTGCGTGGCGAGCGCGCTGAGCGGCGTCTTTTCTGAAGGCTTCCACACGACGGGATCTCCGCAAACGAGAGCAAGCGCCGCATTCCAGGACCACACCGCAACTGGAAAATTGAATGCGGAGATCACGCCACAGACGCCGAGCGGATGCCAAGTCTCCATCATACGGTGGTCGGCCCGTTCCGTCGCAATGGTGCGGCCGTAGAGCTGGCGCGAGAGACCCACGGCAAAGTCGCAGATGTCGATCATCTCCTGAACTTCACCCAGAGCCTCGGAGAGGATCTTGCCGGTTTCGAGGGTGACGAGGCGACCGAGATCGTTTTTTGCGGCGCGGAGCTCTTCCCCAAGCAGCCGCACCAGCTCGCCTCTTTTGGGTGCCGGAACGGTGCACCATATCGCGAAGGCCTGCACGGCGCGGCCGATGATTACGCTGCTCTCCTCCGCGGTTGTTCTTCGCACGCGGGCGATCACTTCGCCGTTAATAGGTGAGATGGCGGGCATCCCTGCCCCGTCGAACGCGCTTGCGCTCAGGCCAAGCCGCCGCAGGATCGCGAGCGCCTCGTCGCGGACCCCTGCGGTTTGAACAATAGGCGTATTCATGGACGCGTCATTGCGCGATGTTGAGCCGCAGATCCATCTTTCGTGAAGATGGATTGCAGGATCAAGTCCGGCAATCACGTTATCGGCGCACGTGTGCCGACCAGTTTGGCCCGGAGCCAAGCATGCGGAAGGGGCACAATGTTTTTTCCGCTTCCGCAAGCCACTGCTGAGCCGGGGCTGCCCTTCCGGCCAACTCTCCTCGGCGATTGAGCACAGCTGCCCGCTCCCAGTCGTCGAGATGCTGCGAGCCGAGAACGCCGAGGAGACGGAGTACGGCAGCCAAGGCCAGCTCGGCACCGCGCCGTGCTCCGTCGTCTATTTTGACAGCGACACCCATTCCCATGCCGCGGATGCCTGCAACGTGCACCCCTTCGGCGCCCGTCTTCACCACGCAACGAGTATCCTGCGCGCTCATTGCGCGCGTGTCGAAGCGCCCGCTGCCTGCAACGTGCCAGGGATGCGCGGACACCGCTGCGAGCACACGATTGGCGGCGGCCCGTCGCGCACCGGTGAGACGTTTCGCAGCCGCCAATTTCGCCACCCCCAGCGCGACCGCGCGCAGCGCCAGCGCATAGGCGGGAATGCCGCAGCCGTCGATACCGCACGGCGCCGCGGCAAAATCGGATTCCGTCATGTCAGAGAGCGCTTGCGTGACCATATTCTGCACCGGGTGCGCGCGCGTAGTGTAACCCTCAACGGATCCGCCCACATGCCGCGCGGTGGTGAGAAAGCCAGCGTGCTTTCCCGAGCAGTTGTTGTGCAGCGCCGTGGGTTCTTCTCCGCGGGCTGCGAGATCGCGCGCGGCTTTGTCATTGAGCGGTGCATGCACGCCGCAGGCAAGCGCATCGCACGAGACTCCGATCTGCGCGAGCCAGCTCTTGACCGCGCCTACGTGTCCCGGCTCTCCGCTGTGCGACGCGCAGGCGAGCGCGATGTGCGCGTCGGTCAGCCGAAACCGATCAGCAGCTCCTGACTCGACGAGTGGCAGGGCCTGGATCATTTTCACTGCCGAGCGTGGGAAGATCGGGCGCTCCACGTCCCCCCATGCAGCCAGGGTGTGGCCTTCGGCATCGACAATAGCGATCGCGCCACGGTGAAAGCTCTCGATTTCTTCGCCGCGGCGCACCTCGATCAGAACGGGGTTTGTGCTGGAGGCGGACAAGACACTTCGCACGGCCATCAGCCCGCGCGTAGCATGCCGCCGGCGGGGAAGCACAGGCCGTAGAGGTGGCGGCAATCAGATTATGGCCGCCAATCGCGGAGGCCTTCGCATTGCATGCAGGCCGAGCGGCCCGCAGCCTGCTTCAGCGCATATTCGCCCACGGATCCATTTTCTTGGCCACCGGCTGCTCGCGCGTTTTCTTAACGGTCTCGTTATAGGCTTTCTCGATCTCCTCGGCCTCTTTCTTCTTCTGCGCTATCGCCTTGTTGAGCTCCGCTTTTGGATCATCCTTATCGTCTTGTTGCGCATATGCAGGAACCGCCAGGCTGGCGATGATCGCGGCAAGGGCAAGGATTCTCATTTCGGCTTCCCCCCAATCGTCGGTGCCGCGATACTGATCGCGGAATGTGGCAACACCACAACAGCCTGCGTACCTCTATCCGCTACTTCAGGTTGAGAAATTCGACTACCGGGGTGATTTGCTCCGGGCTCATCAGGGGAGGGGCGTGGCCGCAGCCCTGGAATTCGATGACGGTCGTGCCGCGATTGCGGCGCACCATCTGGGCGGCAAGATCGGCGGGCAGCAGATCTGAGTCCACGCCCCTGAGCACGAGTATCGGCGCCTTGATCGCCGTCCAGTATTTCCAGAGATCAAGGCTGTACTGCCACGGATTGCGGAAGGCGCGCACGATCTGCGGATCGCAAAGCATGATGTAGCGTTCGCGGCTTGCATGCCAGGCGACGCTGTGGCGCGTGATGTGCGTCCAGTGCGCATCCGGCAACTCGCCGAAAGGCGCGAGCACCTCGCGGAAATAGGCCTCCGCCTCGCCGAGATGCCGAAACTCGACCGGCATGGAGGCCAGATAGGAGCCGATACGCGCGAGCCCCTGCCACGGCAGGAACGGGCCGATGTCGTTGACGACGAGACGCCGGATCAAACTTCCCGGAAGTCCCGCGAGCACGATGCCGATGAGGCCTCCGAGCGAAGTGCCGACGAAGTCCACCTCCCGGGCGCCAAGCCGCGCGATGAGCGCATTCATGTCGGCGCAATATTGCGGCAGCGCATACTCGTCCGGATTGCGCAGCCTGCCGCTCTGGCCGCGGCCGACGAGATCGGGACAGACCACGCGGCGGCCCGTCCCGGCGAGTGCTGCGGCGAGATAGTCGAAGTCGCGGCCCTGTCGGCTCAGCCCGTGCACGCAGAGCACGGGAATGTCGGCCTGCGCCGGCCCCCAGTCGACATAGGCGGTTTGATGAAAACCGGTGAGCGAAAGCCCAAGCACCGTTCCGCTGCGATCCGGCTCGATCGCCGGCGCCGCATCTTCCTTCCGCGCATTCTTGGCCGAAGAAAGCATCAAGTGTGAGGCTGGGCGGCGCTGAAAGCCTGCGCCTCGGACGATGTCTCGAACACATGCGGCGCGAGGTCGCGCTCGGCGAGCCCGGCGCCGAGCTTGAGCCGCATGAACGCGCTCGTCGTGTAGCGCGACGCGCTCGAATAGTAGCGGTGCTGCATATAGGTGATCATCGAGAAATAGGCGTCGCTCACCGTCGGATCGAGATAGAAGCCGTCGTAATTGGCAATCAGCGCCACCTTGTGACCGATGGCCTTGCAGCGCGCTTCCATCTCGCGCCGGATAAGGTCGACGTCCTCGATGGTGCGCACCTGAAAACCTTCGAGATTGATGAAGATGCTGTTGCGCGCATGATCGTAGGAGATGCGCTGCGACAGGCTAAGCCCCAGGAGCTGTTGCTCGAGTCCCATGGGGTCCGGCTTGAAGATGCGCGCGTCCATGGGCCGTGTATTATCCACAACCGGTTTGAACTTCATGTGACGCAGAATGTCTTTTTCAATGTCGATCCCAGGCGCCACTTCGATCAGTTCCATGCCCGCTGGAGTCCTCTGAAAGACGCAGCGCTCCGTCACGTAGAACACCGGCTGGCCTTTTTCCGCAGCATAGCTGCCGCTGAACGTGATCTGCTCGACCTTGTCCATGAATTTCTGCGAGCGCCCTTCTTGGGCAATGACAAGCCGGCCGTCCGCAATCTCGATTTTCAGTCCGCCGGCCGTGAACGTGCCGGCGAAGAGAAGCTTCTTCGCGTTCTGCGATATGTTGATGAAGCCGCCGGCGCCGGCGAGCTTCTGGCCGAAGCGGCTGACATTGACGTTGCCCTCCGCATCCACCTGCGCGAGACCGAGACAGGTGAGATCAAGCCCGCCGCCGTCATAGAAATCGAATTGCTGGTTCTGCGCAATGACCGCTTCCGGGTTGAGCACGGCGCCGAAATCGAGACCGCCCTGCGGGATGCCCCCTACAATGCCGGGCTCCGCGGTTAAGGTCAGGTATTTGAGGATGCGCTCTTCCGCGGCCACGGATGCAACTCCCTCGGGCATGCCGATCCCGAGATTGATCACGCCCCCCAGCGGCAAGTCGAAGGCACAGCGGCGCGCGATTATTTTCCGCTCGTCGAGCGGCATCGCCTCGATGCGATCGAGCGGCACGCGCTGTCGTCCGGAATAGGCGTGATTATATGGCGTGCCGTAGGTCTGCAGATGGTTTTTGGCGTCCGCGAGCACGACGCAGTCGACCAGAATGCCGGGCACCTGCACCTCGCGCGGATTGAGCGAGTCGGCTGCGGCGATGCGCTCGACCTGCGCAATCACGAAGCCGCGCGAGTTCTTGGCCGCCATGGCGGAGGCGAGATTGTCGAGCGTGAGCGCCTCGCGCTCCATGGTCACATTACCGTTTGGATCGCAAGTGGTGCCGCGAATGAGCGCGATATTGATGGGAAAGGATTTGTAGCGGAGCCACTCCTCGCCATCCATGTGCATCAGCTCGACCAGGTCTTCAGTCGTCATGCTGCTGATCTTGCCGCCGCCGTTGCGCGGATCGACGAAGGTGCGCAGGCCAACCTTTGAAATCGGGCCCGGCCGGTGTGCAGCAATCTCGCGGTAGAGATGCGAGACGCAGCCAAGGGGAAGATTGTAGGCCTCGATTTCATTCTTGAGCGCCAGCTCGGCGAGCTTGGGCACCAAGCTCCAATGCCCTCCGACTACGCGCTTGAGCAGGCCTTTTTTTGCCAGGCGGTTGAGGCCGCGCTCCTTGCCGTCGCCTGGTGCAGCCGCAAACACGAGCGTCAACCCGCGCGGATGCCCCTCTTTCAGGAAGCGGCGCTCGAGGGCGAGGATGAGCTCGTCCGGGGTACCGATGCCGACGAAGCCCGATACCGCAACGGTGTCGCCGTCGCGAATGATGGCGATCGCCTCATCGGCAGAGACAATCTTGTTCTTCAGCGCCATGCACCTATTGTCTTTCAGCAAGCCATTTGGCGATGCCAGAGCCGAGAAGCGCCTGCGATTTTCCCCCGACGAATACACCCACATGGCCCCCGGGCAGCGGCAGCTCGCTGTAGTCTTTGCTCCCGATCTTCCCGCCGAGCGCCTTCGAGGTAGCCGGCGGAATGATGTGGTCATCCTTGGCGAACACATTGAGCACCGGCACGGTGATGTTGCGCAAATCCACGGCCCGGCCGTTGATGACGAAAGCGTTGTTGATCAGCTTGTTCTCCTGGTAGAGCTCCTTGAGCCATTGCTTTGCGGCCTCGCCCGGATGATGCGGCCGGTCGGCGATCCACTTCTCCATGCGCAGGAAGTTGAGAAATTTCTTCTCGTCGTCCATCACTTCCAGCATGTCGAGATTGTATTTCATAAGCGTGCGCATCGGCGTGAGCATGGAGAACACCGAGCCCATGAACTCGCCGGGCAGGTTGCCATAAGCCTCGATGAGCCGATCGATGTCCTCGGGGGCGAGGCTGCGCGTCCACAGGTTGATGAAGCCATGGCCGAGCCGGTTCTCGACCGTATCGCCGTGAAAATCGATCGGCGTGATCGTGAGGACGAGCGCCTTCACCTTTTTCGGGTGCAGCGCCGCATAGCAGGTCGTAAAGACGCCGCCCTCGCAGATGCCGAGAAGCGTGATCTTGTCGATCCCGTGCCGCTCGCAGATCACCCGCACGCATTCGTCGAGATAGCCGTCGATATAATCATCGAGGGTGAGCCAGCGATCGGCGCGCGACGGATTGCCCCAGTCGACCACATAGAGATCGGCACCCAGGTTGAGCAGATTGCGAACGAGCGAGCGGTCTTCCTGCAGGTCGGCCATGGTGTAGCGGCCGATCAGCCCGTAGACGATGAGCACCGGCGTGCGGATCTTGATCTCGGCAAGCGGCCGATAATGATGCAGCGTGACCTTGTCCTGCCGCCACACCTCGTCCTTCGGTGTCGTGGCGATAGTCACCGCATCGTCGCGTAGCTTGGCGAAGAGCTCGGCGCCGCGTGCAATTTTCTCGCCCAGCCGCGCCGCCTCGCTGATTGCCTCCTCCGACCTGATGTGGATGGGCGTCGTGGTGTTGGGCATGACGGCCGGGCTCTGCGTTATCCCTCCCCCGAAGGGGGAGGGTGGCCGCCGCAGGCGGTCGGATGGGAGGGATTTTCAGAAATCGCAGTTGCACCCCCACCCGGCCTCGCTTCGCTCGGCCACCCTCCCCCGGTTCCCGTGGGAGGGATGGAGCGGGTCGCGCGCTGGAGTGCGCGCAGCTCGCGCCGCAGCTCGGTCACGCTGCGATGCACGTCGTCGAGCTCGTTGCGCGAGGGATAGCCGAACACCTCGCTGTAAAAGGCGGCCAGATCCTGCTGCGCAAGGCGCAGCTCCGTGCTCGCCTTGAGGATTTCCCGCTGGCTCTCCAGATATTCTTGCGAACGCTGCGTCTCGAGCAGCGTCGTGTTCGCGGTCTCGACCCACAGCGTCAGCACATCGCGCCACGAAGCGAGGGTCTCTTTACGCTCCGACTTCTCGTTGAGGGTCTTTGCGAAAGCCCCTGCGGCGCGCATCCATGCCTCCAGCATCACCGTGCTGTGCTCGATGCTGCGCCGGCGCAGCGCCGCCCAGGCATTGAACACATTGAGCAGCTTGCGCTCGCTGTCCCACACATCCGCCAGGCGCGGACCCTCGGCCATGCGCTGCAGCGCTTCATCCATGCCGCCGATATTGGAGAACCAGGCGCGCGGATCGAACAGTTTGCCCAAAACATCCGCAACGACAGGATCGCTGTTGCTGCCCTGCTGCATTTGCTGCGTCATGCGCTGCGACAGCTCGAGCGCAGACGACCACAGTTTTGTGAAGGCCGCGTTTGCCTGTGTCAGCGCCTGGGCATCGAAGAAGCTGGGCGGCGCAGCCCCTTGCTCCGGCAGGCCGCCGGGAGCAAAGCGCCGCGCCATGTCGGCAAACATGTTTTGCTGGGAGGCGACAAAGTCCGTTCCGCTGCGGCCCCACATTTGCGCCAGCGCCTGCATGTACTCGAACGGGTTCACGTTAGAACACCACCACCTGGCGCACTGCCTGGCCCTCGCGCAGGCGATCGAAGCCGAGATTGATCTCGTCGAGCTTGAGCCGGCCGCTCATCAGTCGGTCGACCGGCAGCCTGCCCCGGCGATAGAGCTCGATATATCGGGGCAGATCGCGCGCCGGCACGCAGGTGCCGATGTAGCTTCCCTTCACCGTGCGCTCCTCGGCGACGAGATTGACCTGGGGCAGCGCGAAATTCTGGTCAGGCGGCGGCAGGCCGGCGGTGACCGTGGTGCCGCCGCGTCGCGTGATCTTGTAGGCCAGATCCATGGCGCGAACCGAGCCTGCCATCTCGAACGCAAACTCGACACCGCCGCCGGTCCCGCACTTGATCGCGTCGATCGCCTCCGGGCTTTTCGGGTTGAATGTGTCTGTGGCTCCAAGCTGGCGCGCAAGACCGAGCTTGTCGTCGGAGAGATCGACCGCAACGATGCGCCGTGCGCCCGCTGCCGCCGCGCCAAGCAGCGAGCTGAGCCCCACGCCACCGAGCCCAACGACTGCAACGCTCGAGCCTGCGGGGACGCGCGCCGTGTTGATCACCGCGCCGACGCCGGTGAGGACGGCACAGCCAAACAAGGCCGCCTCGTCGAGCGGCAGCTCTTTGTCGATCTTCACCAACGAGCGGCGCGATACCGTCGCATATTCGGCAAAGGCAGAGACGCCGAGATGATGATGCACGTCGCCGCCATTGCGATGCAGCCTGCGCTGGCCGGAAAGCAGCGTGCCTGCGCCGTTTGCGCTGGCGCCCGGCTCGCACAGGGCTGGTCGGCCTTCCGCGCAGGGCAGGCAATGCCCGCAACTCGGTACGAACACCATCACCACGTGGTCGCCGACTTTTAGATCGTCGACACCAGGGCCAAGCTTTTCCACCACCCCTGCGGCTTCATGGCCGAGCGCCATGGGCATGGGGCGCGGGCGGTTGCCTTCGATCACCGAGAGATCGGAATGACACAGCCCGGCGGCGCCGATCTTGACCAGCACTTCGCCATGTCCCGGCGCATCGAGCTCGACCTCTTCTATGGCGAGCGGCTTTGATTTCGCGTAGGGCGCCTCGAGACCCATCTTGTGGAGGACGGCGGCCTTTATTTTCATATTACGCAACCTGTTTTCCGGGAGCTACTCGGCGAGCGCGTGCTGGCCCACGCAGCCGAGAATTACACCACCTCTTCCGCTTCCTCCGCGCGCTGACGTTCACTTGCCGCAGCTGGTGGAGCGCCACTCAACGCAGAGCGCTTCACCAGCACGTGTCCCTCGAACAGGCGGCGGGCGGTGCGCACTACGAACGCTGCGGGCTCAGCGTAATCGGGATGCTTTTCGAGGCGCACATCGAGACGTCCCGAGGGATGCTCGATGCGCAGGTCCGCGGGCAGGCTGATGTGTCCAGCGAGGGTGGCGGCAAGTGTGCCGGGCGTCACGGCCGCGGTCGCCACCGCAACCGAGCCGGTGATGGCAAAGGCGGCATGGCACAGGTGTGGCATGAAATAGCGCCCGCACAAACTGCCGCCCCGCGCCGGCGGAGCTATCAGCACGGGCTTCGGGATGACGCGGTCTTTTGCGTCGGGAATGCCCATGCGCTGCCCCGCCTCGATGCGCACCCGCTCGAGCTTTTGCAGAAACGCTTTGTCGCCGTTCAGCTCGCTCACGCTCTCATAGCCGCTCTTGTCGAAATCGGTCGCGCGCGCGATCATCACCGGCATGGCGGCATCGACGCAGGAGACCTCGATGTCGCCGATGCGATCGACCGGAGATCCGGTGGGCAGAAGCTTTCCGGTTTTCGATCCCGCCGCGCCGAGAAATGCGAGATGCACGGGGGCTGCGGTTCCGGGCACGCCGTCGATTGCGGCATCGCCATCGTACGTTACGACGCCATTGGGAGTGGCGATGCGCGCCTCGATGAGCCGCTTCGTGTTGACGTTAAAGATGCGAACCGTGGTGGTACCCGATTGCGCCGGAACGAGACCTGCTTCGATCGCGAATGGGCCAACGCCCGCGAGCATGTTGCCGCAGTTGGGCGAGGTATCCACCACCCGCTCTTCGATCTTGACCTGGGCAAACAGATAATCGACGTCGGCGCCAGGCTGATTTGAGCGACTGACCATCGCAACCTTGCTGGTCAGCGGATTGCCGCCGCCGATGCCGTCGATCTCGAGCCAGTGTCCCGAGCCCATGACGGCGAGTAGCACTTGATCGCGTTTTGCGGGGTCGGAGGGCAGGTCCGAGGCGACGAAATAGGGTCCGCGCGAGGTCCCCCCGCGCATGAGCACGCACGGGATGCGCAGGAGGTCGTTCATCGATTCTCCCCTGGGTGAAATTGCTGTTTGTAGCTTAGCAATAGCTCCGCCGGCGTAACAAGGAATTATGACAGGCGATTTCCTGACCGGTCGGGTGAAAGGGTATCTGAAAATCCTGCCCGTGCTCGCGATCTGTCGCGTTGGGCAAGGTGATGATGAACTCGTCGCGGAAATGAAGGCGCGCTTTCTCGCGTCCAAAGATGTGGGGGACTCCAATGCATATCAGTCGTTACTATTGGTGACGCTGCTGAAGCTTGGGCAGGAATCCTTCCTGCGCGAGCATCTCGATGCGGTGCCCGCTGGCTTGCGGCAGTGGAGCGACGCGGTGCTGCGCAAGCAGGGGCTGACTGAAACGGGGCCCAACAACTGCATGGGCGAGCGTTGGACCTCTACCGGTTACCTGCCCCCGATCATGGCACCGGGCCTCGAATATCGCGGCCGCTGGATTCCGCGCACAAGCTCTTGAGTCCTCATCCTGAGGTGCTCGGTGCAAAGCGCTCGCACGATCTCGGGTTTACCCCGAGATCGTATACTTTAGTTCGTATGTCGGGCAGGCCCGACATACGTGCTCGCTCGCGCCTCAGGATGACGGAGCGAGATAGGTGCTTGCGTTGCGTTCTCTACAATTACATCGTTCCGGGAAGCGCGTGAATCTCCATGACCTCGATGGAGGCGCTTGGAATGCCCAGATGAGGGTGATCCTCGAAGAGTTTTGACGCCGCCTCGTGCGAGTCCGCCTGCACGATGGTGTAGAGCATGATGTCGTTCCGGCCAGCGCTGCTTCCTTGCGCCGTAACCCGCCGTGTTTTGCCGACACCCGCGCCCTTGTCGACAAAAATGTTGGCATTCTTGCTCATCCATTTTCCCCAATCGCCGCGCATTTTTTCTTCGGCCGCCTTCCGTTTCTCCGGATCGGTTTTCTTCCAGTCGTCGATGACGGAAGCGGGTGCAAGATATGTGACGAGAAATTTTTTCATGAGAGTCGATACTCCTTGTTGGTTCAGCGCGCGCAATGCGCGGGAGGATGTCGGCGGGATTAAGGCCGCGCGCCGCCTTGCCCGGTGGACGTCACGGGCAGTTCCGCGCTGGAACTTGCGAACAAGAGCCGCCGCTCCTGCGCAAAACGAATGAGCGCGAGCCATCGATAGATGCCGTGCACGAACCTGCTGTACGGCAGCGTGATGAACAGCGCGAGCACGACCCCGAGATGCACGGCGAGCAGCATTCCCATGGCGGCGGTGTCGCGCAGCACGAGCAGGAGGAGCCCGGTGAGGCTCGTCAAAAAGAGCATCACGACGAAACCCATATCCATGCCCAGGCGCGGCTCATCCATCATCTCGGCATCGCGCCTGAGATTGGCGAAAAACAAGCCTGCCGCGCCGATCAGCATGGCCATGCCGCCCATCGTGCCGAGCACGACCGGCAGGTCGTACCAGGGATAGGGCGCGTACCGGTGCAGGACATAATGATAGATCGTCGCCACGCAGGTCGAGGCGAAGCACAACAAGAATCCATAAAATACGAGATGGTGATGGATGCGCCGGAGATCGGTTGGCCGTTCGTCCTCGTTGTAACAGCCCATTTTGCCGCCCTCGAGATAGCGCAGCTGTCCTGCATCTCTCGTGCCTTCCCAAACCGCGCGCCGCTCATGTCCTGAACCGGTCGGCGCCATGCTGCGCCAGAACTTGCGCGCGCCAACGGTCATGGCAAGCAGCGCATAAACGAACGTGAGCCCAAACAGCAGGACCATCGTGTTGTGCGGCATCAGCGCGTAAAACGCGCCGGGACCGCTGTGCACGCCGAACACGACGGATGAATCGCGCGAGACAGCAAAGGCTAGGATGAAAGCCGCGATACTGAGCGCTGCACTGATACTCACCCATAATCCGTTGCGCGCGAAGAACGCGGCGCACCAGGTCGGCCACGCGAAGGCGCCATAGGAATCGTTGCGCACCTGCGCCAGAATTTTCGGCACGTTGACGTTGAACTCATGCGGCGGCGAGAACTGGCAGTCGTAGTAGCAGGCGCCGCAGCCGTGGCAGAGATTGGCGAGATAATTGAGATCGGCATCCGCAAAGGTGCGGCGCATCTCCATCGCCGGAAACACCGCGCACAGCCCCTCGCAGTAGCGGCACGCGTTGCACACGATCATCAGCCGCTCGGCCTCGGCAAGCGCCGGGCTAGCGTGTGCGGAAGGGGTTTGATGCGGAATGTTCAATGCTGGGACAGTATGGATGGCACTGTGTAACGGCAAGCTCGTAGAGTTCCCTCTCGCGTTGGGAGAGGGTTACGGTGAGGGGTTTTGATCGATCGAAAATCCTGTACCCCTCACCCCAGCCCTCTCCCCGCCGGGGGGAGGGAGCGCACCGCGTGTGCCGCAGCGGCGGCGCTCCGTCCTGCGACGCGTCCGAACACGCTGCCGATCGTCATGCCAATGCCGGCCGCATAGCCACGGCCGAGCACATTGCCGGCCATGATCTCGCCGGCAGCGAACATGTTTTTTGCGCTGCCGCCACCTTTCATCAGCATTCGGGCGTCGGTATTCACGCGCGTGCCCAGATAGGTGAAGGTGATTCCGGGCCGGACCGGATAGGCATAGAAGGGCGGCGTGTCGATACGTCGCGCCCAATGGCTTTTCGGCGGCGTCAGTCCCGCCGTGCGGCAGTCGTCCAAAATCGTATAGTCGAAATTTCCCGGCTGCACGGCGGCATTGAAGTCGCTGACCGTACTGTCGAGCGCATCGATGCTGAGCTCGAGCTTTTGCGCGAGCTCGCGCATGCTTGCCGCCTGCAGCGGTGGATAGAGCGAGGGCATGAACAGCGTCAGAGATTTGGCGTCAAATATGATGTAGGCGATCTGGTCCGGTTGGGCGGCGACGAGTCGGCCCCAGATGGCATAGCGCTTCGGCCAAATATCCTCGCCCTCGTCGTAAAAACGCTCCGCATTCCTGTTCACGACAATGCCGAACACGACGCAATCGAGACGCGTGATGATGCCGCCGTCGAATTTCGGAGCGCGCGCATCAATGGCAACCGCATGGCATTGGGTCGGATCGCCGATCGGGTCGACGCCCTTGTTGAGCAGTACTTTCAGGAGGGTGCCCCGGTTATACGGCGTGCCGCGGATGAGAAAGTTTTCTGCCGGCGGTCCCCAGTACTCCTTGAGCCATTCGATATTGGCCTCGAACCCGCCGCAGGCGGCCACAAGCGCCGAGGCGCATACGACTGCTCGTTCGGCTCCCCGCAGCACAGTGGCGGAACGGAACGTGCCATGCTCGATGTCGAGATCGACGACCTCGGCGTCGTATTGGATCGCGATACCCAGTCGCTCTGCGGTGAGATAGAGGGCGTTGAGCATCGAGCGCCCGCCGCCCAGAAAGAACGAGTTCGTTCGCCCAAGGCTGAGGGTGCCGCCAAGCGACGGCTGGAAGCGCACGCCTTGCTGCACGATCCAGGCCAGCAACTCTTTGGACTCGCGGATCATGAAACGGGCGAGCTGCTCGTCGGTGTTTCCGCCCGTTACCCGCAGAAGATCATCCCAGAACTCGTCCTCCGTATATGGCCCGGTGAGTGTCGCGGTGGCGCTGTCATGGGCGCAGCGCATGTTGCGCGTGTGGCGCGTGTTGCCGCCGCGGTAGAACTTGGGTGCTGCTTCGAGCACAAGCACGGATGCGCCTGCGCGGCGTGCGCTTATGGCGGCACACAGCGCGGCATTGCCGCCCCCCGCCACGAGCACATCGTAATGTTTTTTCAGATCAGCCACGGCGCGATCCGATGCGCGTGTGCCGTAGCCCGGATGGAGCGAAGCGACATCCGGGGTGTCCCGGGTTTCGCTACGCTCAACCCGGGCTACTCCTCAAACAATCCGGGATAGGAATATTAGCACCAACGTGACCGTAATGGCGCCGCCGATGCGGGTTGCGATCTGCGCAAACGGCATCAGCTGCATCCGGTTGGCGGCGGTGAGGATGGCGACATCGCCGGTTCCGCCCTGGCCGCTGTGACAGGCGTTAATGATCGCGGCCTCGATCGGGTACATGTTGAGCCAGCGCCCGACCAGCGCGCCGGTGGCCATGAGCGTCGCCACCGTACTGACGATGGTGATGAGGTTCGGCACATTGAAGGCGGCCACCAGCTTGTCCCAGGGCGTCATTGACACGCCGATGGCAAACAGGAGCGGATAAGTCACAGCAGTAGAGAAAAATTTGTAGACGACGAACCCGCCCCGCTGCAGGTGCGGCGAGACGGCGTGCGCGAGCTTGGCGAGCACGGCAAGAAACAGCATGGCGACCGGTGCCGGCAGCCCGAACAGGCGATGGCACATGATGCCCATCAGATAGAGCGTAATCGCCGCGAGACCCGCGGCGGCGACCGTCGCGACGTCGATCGGCGCGCCGGTCTCGTCCTCCGCACCCTCTTTCGCCACGTCCATCTCGTCGTGCTCGCCCGGCTGCAGCCGGCCTTCGCCGGTCCATTTCGGGTAACGCTTGCCTACGTAATTG
>JBKPOZ010000126.1:0-77133 GCA_046733355.1 Pseudomonadota bacterium | reverse complement strand
GCCTTCAGCTCCGTAATCAGCTCCTCGATCTTCGCGGTCGAGATCGGGTCGAGCGCCGAACACGGCTCATCGAGCAGGATCACTTCCGGCTGCACCGCAACGGTGCGTGCGATGCAAAGCCGCTGCTGCTGCCCGCCCGACAGGCTTTGCCCGCTGGCGTGGAGCTTGTCCTTCACCTCGTTCCACAAGGCGGCGCGCTTGAGCGCCGACTCGACCCGGCCGTCGAGCTCGGAACTCGCCATCTTCTGATGTAGCCGCACGCCGAACGCGACGTTCTCGTAGATCGAGAGCGGAAACGGCGTCGGCTTCTGGAACACCATGCCGATCCGCGCGCGCAACAGGATCGGGTCCTGGCCCGCGTCGAGGATATTGTCGCCGTCGAGCAGTACTTGTCCCTCGGCGCGCTGGCCGGGGTAGAGATCGTAGATGCGGTTGAGCACACGCAGCAGCGTCGATTTTCCGCAGCCGGACGGGCCGATGAAGGCGGTCACTTTTCCCCGATAGAGCGGCAACGTGATATCCTTCAGCGCCCTCGTCTCTCCATAAAAGAAGCTCAGTCCGCGCAGTGAGATTTTTTCCACCAGCTCTGCCGCATCGCTGTTCTGCACGGCCGACGAATCTTTCAGGACTGCAACATTCATGACTGTTTACCTGGCGCTGCAACGATGCGCGCAATGATGCTCAGCATGAGCACCGCAGAGGTGATGATGAGCGCCCCGGTCCAGGCAAGCTGCTGCCAGTCCTGATAGGGTGAAAGCGCGAACTGAAAGATCACCACCGGCAGGCTGGCCATGGGAGCAGCGACGTCAAGGCTCCAGAATTGATTGTTCAATGCGGTGAACAGGAGCGGAGCGGTCTCTCCGCTGATGCGGGCCACGGCAAGGAGGACGCCGGTGAGCATGCCGGCGCGCGCGGCCCGATAGCACACCCGCCGGATCACCACCGCGCGCGTCAAGCCGAGTGCCGCGGCGGCCTCACGCAAGGAGTTCGGCACAAGCCGCAACATGTCCTCGGTCGTGCGCACCACGACCGGCATGACGATGACGGCGAGGGCAACCGCGCCGGCAAACCCCGAGAAATGTCCGACCGGCACCACCAGGACTTCGTAGATGAACAAACCGATCACGATCGACGGTGCGCTGAGCAGAATATCGTTGATGAACCGCACGACCGTAGTCAGCCGACCATAACGGCCATATTCGGCCATATAGGTTCCCGCCAATATGCCTATGGGGGTACCGATCAGAATTGCAAGCGCCGTAATGATCAGGCTGCCGACAATGGGGTTGAGCAACCCGCCCGCGGCGCCGGGCGGCGGCGTCGTCTGCGTGAACACCGCAACGGAAAGTCCGCTGAAACCCTCCCATATCAACGCACCGAGGATGAGAACGAGCCAGCCCAGGCCGAAGGCAGTTGCGGCAAGCGACATTCCCATCGCAACGCGGTGACGACGCCGGCGTGCTGCGTAACGGTTACGCATGGGCTATCCTGTCCGGCGCTCGATACGCAGCAGCATGTAGCGTGCTGCCGCAAGCACGCCGAAGGTGATGAGAAAGAGAATGAGTCCGAGGGCGATCAGCGCGGATGTGTAGAGATCTCCCACCGCTTCGGTGAACTCGTTGGCAATCGTTGCCGAAATGGTCGTGCCCGGCGCCAGAATCGACGCAGAGACGCGATGCGCGTTGCCGATGACGAATGTCACCGCCATTGTTTCGCCGAGCGCCCGTCCCAGGCCGAGCATCACGCCGCCGATCACGCCCATGCGCGCGTAGGGCAAGACCACGTGGCGCACGACCTCCCAGGTTGTGCAGCCGATCCCGTAAGCCGCTTCCTTCAGCACCGGCGGGACGGCCGCGAACACATCGCGCGAAATTGACGTGATGAACGGAAGCACCATTACCGAAAGGATGAGGCCCGCAGTAAGCATGCCAATCCCGTATGGCGGTCCTGCAAACAGCGATGAGAGAAGAGGCACGCTGCCAAAGCTTGCGATGAGAAAAGGCTGCAGCGACTGCTGCAGAAATGGTGCGAGCAGGAAGAGACCCCACATGCCATAGATGATGCTGGGGATGCCGGCGAGCAGCTCGATGGCGATGCCGATGGGGCGGCGCAGCCACATCGGGCAAAGCTCGGTGAGAAACACGGCAATGAGCATTCCAACCGGCACGGCCACAACGAGTGCGATCAACGAAGTGACGAGCGTTCCGTAGATCGCCGCGAGCGCACCAAATCGTTCGGTGACGGGGTTCCAATGCTGGTCGACGACGAAACTCAGGCCAAATGCCCGCAGTGCCGGCAGTGATCCGTTCACCAGCGCGACAATGACTGCGCCAAGAATGACCAGCACCGCCACAGCCGCGCCTTGGGTGAGAATGCGGTAGACGACATCGAGCCGTCGCATCCGCGCGATTGCCTGAGCCCGTGGTGCGACTCCAGGACTCTTGCTTTCGTTCCAGAACGCGACGTCCGCCACACACGCATCCGACGTGAGGCTACTGGGATATCGCGTATATCGGCTTGCCGCTCGCGTCCCTGATCTCGCTTGCCCACATCTTCTGAATTTCGGCTTTTACGTTCTGCGGCATGGCGACGTAGTCGAGCTCCTCCGCCATCTTGTCACCTTTGGCGTAAGCCCACGCGAAAAACTTCAGCGCCTCGACGGCAGCAGCGGGGTCTTTGGACTGTTTGTGAATGAGAATAAAGGTGGCGCCTGCAATGGGCCAGGATCCGGCTCCGCCCTGGTCGGTAAGAATGGCGTAGAAGCCATTTGTGCTGTCCCATTTTGCGTTCGCGGCCGCCGCCTGGAACGATGCGGAATTGGGCTCGATCGGCTTGCCCTCCCTGTTGATCACCGCCACCGTCGCCAGCCTGTTCTGCTTGGCGTAGGCGTACTCGACATAACCGATGGATCCCTTCGTGTTCTGAACGTTGTTCGCGACGCCTTCATTTCCCTTGGCGCCAATACCCACGGGCCACTCGACCGAGGTGCTCGCTCCCACTTTGGATTTCCAATCCGCGCTTACCTTCGAGAGGTAGTCGGTCCAGATGAACGTCGTTCCTGACCCATCCGAGCGGTGAACGACAACGATCGGCTGCGCGGGCAGCTTTGCCTGTGTATTGAGCTTCTGAATGGCGGCGTCATTCCAGAACCTGATCTCCCCGAGAAATATCCGTGCAAGTGTAGGTCCATCGAGCTTAAGATCGCCGGCTTTAATCCCATCGATGTTCACGACCGGAACGTCTCCTCCGATGACGGTCGGGAACTGGACGAGGCCGTCTTTGTTCAACTGCCCAAGCATGAGCGGCATGTCGGAAGCGCCGAACGTTACGGTCTTGTTCTGAATCTGCTTGATTCCCCCTCCGGAACCGATGGACTGGTAATTGAGACCGACGCCGGTCTCTTTTTTGTAGGCGTCTGCCCATTTCGCATAGATCGGATACGGGAATGTAGCCCCGGCACCCGAGATGTCGATTGCGCCTGCAGAGGTTGCGCCGGCAAAGATGCAGGCAACCATAATTGAAATCATCACTTTCAACGTTTTCTCCTGTTCGTTGAGCCGAAGGACAGCCCAGCGCCTTCGATGTTGTATGACGCTTGCATGACAGTCCGATGACAGTGCGATTAGCGCAGCCGGCTCGGAGTACTGACGCAACGGAACTCCGAGCCTAGACCTGGAGATCGTCAAACGGCGGCGAATTGCATACAGGGCAACGACTGCGCAACGACGAAATAGGCCGATCGCATGACATGGAGATGACATAGGAACATGTCCACGTCATTTATCCGCTGTTTCAACAGGGCAGTTATGCAGCATTTGCGTTCATCGGGCTGTTACAGACTCAAAGTAGGACTGCGATGCCATAAAACGTCGAGGAGAGGTTCCCATGCATGAACAGCTTCAGTTTGAGAGGACCGCAACAGCAAGGGCCGGTCAGGTTCAGCTCTGCCGCAACTGCGATCAGAAAATCCACATGGCAATAGGAGCGGAGTATGTCTCGGCGTTTCATATCCGAAACGCTTGGTGGTGCGAGAATTGCAATCAAATGTTCAGAACCAGCCTCTTCTTTCACGCGACCGCGTCCGAAGACAGCGAGCGTCGGCGCCCGGTTGCGGTTGATCGATGCAATCATGCGTTCCGCCGCTCCGGGCACATCTCCCCGCGACCAATCCTTGGCCCAGCAGCGTAGAGACGTTGCAAATACCAGCAGACACGACCATGCAGTTTCTTGAACGCTTTCTTTTGTACTATGGCGTGTACCGGCGGTATCCAATGCGACCATGGGCTGCGATCAAAAACGCTTGGCGCATCGCTTGCCGCTAGCTGCAATCGAGTTCAGTGCCCGTGCGAAGTGGCTGGCTCACGCAGATTTATTTAGCCGCTTGGGGTCTCGCCGAATGGCAGATGGACCGTAAAGATAGCCCCCGCGCCAGGAGTGCTGGCGATCGAGAGCCGGCCGCCGTGCCGGTTGAGAATGTGCTTGACCAGAGCGAGGCCGAGACCGGTGCCGCCCTCCGAACGGCTCTGCGAGACGTCGACGCGATAGAAACGTTCAGTCAGGCGCGGCAAATGCTCGGGCGCAATCCCGGGGCCGTAATCCCGCACCTCGATGCGCGCCTCGCGCTTCGCCACATCGTTTGAAACCACCACGTCTACCCGTGCGCCGGATGCGCCGTACTTGAGCGCGTTCTCCGTCAGATTTTCGCACACGCGAATCAACTCGTCCCGGTCGCCCCGCACGGTCACCGGCGAAGGCGGCGCCGCGATGTGCAGTTCGACTTGCCGATCCTCCGCCAGCGGCTGCAGGGCGTCCGCTACCTGGCGCATCACGCCGATGAGATCGACGCTGTCCTGCGGTCGAATATGCTCTTTCAATTCGATACGCGACAGAGAAAGCAAATCGTCGATCAGCCGGGTCATGCGGCGAGCCTGTGCATGCATGATGCCGAGGAAGCGCTCGCGCGCTGCCGCATCTGCGCGCGCGCTGCCCCGCAGCGTCTCGATGAACCCCGAGAGTGTCGCGAGCGGCGTGCGTAATTCATGGCTTGCGTTCGCCACGAAATCGGCGCGCATCTGCTCGCTGCGGCGAAGCGGGGTGAGATCGTGAAAAACCAGCAGTAACCCCTGCTCGCCAGCGGCCGTCGTCGCGAGCGGGAGCGGAACGATGTGTACCTCGAACCAGCGCTCAGCCGGCACCTGCTCCGCAAGTTCCACGCGTTGCGGGATTCCCATTGCTGCCGCCGCGCGAACCGCCTCGAGCAGAGACGGCGCTCGCCAGGCGATCGAAAGAGGACCCCTGATGCGCAGTGCCGGCGCGAGGGCACGTGCGGGCGCATTGGACGCGATGACAATTTCCCGCATGTCGATCGCAACAGCAGCATCCGGCAGAGCTTCGACAAGATTCTCCAGTTGTACGAGCGTCAACTGCAAACCTCTCGCGAGCCAGGTGTCCGGAGTGGAGCGGCGCCTGCGCCTACGCGTCCTCCTCCAGCGGCTCGAAATGGGGGTGAAACCAAATCTGTGCAATCAGCGTGGGCACGACCGCGCTGCCGATCACTGCAGTCAGAAGTATCGTGTATTGCTCCGGGCTAATGATGTGATTAGTGAGACCGAACAGCGCAGATATCGAGCCGAATGTCAGACCGGTCGACATCATCAACGTCGTGTACATGCCCTCGCGTCGATCAAACTTGAAATGCCACGTTAAAGGCAGAATGCCTACGAATTTCGTGACCATCTTCATCGCCAGGAACAGCGCAATCAGTCCGGCACCGGCGACCAGCGCGCGCGCCTCAATGAGGGAGCCGGCCTTGAGGAAGTAAAACGGCGTCAGGAACGCGAAGCAGATGGCGCGCATCCTGACCTGCAGTTCCCTTTGCTTCATGAAGAATGGGGCCAATGACATCCCGATCAGATAGGCGGGCAACACCGCCTCGCTCTTTCCCAGATTGGCGAGGCCCCCGAGAGCAAAGAGCACGAGGAATATGAACTTGATCTCGGGCTCGCTGGTCCTTCCGCCAATGCGCGCAAACAGCCAAGACACGATCCAGGGAAGTGCTGCCATCGCCATGATGGTCGCTGCAGCGAAGGAGAGCAGATAGATATTGTAGTTTGCGAATACGAGCCCGAGTGCCAGCACCGTCCCAATGTCGTTGATGAAGCATGCCGCCAGAATGATTTTGCCGAGCTCGGTCCGGTTGTAGCCGGTCTCGACCATCACCGCATAAACGACCGCGACCGACGTCGTGGAAAGAGCAATGCCTGCGATCTGCGCTTCTGGCCACGGCCAGCCCAGGCCGTAGCGGGCCAGCAACAAGCACCCGAGATAGGGCGCAAAAAATCCCATCAGCCCGATGGTGACGCTCGAACCAAAATTGCGCTTGACGACGTGCGGGTCGATATCGGTGCCCGCCAGAAAGGTCAGTACGATGGCGCCGAAGCCGGCGATGTAGTCGATCCAGGGAGTGAGCGGCAGGCCCACTGTATTCCCTGCGAGAGCGCCGATGACGATCTCGAACAAGGCGGCCGAGATGGTGATGAACAGGGACCCTATCGCTGCCAGCAGCGCCAATGCCATCCACAACGCAGACTGAAACCAGACGTTCTCCATCGCTGATCTCCTTTCTGTGTGCGGGAACAAAAAAGCCCGCTGCGCGGCGGGCGGGTAGAGAACGTGCTACCGCCGCATCTGCTGCGAACGCGGTAGGGGTCATCAGCTCTGCGGAGCGGTTTCGGGGAACCCCATCCCCTTTGATCTGTCGCCTTGTACATTCATGGTGAGCATCCTTGCAAGCGCGCGGCACTCGTCTAATCTGCACCGGGTTTATCGTAGGAGAGTGCCCATGTTGCGAAAGCTGATCACCGCGGGCTTCGGTCTTGCAACTGGCATGCTTGTCGCTGCGGCACCGGCCGCAGCGCAGACTCTCGACAAGGTGAAGCAGCGCGGCGTGCTCGTCGTGGGCAGCAAGGCCGATTACAAGCCCTTCGGCTTCCGCGATCCGGCGGGCAACATCGTGGGTTTCGAGCCCGATTTGGGGAGAGACGTCGCCGAGCGGCTCGGCGTGAAGCTCGAGCTCGAACCGGTGGTCTCGTCGAACCGCATGCAGTTTCTCCAGCAGGGCAAGATCGATCTGATGATCGCCACCATGAACGACACGGCGGAACGCCGCAAAACGGTCGGCATCGTCGATCCGAGCTACTATGCCTCGGGCGTGAATGTGCTGGCGAACAGGAAGGCGGCGTTCAAGCAGTGGGAGCAGCTCAAGGATCAGAAGATCTGCGCCATTCAGGGTGCCTGGTACAACAAGACAGTCGCGGAAAAGTACGGCGCCGAGATCGTCGCCTTCAGGGGCCAGACCGAGGCGGAAACGGCGCTGCTGCAGGGCAATTGCGTAGGCTGGGTCTATGACGATACCGCCTTCGTCGAGCGGCTCAATGATCCGAAATGGGCGGCCTTCGAAATGCCGCTCGAGACTATCCTGGTCGAGCCGTGGGGCATTGCGGTGAGGCTCGAGGAGCGCGACGGTCCATGGGGGCAGTTCATCTCGAAAACGATCACGGACTGGCACCACAACGGCAAGCTCATGGAGCTTGAGGCGAAATGGAAGATCCCGCCCTCCGCTTTTCTCAAGAAAATGCACGCCGAAGCGAAGTGAGCGGCGCGCCGCGCTCGCGCTGAGGGCGCGCACTGATGCAGGCGGTCTGGGAGTGGTTTCGCGTCCTCTATGAGACGTCCGGCATCAAGCTCACCATCTTCTATGATGCGTTCGATCGCGCGCGCTTCGTAAACGCATTCCTGACGTCGCTGCGTCTGATGACGCTTTGCCTCGTCTGCAGCGTCGTCATCGGCGTCATCGGAGCCTGGCTGCAGGGCGCGCGCAGCAAAATCGTGCGCGCAACGACGCAGGCCTATATCCAATTCATTCGCAACACGCCGCCGCTGGTGCAGCTCTATTTCTTCTATTTCGCGCTCGGCGCCTACCTGCGGCACACCAATGCGGCGGGGCTCGAAGTCCCCATTATCTCCAATTTCGTCTGGGCGGTGATCTGTCTGTCGCTTTACGCCGGCGCCTTCAACGTCGAGATCTTCCGCGCGGGCATCGAGGCGGTGCCGAGGGAGACGATCGAAGCCGCGGAAGCCCTCGGTTACAGCCGATTAAAAGCCTACCTGCACGTGGTCCTGCCGCTCGCGTTTCGCATCAGCCTGCCGGCGTTGAACAACAACCTGGTCAATCTGGTGAAGACCACGACCATCGCCTATGCGATCGCGGTGCCGGAAATGCTCTACGTCGCCAACCAGATCTGGTCCGACGAGCTCAACGTCGCCGAGATGATGAACGTGCTGCTCGTGATCTATGTGAGCCTGGTCGGGATTCTGGTCTACGCGATGGGCCGCTGGGAGCGCGCGATGCACATCCCCGGATACAGCCCCGCGTGAGACAGATGCCCCGCACCCGGCCCGCGCTACGCGCGGTCCTGCCCTCACCCCGCTTTGCGGGGAGAGGGTGCCGAGACGCGCAAGCGATGAGGCGGGTGAGGGGCCTCACAGATGTTGATGCGTTTCCTGTTACCGGCCGTCATGGATTCGTTCTCGCGATCTTGTTCGCCGCATCCATCGGGGTCGCGCAGGCGCAGGCTGTGCCGGGAGCGCCGTCGATTCTCGCGACCATGCTGAAATGGACTCCCCTGCTCGCCGAAGGCTTTGCGCTGAACATCGCGATGAGCTTTCTCGCCATGGCGATCGGAACGGCATTGGGTTTCGCGCTCGGCCTTGGGCAGATTTCGCTGCTTGCGCCGCTGCGCGCCGGCGCGCGCCTGATCACGCAGTTCTTTCGCAACTCGCCGTGGCTCGTGCTGCTCTTCTACTGCATGCTGCTGCTGCCGTTCGAGGTTCGCATCGGCAACTCGATCGTCGCGCTCCCGGGCTGGGCGAAATCGACGTTCGGATTGTCGCTTCCGGTGATGGCAAACGTGTCCGAGCTCGTGCGCGGCGCCGTGCAATCCATTCCCTCCGGCCAGTGGGAAGCGGCCGAGGCGCTCGCGTTCAGCCGGCTGCAGACGCTGCGCATGATCATCCTGCCGCAATGCATCAAGCGCATGACACCGCCCTGGATGAATCTTTACGCGATCCTCACGGTGGCAACCCCGCTCACCTCCGTCGTCGGCGTAAGCGAGGCGATGACGCTCACCGGCGATATCCTGTCCTCGGAAGGCAGGACCGAGCTCCTGGTGCCGATGTATCTCTATCTGCTGCTGTGGTTCTTCGTTTATTGCTACCCGATTGCACGCGCGACCACGGCGCTGGAGCGGCGCTTTGCCGTGCGCTGAAGCAGATGGGTTGGACGCCCGATCAGCCGCTCATCCGCATGCGCGACGTGCACAAGAGCTTTGGCGATGTGCGCGTGCTCAACGGCATCTCGCTCGAGGTGATGAAGGGCCAGGTCATCTGCGTCATCGGTCCGTCGGGGGCCGGAAAATCAACCCTCATCCGCTGCATCAATGCGCTCGTGTCCATCGACAGCGGCTCCATTCTCGTCGAAGGCCGCGAGGTGCACGATCCCAAGCTCGACAAGCTCGCGCTCCGGCGCAAGGTCGGCATGGTGTTTCAGCAGTACAATCTCTTTCCGCATCGCACCGCGCTCGACAACATCATGATGGCGCCCATGCACGTGCTCAGGCGCGACCGGGCGAGCGTCGAGGCGCAGGCGCGCGCGCTCATGCGCAAGGTGCGGCTGGAAGGAAAGGAAGCATTCTATCCGGGCGAGCTTTCCGGCGGCCAGCAGCAGCGCGTCGCCATTGCGCGCAGCCTCGCCATGCAGCCGGATGTGATGCTGTTCGACGAGGTGACCGCCGCGCTCGATCCGGAAACAGTCAAGGAGGTGCTCGCCACCATCCGCGAGCTCGCGAGCGAGGGCATGACCTGCGTCACCGTCACCCATGAGATGGGTTTCGCGCGCGAGGTCGCCGACCGCATCTATTTCACGGACCGCGGCGTGGTGGTCGAGCACGGCCCGCCCGCCGAATTCTTTGCCCACTGCCGCGATCCGCGCACCCGACAGTTCCTGAGCCAAATTCTTTGAGCAAAGGTTCAACGAGATGTTTCGCTGCCATTTATTAGGACTGTTTGTCGCGCTGCAAGCCACCAGCGCATTCGCGCAGGCGCCGGATGATTGGCCATCCAAGCCGATCAAGGCATACATCCCGTTCGCTGCCGGGAGCGCCACCGACATCGTGCCGCGCGCGCTCTTCGAGCCACTCTCAACCGAGCTCGGACAGCCGATCGTCATCGAGAACCGCGGCGGCGCAGGTGGCACCATTGCCATAGGCGCCGTCGTGCGCGCGCCTCCCGACGGCTACACCATGCTGGCGAACTCTTCGGCGCATGCGATCGCCCCTGCGATCATCCCCAATCTGCCCTACGACACGGCGCGAGATCTGGCCTCGACATTAATGATCGGCCAAAACGCGAATGTGCTGATTGTTTCGCCAGCCAGAGGATGGAAAACGGCGCAAGATTTGGTCAGCGCTGCAAGATCGAAGCCGGGATCCATCAACTACGGCTCGGCCGGCGTGGGCACCGCCACGCATATCAGTGCCGAGCGCTTTCGGGTCAGCGCCGGCTTTGACGCCGTGCACATCCCGTACAAGGGAGGCGCCGAGGCGCTGGCCGACGTGCTTGGCGGCCGCATCGACTTCTATTTTTGTCCGATCTCGACAGCGCTTCCGTTCATTGCGGACGCTCGTCTCATCGCCCTTGCGGTAAGCACGCCGATGCGGGCATCTGCCCTGCCCGCCGTACCGACCATCCTCGAGCTGGGCTACGCAAACTCGCAAACGATCGTCTGGTATGGCGTCTTCATGCCGGCGCATACGCCGCGTTCGATCATCGACAAATTCCATGCCATCGCCACCCGGGTGCTCTCGAGCGCGGCAATGCAGCAGCGCCTCAAGCAGCTCGCGGTCGATCCCATGCCGATGTCGCCCGACGAGATGGACCGGTTCGTGGTCGAGGAGATTGCCACCAACGAACGGCTGTTGCGCGCAGCAGGAATAAAGTAGCGCGCCGGCGAACGCGGCAGGTCGCTACCGGCTGAGCGCCTTTTCGACGTTCCTGCGGCTCGGACCCGCGCGCTTAACGGCACGCTTGACCGTGCCCTTGCTTTTTCCGGTCTTCTTCGCCTCGTAGCGCACCTCGTACCGTTGGCCACCTGCTACACGCTTGCGGTCCTGGTTGCGGCCACGTTTCGTCTGCGCCATGTCAAACTCGCTCCATGCTGGTAATGCCGTCCACGTGCATAACGGCACGCTTCCACTGCGGTTCCGGCGCGAACAGGAAAAGGCTTAGTTGCGCGTGGCGCTTTGCGTCGTGCGCTTCTGCAGCAGCGGCTCAACTCGCACCCTGGTTGCGAGCGCAGCGGTGCCGCGCCGCACCGTGAGATCGATCTCGGTGCCGACGGGGGTCAGTCCGATCAGGTTGCGCAACTGCGCCGAAGTTTTGATCGGCACGCCATTGGCCGTCGTCACCAGATCACCTTTGGCGAGACCTGCCAGCGCCGCCGGCGATTGCGGCTCGACGGATTCGATAATGGCTCCTTCGATCTCAGCGTTGCGATTTGCCTCGCCCACCGGCCCGCTCGAGGTGCGCAGGCTCACGCCGATGCGGCCCCGCTTCACCTCGCCATGTGCGATCAGCTGCGTCATGACGAGCCGCGCCATGTTGATCGGTACCGCAAAGCCAATCCCGACATTGCCGCCTGTTCGTGACAGAATGGCAGTATTGATCCCCACGAGGCGGCCATCGAGCGTGACCAGAGCGCCTCCGGAATTGCCCGGGTTGATCGCCGCGTCCGTCTGGATGAAATCCTCGTATCCTTCGATGCCGAGGCCGGTTCTGCCCAGGGCGGAGACGATACCGGAGGTGACCGTTTGTCCCAGTCCGAACGGATTGCCGATGGCGAGAACAAAATCGCCGACCTCCAGCGAGTCGCTGTCCCCGAGCGGAATTGCCGTAAGATTTTCCGCCTTGATGCGCAGCAAGGCGATATCGGTCGCCTGATCGCGCCCGACGAGCTGCGCCTTCTGGCGCCGATTGTCCTTGGTGGTCACCTCGACGGTCGTGCCGCCTTTGACCACATGGTCATTGGTGAGCACGTAGCCATGCGCCGCATCGACGATGACGCCCGACCCCGCAGCCTGCGTCTCTCGGCGCAGCGCCCGGTCGGGGATATCCAAAAACTCCCGCATCGCCGGATCGCGCAGCACCGGGCTATCGACGACCTCGACCTTCTTGGTCGAGATGTTCACCACCCCCGGCGTCACTGCATGCAGAACAGGTGCAACCGAGGGCTTACCCGATTGGGCAATGGTGCCGGCAGCGCAAATGGCCGGCGCCAGAAGCCAGGCAAGCGCCGCCGTCAACCGTCTGATATTGCTCGCAGGCATGGTTTACCCCCGCTTCGTCATTGAGCAACGGGAGTTTGACCGAAGCTTGGCGCGGCCGGATTAACGCCAATGCGGCGGCCAGGTCTTTTTGATGAGGGGCAGCGCCTCCATGCGGCGCATCCAGGCGTCCATCCTGGGGCCGCACAGCTGGGGCAGCAGGCCCGCATTGCGCTTGCCTATGCGTTCGACGAGTGCGATCTCCGGGTAGAGGGTGAAGTCGACCGCCGAGAGGGCGCCCGCCAGATACTCGCCGGCGATTGCCGCCTCCCACATTGCGAGCTCTCTTTTCATCTCGGCGGCCGCACCATCAATTTCGTTCTTCGACCACCGCTCCCTGGGCGTGAACAGGACCGCCGCCACGAGACGCTCGAGTCCTGCCGCGAAATATTGATCCGCCTCCCGGATCATGCGTCGCTGCAAGGCCCGCTGGCGCAGGTCGGTCGAGAAGAGACGCGGCTCGCGCGGCTCCTTGTCCTCGAGATACTCGACAATGGCCGCAGACTCATAGAGCGCAAACCCGTCATCAATGACGACGGGCACCCGGTGCCGCGGGTTGAGCGCGAGAAATTCCGGTTTTTCGAAATCTCCGCCGTCGAACGAAATTTGCTTCAGCTCATAGGGCATGCGTTTGTGCTCGAGGGCAAGCCACACCCGCCATGCGTATGGAGAGCCGGACATATAATAGAGCGTCAGCGGCATGCCGGGAATTTATCCGCTTCCCGGATATGCGCATAGCCGGCAGGCCCATCTCTTGTGTGAACCAGCTCACACTTCTCCGAAATGCCCCATGCAATGGTGCGCCAAAACAGTTCGGGAAGACGTGGTTGACAGCCCAGGAGGAGCCGACACGCTGCGAATTCTGCCATCGAGGGCAAATAGGATGGCGCCCCCGGAAAGATAAGTTTCAGGCAGTGGAGCGACAAAGGGTACGTCCACTGCAATGTCGAGATTCAGATGGGCATCTGTGACCGGTGCGGCGCGCAAACGCTCCCGCCCGATGCGGACCGAATTCTCGACGAGGAATTTCAACGGCAGTACACGAAACTCTAGCGCTCAATGTGCGCCGGGGTCCTCGCGACAGAGCCGCCGATGTTGCGCAACGGCGACAGAAAAGCGCGGAATGGGCGCCTTCCCCGGTGTTCTTGCCGCAGTTTGCAAAATCCCGCATTCGCGCGCAAAGTCGCTCTCCTCTCCATGGAGTATCCCATGCGCACTCTCGCGATTGCGGCTGTCGCCCTGTTCATCCTCGCTGTAGGCTCGCAGCTCTATTTCCTGCAGCAGCATCAATCGGTATCGCTCCTGCACCTGCTGCTCGCGCAGCCGCTGCCGCAGCAGGCGGCCTGGTTTGCTATCCTGGCCGCCCCTCTGCTCCTTCTCTTCGCAACCCTATGGGGACACGAGCGAATGCTGCAACAGCGCAAGCTGAGCGAGGCGCTATCGGCGCAGATGCGACGAATCCGCGAAGAGCTTGCGGAAGGGCAACGGCACAAAAAGACAACGAGGATGCGGTCAGCTATCTCACGCACAGTGATCCGGAAGCCGGCATCGGCGAGCTGCAGCGGCGGTTGAGCGCTGCCGAAGAGGCTCTCGATGAGCATCAGAAGCGCGACGAAGCCGCCGATCTGCTTGCGACGATCGAGCGGGTGCGCGAGCAGCAGAAGCGGCTGCGGGAAAGGCTCGGCGCGGTGATTGCCAAACGAACATCGCTTGAGAACGTGCTCGCCGAGCTGCACAGGTTTCAGGTCGAAGCCGAGCAGGCCATGGCAGGCATGGAAGCGGACAAGGGCGGCGATACGCTCGACATGAGCGTGCGCAACTTCCTCGAATTCGCGCGCGAAGCGCATTCGCGGTGCAACGGGATTGAGGGGTCGTTGCAGGGAATCCTGCAGCAGGAGAAGGAATTCGCCGAGGTAAAAACACGTCTTGCGCCGCTCATCGATGTGGAGAGCGGCGTGCGCAAGCGCCTGCGTCTCCTGCATGAGTTGCGGTCGGAGCTCGTCGGCAGCCTGGAGGCGATCGAGCGTGACGGTGGAATTCCCCTTGCTGATCGGGTGAAGGAGCTGGCGGAAAGCAGATCAGGCCTCGCCGAGCGGATTTCCGAGCTGAAAGTGCGGTGCGAGGAAATCGAGCAAGCATTCGAGCTAATGATCCAGCAGCAGAAGGAATTCGACGCGATAAGGACCCGCCTCGCACCGGTGCTCGACGCGCAAAACGGGGTTCGCACACGCCTGCGCATCCTGCAGGACACGCGGGCAGAGCTCGTCGGCAGCCTGGAGACGGTCGAGCGCGACGGTGGAATTCCGCTGCCCGAGCGGGTGCAGCAGCTCGCAGAGACGCGATCCGGTCTGGAGCAGCGCGTATCCGCCCTGCTCGACCAGGTGGAAAAAATCGAGACGGTTCAGAAAGAGATCAGCGCGTTATTCGCCAAGCTCAACCAGGCAAACCGCGTGAGCCGCGACATGGATGGAAGCATCCGCATCGTCTCCCAGACGGGCTAGTCATGCGACCCGCACGACCGCGCGGCCGATGAGGCCGAGGGTTCCCGCGCTACGGCACATAGGCCGTAAACTCGAACAGATAGCCCGAGTGTTTGCCGTGCTGGTATCGGCAATCCTGCCGGCAGCCGCGCAGGAATGGCCGACGCGGCCGATCACGCTTGTGGTGACGTTTGGGGCTGGCAGCAGCGACGATCTTTTGGCGTTAAGTCCGGCCCTTTCGGAGCTTCTCGGCCAACAAGTGGTCGTCGAGAACGTCGGGGGCGCGGGCGGCATGAGCGGGACGGGCCGGGTCGCCAAGGCGGCCCCCGACGGAATCAATTCGTCCTCGGCGGCACTGGCACCTTTGCCGCCAATCAGACGCTCTACAAACACCCGCTCTACAATGCGCTTGCCGACTTCGAGCCCGTCGCGCTTCTCACAGAGCAGCCGATGGCGCTCATCGTGCGCAATGGGTTGGGCTTCGACACCCTCCAGCAATTCATCGCTTACATCAGGACAAACGAGGCGAGGATGCAGTTCGGATCGGGCGGGCCCGGCTCGGCAACGCATTTGGGCTGCGTGCTCCTCAACTCGGCCATTGGTGTGAGCGTCACGCATGTGCCCTATCGGGCCGCCGCCTCGGCCATCCAGGACGTAATCGGAGGGCGCCTCGATTATCTATGCCCGATCATCTCCACCGCGATTGCGCAGATCGAAGGCAGGCAGGTGAAAGCCGTTGCGCTTTTGTCAAAGACGCGCAGCGCGGTGCTGCCATCTCTCGCCACTGCCCAGGAGCACGGATTGGCCGATTTCAATGCCTACATCTGGAACGCATTTTTTCTACCGAAAGGCACGCCGGCCGCAATCGTGCACAAGCTCCATGATGCAGCCGTGGCCGCGGTGGAACGAAGCTCAGTGCGCGAGAAGATCAGCGAGATGGGCGGCGTCGTTGTCGGGCCAGAGCGCCGCTCGCCCGAATATCTGAAGCGATTCGTGGAAAGCGAGATCGCCAAATGGGCGGTGCCGATCCGCGCCACCGACCTCTCGATGGATTGATCCCGGAGCGGTCATGCCCGGCCTTGTGCCGGGCACTCACGTCTTTCTTCGCGCGATAAAGGCGTGGATGCCCGGGACGAGCCCCGCCATGACGGGGGCTCAGCGGCCCTTGCGCCGGCGCTCGTTCCAGCGCTCGTCGACGACCCGACGCTCGGCCCGGCGCAGCTCCGTCTCGAGCACCAGCCGCTTTTCCAGATCCGGCAGCCCGACATCGAGGTCGAGAATGACATCACCGTCGCGCCCGATGCGGGAGGAGAACGCAAGCGCGTGCTTGCGATAGCGGATCTGCTGATGCGCCACCTCGATGCCTTTCCGGTTGCGCAGAATGGCCTTGAGCGCGAGCACGCCCACGGCCGCGACATCGCGGCCGAGCAGCGCCTGCGCTGCCGGCGAGGCAAACAGCAAAATGGGGAGATGAGCGCGATGCATGTGGACCTCCTTTGCGCAGACGCACCTCGCCCGCCATGGGCGATGGCCTGATGTCTGCGTACAAAGAGGTCGCTAGTGTCGTCTCACGGACGCATAGATGGTGCGGCCCCGCCGGAGGTCAAGAGTCCGGGCGGCGCAAAAGCGACGGAAGACACCGGTTCTCTATTCGGCAGTATCCGCGATCACGCGCACACCGCGCCGCAAGGTGATGCGACGTCCGGGGTGCTCGGTCTGCGCCGCCTTGAATATGGCGCGCGCAAGCGCGACGTTGAACGCGCGCGCAAGAACACGCTCCAGCGACTTGCGATCGCCGTCAGACCAAAGCTCGATGCGGTAAGGCAGGCTCTCGCGATCGCCCGCCGCGGCTGCGAGCTGGGTAACCTTCGCCTTGTGCGGCTCACGTTCGATCATCGCAGCCTGTCCCGAGCGCCTTGCGAGCGGCGGTCGCGAATAAGTCGGGAATGATCAGTGACCCGGCCCGTTCCAGCGCGAAACGATCCGGTTCTTGTGCCGCAACGTGATGTAGCGTTCCGGAAATTCCCGCGTTGCAGCATAATAGGCGGCGTAGCCGATGCTTCCGCTGATCGTTACCGCCAGCACCTGCTCGACAGCAGCTTTGGCCTGATCCCACAACTCGACCCGATAGGGCAGGTCCTCGCGCTCGCTTGGCGTCGGTCCAAAAGGCAGGAGCTCGGCCGGCCCCTCATCGTCGCCCCCCGATGAGCTCAGGCGATAGCGAGTAGGAACAGCCCGCAAGTGCACCGTGGTCTGAGGGTGGCAACGCACCCTCGCGTTCATGTGCATTGGCAGCTCAGTTGCGGGGTTGGCATTGCGGTCGTATTGTGAGCGCGCAAATATTACAACGCAGCGCACCCCCAGGAAAGCCCTCTGATTCTCGAGTTTCCAGCATGCCGTTGAGCACGGCCGGACAAGCAGCTGGGCTGAGCGATGCCGAGCGCCTCCGGCTGCTGATTGATGCAGTCACCGATTACGCCATCTACATGCTCGATCCGGACGGCTTTATCGTCAGCTGGAATCCCGGAGCCGAGAGAGTTACCGGCTATCGATCCTTCGAAATAATCGGGCAGCATTTCTCCCGCTTCTTCACGGACGAGCATCGCGCGGAGGGACTTCCCGGGCGCATGCTGGAGCGGGCGACATCGACCGGACGCTGCGAGCAAGAAGGCTTGCGGCTGCGCAAGGAGGGAACGCGATTCCGCGCGAGCTCGGTCATTGAAAAGATCGCCGATTCGACAGACACGCTCATCGGCTTTGCCGAGATCACGCGCGACATCACCGAGCGCGTTGCCGCCCAGGAGGCGCTGCTTGAAAGCGAGCGGCGTTTCCGCCTGTTGGTCGACGGTGTGCTCGATTACGCCATCTACATGCTCGACCCGAGCGGCATCATCACCAACTGGAACGCGGGCGGCGAGCGGCTGAAAGGCTACAGCGCCGAGGAAGCGATCGGCCAGCACTTCTCGCGCTTCTACACCAAGGAGGATCGTGCCGCCGGTCTTCCCGTGCGCACGCTCGACACGGCAGCACGCGAGGGACGCTACGAGGACGAGGGCTGGCGCGTGCGCAAGGACGGCAGCCGCTTCTGGGCTTCCGTTGTGATCGACGCCGTTCGCACCGAAAGCGGCGAGCTCCTCGGATTCGCCAAGATCACCCGCGACATCACCGAGCGGCGAAACGCACAGGAAGCGTTGCAGCAAAGCGAGCGCCAGCTGCGGCTGTTCGTGCGCGGCGTGACCGATTACGCGCTTTTCATGCTCGACCCGAATGGGGTGGTGACGAGCTGGAATCCGGGCGCCGAGCGCATCAAGGGCTACACCGCTGACGAGATAATCGGGCAGCACTTCTCGCGCTTTTACACCGAGCACGAACGCTCGGCAGGCTTGCCGGCGCGCGCTCTCTACATGGCCGCGCAGCAGGGAGGCTACGAGGCGGAAGGCTGGCGCGTGCGCAAGGATGGAAGCCTGTTCTGGGCCAATGCGGTCATCAATCCGATCCGGGATGAACACGGCACGCTCGTCGGCTTCGCCAAGATCACGCGCGACATGACCGATCGGCGCGAGGCGCAGCTGGCGCTGCAGGAATCACAGGCCCAGCGCGCGCACACGCAAAAGATGGAGGCGCTCGGGCAGCTTACCGGGGGTGTGGCACACGATTTCAACAATCTGTTGATGATTGTGGGCGGGTATATCCCGATGATCAAGAAAGTGGTCGCGCATGATGCCGCGGCAATGCGTGCAGCCGAAGCCATAGAGCTCGCCGCCAGGCGCGGAGAATCGCTGACGCGTCAATTGCTCAGCTTTTCGCGCCGGCAAACGCTCAATCCAGCCGCTGTCGATCTGCGTGAAAGGCTCGAGGCCTTGAGCAAGATGATGGCGAGCTCGCTGGGACCGGCAACGACCATCGCCGTCAATATTTTTCCCGAGATCTGGCCGGTGCAGGTGGACGTCAACGAGCTCGAGCTCGCGCTGATGAATGTCGCGCTCAATGCACGCGACGCCATGCCGCAAGGCGGCCTGATCGCCATCAATGGCGAGAACGTCCGGCTAAGCGGCCAGCATGCGCCAGGCGATCTCGAGGGAGACTTCGTGGAACTCGCAATCGCCGACACCGGCTGCGGGATTCCGGCCGACATCCTGCCGCGGGTATGCGAGCCGTTCTTCACCACCAAGGAGCCGAGCAGGGGAACGGGACTGGGACTCTCGCAGGTGTACGGCTTCGCGCATCAGAGCGGAGGAACCGTGACGGTAAGCAGCGACCTTGGGAAAGGGACCACAATCAAGCTCTACCTGCCACGGGCAGTAGCGCAGCCGCAGAGTCACGAGGCAAGTACGGCAATCGATGCCTCGCCGGGCGCAAGTACAGCGATCGATGCCTCGCCGGGCGGATTGGCGCTGCTCGTCGAGGACAATCCGGAAGTGGCGGAAGTGACCCTGGCGATGCTTGCGCAGCTGGGTTACCGCGTACATGCCGAACGCAATGCGGTGACAGCCCTGCAGAGCCTCGAGCGCGGCAATTTCGATCTCGTCGTCAGCGACATCCTGATGGCCGGCCCCATGGACGGTCTTGCCCTCGCAGGCGCCGTTCGCAAGAGCCGTCCCGCGCTTCCGGTGCTCCTCGTAAGCGGCTACAGCCAGGCGGCAGCCTCGGCCGCTGCCGAGTTCGTCGTGCTGCGCAAGCCTTTTCAGCTTGCAGAGCTGAGCCGGGCGGTGGCGAGCGCGATCGCGCGCGCGCAGCCGGCGCCGAAGAATCTCGTGCATTTGCGCGATTCGCGGCGGCGGCCAAAAACCGAGCGACCCTAGAGCAGGGTGGCTCTTGATCCGCTCATTCACCGCAACCGGGAATCCAGAAGAAGGGAACCGGGTCGCCGCTTTGGCGGAGACGAGTGGATGCTTGATAGATTCCGCCTGGATCACGTGTGCCAGCCGGGACCCCTTGCTCCCATCCCGATTCGGGGGCGGTTGGTACGGTATATGACCGACACCCTTCTCGCGACAGCCTAGCTTTCCCGACGCGTATCGCGCAGAGCGTGCGGCATGGATGGACAGTGGCCTCGCAACCGTTTGCTGCTGGCGCTCCCGGCGCGCGACCTCAAGCGGCTCGCGCCGGATCTCGAGCAGATACGCTGCCGCCGCGAGCAGGTGCTTCTCGATGCCGACAGCGCGCTCGCGCACATTTTCTTCCCCGACAGAGGCGTGATCTCGGTACTGGCTGTCTATGCGAATGGCAGCATGATCGAAATGGCGACAATCGGCCGGGAAGGATGCACCGGTATACAGGCGGTTCTCGGCGCGAAGAGCACGTCCGCGCGCTTTCTCGTTCAGGTTCCCGGCAGCGCGACCAGGATGCCGCGCGCAGACTTCGTCCGGGCGGTGAACGCGTTTCCTGCATTCCGCAGCCTGATGCTTTCCTATCTGGAAGCATTCCTCGAGCAGGTGCTTGTTTCCTGTGCGTGCAATGGCGCGCACGGGCTCTCGAACCGGCTTGCCCGCTGGCTATTGATGATGCGCGATCGCAGCGACAGCGATGCGCTCCCGCTCACGCAAAACCTGCTCGCCGAAATGTTGGGCGTGCAGCGTCCATCGATTACGAACGCCGTGGGGCAGCTGGAGCGGAAGGGCCTGATTCGCCGCAAACGGGGACAAGTGACCATCGTCAATCGACCGGGCCTGATCGACGCCTCCTGCGAGTGCTATGAGCTGGTGCGGATGCGCGTTGCATCGCATCTGCCGAAAACCTATCCGTAACTCACCGGCATTCGGCTGACCAAAAAGGCCGCCCCTAAGGCGGCCTTCTCTGGAGAAGCCGGATAGCGCTTATCCTGTTGCCCGCAGCGCACTCCTATCCGAGGCCGTATCCGCGGGCATTGCGCTGATCGTGCTCCCGATATGCTTAACGAAATCTGAATGAGACACTTACAAATTCGTTAAATCCTGCCGGTTGCGCTCTCTTTGTTAATACACCGTTAATTGTTCCTGCCAGTGAAGGCCATCCGCCTCGGGAGGGGTTCTTCATGTTGGCGAAAACATCCGCAATTCCGGCGCTCCTGCCTCGCCGGCACGCTTCGCAACACAGGCGTGAGCGCGCGTGGCGCTTTCTCGCCAGCGCAGTGACTGCGCTCGCGGCCTTTGCGCGGTTCTGATCGTGTCGCTCGCGAGCGTTCTGCTGCAGCTCGCCTGATGGATGCTACCGTTTCGGTGCGTGCCGGCCGAAGAGAAACGTCTCACCGAGCCTCTCGACGTCTCTCTGTTGCTTGTCCTGATGGACCGGCGCGCGCGGCGCAACGGCGAATAACGCAATGACGAGAAGCGCGCCCACGATCACAATGAAGGACAGCAGCGGCAGCCTGGTTGCAGGCGCCTGAGCGAAAGAGGACCACCTCCACACCGCCATCGCATCGCCTCCGAGCGGGAGGCTGAAGCTATATGCAGCAGTCGCGCAGACAACCAGCGGCGAACCGGGTTTCTCATTCCTTAACCTAAACGGATGGCCTGCTCGGTCGCGTCGCCCCATCTCATCTGGGCTGACGGTTCTAGCGTTCCGAGCCGGGTACCGGCCGCAGCCTCGCTATCGCGCGCGCCCACAGGCTGGACGCATCACGGCGCGACCGCAGAGCGGGCTTTGGCTTACGCTCCGGGAGCAGATCCCACTGGCGGTTGAACTCCACCGCGCGTTCGGAGGCTTTGCGGAGCTCCGCTTTGGCGCTCAGGACCAGTTGGTGATTGCGCAATTTTGCGATCGCCTGCTCCCACGCGCTCTCGGATGGGATCTCTGCCTCACGTACGGGTGCGGGTGCAACCGGCACCGGCCGCTCGCGCGTGAACAACAGCCGGGTCTCCGTCTCTTTGCAGGCTGCGCACTCGAAGGTGTGATGCAGATACCCGGACAATAGCTCCTGATCTTCCGCCACGCCGATCAGGCGCATCTCGCCCCCGCAGGACAAGCATAACATCGCACGCACCCCACCCACTTCTGCATTGCAATCGAGCGCCAACAATCGCTGCACGCCAAGCGCACCGCGAACATTTTCACCATGTGTGGCCAGGCCGCTGCAGCGTAGTGTCGTAGGATGGGTTGAGCGCAAGCGAAACCCATCAAATTCCGTCCCCTTGGTGGGTTTCGCTATCGCTCAACCCACCCTGCGAAGCGTTTTTCGAGGTTGAGCCGCACCAACCATCGGAATAAGGGGAAGCCATGCTGCCTCGCAGGCGAACCGTACTCAAGCTCCTGGCTGCATCCGTTGCGGGAGCATCGGGGCTGCGCGCGCGCGTCGCCGCTGCGGCCGAGACGCGCCTGCGCATCGGTGACACACTCATCGCGCTGGAGATCGATTCCGCCCTGCGCTGCCGCGTTCTGGCGGGCAGCGCCCGCGAGCCGCTCACCGATTTCGAAGCAAGCGAGGCGCTGCGCCTTGCCGGCGGCAGGCGCATTGATGAGTTCCAGTTTCAGTCCGAGCGCAGCGAGCGCATCGAGGACGTGCACGGCCCCGGCACTCGTCACATCGTGCGCGGAGCTGCAGAGGGTATCGAGAAAGAGCTCGACATTGCGCTGTACGACCGCTTTCCCGGCATTGCTTTCCTCAATGTGGTGTACCGAAACACTGGTGCGGCTCCGCTGCGCATCGAGGGTTGGGTCAATGGCGCCCACGTGCTCAAGCCTGCCGGCGCGGAACAGCCCGAGTACTGGTCCTTTTCCGGAGCGACCTATGAAGATCGCCGCGATTGGGTGCAGCCGGTGCACATGGGATTCGACCAGCGCAATTTCATGGGCATGAATTCATCCGATTACGGCGGCGGCACTCCTGTGGTGGATGTCTGGCGCCGCGATTGGGGGCTCGCGCTGGGCCACATCGAAACCGTGCCGAAGCTCGTGGCGCTGCCGCTCACCATGACGTCCGAGGGAGCGCGCGTGTTGATGGAATGCGACTGCACCCTGACGCTTGCGCCAGGGGAGAGCTTTTCAACGTTGCGCACCTTCGTGGCCGTGCATCGCGGCGATTGCTTCGCGACGCTCGATGCCTATCGGCGCATTCTTGGCGACCGAGGAATGCAGCAGGCCTCGATCCCGCAGGCTGCATACGCGCCGATCTGGTGCGCGTGGGGTTACGAGCGCGATTTCACCGTCACGCAGGTTCTCGGCACACTGCCCAAAGCCCGTGAGCTCGGTCTCGTCTGGGCCGGTGTCGACGATGGCTGGCAAACGGCCGAGGGCGACTGGTATCTCGACCCGGGCAAATTCCCCCGCGGCGATGTCGACATGATCGCGCTCGTGCAGGCGATCAAGCGCACTGGCATGAAGCCCAAGCTGTGGATCGCGCCGCTCGCCGCGCGCCCCGCATCGGATCTTCTACGCGCGAATCCGGACATGCTGCTGCTCGACGGGGCGGGTGCGCCGCAGAACATCACCTGGTGGGACAGCTTCACGTTGTGTCCCGCATATCCGAAGACGGTGGAATGGGGAAAAGCGCTCCTTCGCAAAGTCATGCGCGAATGGGGATACGAGGGACTCAAGCTCGATGGCCAGCACCTCAACGGCGTTGCGCCTTGCTACAACCCCGCGCACGGGCACGCGCGCCCTGAGGAATCGGTCGAGCAGCTGCAGGATTTCTGGGCCGCGCTCTACGCGGAGGCCACCGCCATCAATGCGGCCGCCGTCGTGGAAATCTGCCCGTGCGGCACGTGCCAGTCGTTTTACAACATGCCGTTTATGAATCAGCCGGTCGCTTCCGATCCGCTCACGTCCTGGCAGGTGCGTCACAAGGGCAAGGCGATCAAGGCACTCATGGGTCCGTCCGCGGCGTTTGCCGGCGATCACGTGGAGCTCAGCGACGGCGGCAATGATTTTGCATCAACCGTTGGGATCGGCGCGATCGTGTCGACGAAGTTCACCTGGCCGCGCGCTGCAAGCGAAGCCGCGCTTCTCCTGACGCCGGAAAAGGAAGCCGAATGGCGGCGCTGGATTGCGCTCTATAACGAAAAAGGACTCCCGGAGGGGCGCTATCGCGGCGACCTCTACGATATCGGCTTTGACAAGCCCGAGGCGCATGTGATCGCGAAAGGAGAGCGCCTCTATTACGCGCTCTATGCCGATCGCTGGGAAGGCCATGTGGAATTGCGCGGGCTGGACAGCCGCAATTATACAGTTTCCGATTACTGGACCGACAGAACGCTTGCATCGGTATCGCCTTCGGCCAATCGGCTTTCCGTCTCGTTCGAAAAATTCCTCCTGCTCGAGGCGACACCTCTCGATCGGGCGTGAGCGTGCCGAGCGCAGTCGTGCAGCGGGCAAAGAGGCCGAAGCTCTGGCTCGTCTACGCCTTGGCGACGACGGCACTCTGGGGCGTGTGGGGCGCGTTCACCTATGTGCCGACCCGACACGGCTTCCCGGAAACGCTGATCTATTGCATCTGGTCGCTTACCATGGTGCTACCCGCGCTCTATGCGCTCGGCCAGGCTCACTGGCGCCTCGATCGCGATGCCGCTTCCGTGACCTACGGGATGATCATCGGGCTCCTCGGCGCGGGCGGCCAGATCGTGCTGTTCTACGCGGTAACCATGGGGCCGGCTTATCTGGTCTTTCCGATCATCTCGCTCTCTCCGATCGTCACCCTTGCGCTCTCATTCCTGCTGCTGCGCGAACGCACCAACGCGCTCGGCGCCGCCGGCATCGGCCTCGCGCTCCTTGCTCTTCCTTTGTTCGATATCTCGCCAGCGGCCTTGAGCGAGGTCTCCTCGGCGACATCGGCCAGGAATTACGGACCGGGCTGGTTTTTGCTCTCGCTCATCGTCATGGGATGCTGGGGCGTACAGGCCTACTTTATGAAGCTCGCCAACCGCAGCATGAGTGCGGAGAGCATCTTTTTTTATATGATGGTTGCCGGGCTCCTCATTGCGCCTCTCGCCTGGGTCATGACCGATTTTACCCAGCCGATAAACTGGGGAATCGAGGGGCCGTGGCTGGCTGCCGCAACCCAGATCCTCAACTCCATTGGGGCGCTCACGCTGGTCTACGCCTTCCGCTATGGGCAGGCGATCGTCGTCTCGCCGCTGGTCAATGCGGGCGCGCCGTTGATGACCGCGATTATCTCGCTCATCGTGCTCGGCGCTCTGCCCGGCCCGACGAAGGTTGTTGCGCTCGCGCTCGCGTGCACTGCCGCCTTCCTGCTTGCGCTCACCCCGGAGGACGACGGTGCGGCGCTTCGTAGCCCGGATTGAGCGGAGCGAAATCCGGGATCTGTTTACCCGGATGTCGCTGCGCTCCATCCGGGCTACAACGCACGCATGAAGGCGATCGTCGATCTGGTGGCGCGCCACAAGGCAGGCGAGCGCTGCGGCATTTTCTCGGTGTGTTCCGCGCACCCGTTGGTGATTGAAGCAACGCTTCGTCACACGAAGATGCGCGGCACGCCTTTTGCCCTGATCGAAGCGACCTCGAACCAGGTCAATCAGGACGGCGGCTATACGGGGATGACACCGGCAGATTTTCGCGACCAGGTGCATGGGATCGCCGATCGCGTGGAGCTTTCCCGCAATCGCATTCTCCTCGGTGGCGACCATCTCGGCCCGAATGCCTGGCAGCATCTGCGGACGGAAGAAGCGATGCAACGCGCCGAGCTGCTGATCGACCATTACGTTCGTGCGGGCTTCCGAAAAATTCATCTTGACTGCTCGATGCCTTGCGCCGGCGATCCTGCGCCTCTCCCGGGGCACACCATTGCGCAGCGCGCGGCGGGGCTATGCGCAGTCGCCGAGCGCGTGTTTGCACAAAGCGGCGGTGAGCCGCCGGTCTATGTCATTGGGACCGAGGTGCCCGTGCCGGGCGGAGCCGCCGAAGAGCTGGACAGCCTCGCCGTCACCGACCCCGATGCGGCATACGCAACCCTCGAGATGCACTCGGCGTTGTTCGCCGAATGCGGCCTCGCTGATGCCTGGCCACGTGTCATTGCGCTTGTGGTGCAGCCCGGTGTCGAGTTCGATCACCGCAAGATCATCCCGTATGCGCCCGACAAGGCACAGGCGCTCAGCCGCATGATCGAAAGCTGCAGCGGCATCGTGTTTGAAGCGCATTCCACCGACTATCAGACACGCACCGCACTCGCGCAGCTCGTGCGCGATCATTTCGCCATCCTTAAAGTTGGCCCCGCTCTCACCTTTGCATTGCGCGAAGCGCTTTGGGGGCTCGATGCGATCGAACGCGAATGGATCGAGCCGTCGCGCCTCTCGCGCTTCCGCCACGTCGTTCTTGAACGGGTGAAAGCGGAGCCGCGGTATTGGAAAAAGTACTATCACGCGCGCGGCGCCGCGCTCGACTTCGATCTGCAATACAGTCTCAGCGACCGCATTCGCTATTATTGGCCCGACGCGGAGATTGTGCGCTCGCAGAACACGCTTTTACGTAATCTGTCGGAAAAGCCGCCGCCGCGTGCATTGATCAGCCAGTATCTGCCGATCGCGCACCGGGTGTTGAGCGAGGGCCTCATCGAAAAGAATCCCGCCGAGCTCGTTATGGCGCATGTCTGGGCAGTGCTGGACGACTATCATGCCGCCACCATGACGACGAAAGAGCCTGCCCATGCATAAGCTCGGCCGCACCGAAAGCGAGCTCGAGGCTTTGGGCGCGCTCTGGACAGCGCGCGAGATCGCGCACCAGCCCGCCATGCTGCGCAAGACGCAAGAGCTCCTCGCAGCATACAGGGAGCGGCTGGACAGATTCCTTGGGCCGCTGCGGGAAAAGCCGGGGTTGCGCATCATCCTCACGGGCGCAGGCTCATCCGCGTTCATCGGCGAATGCCTCGCACCGCATTTTGGCGCGCAGCTGCGAGGGCACGTGGAGGCGATCGCCACGACCGACCTGGTTTGCGCGCCGCATCTCTATTTCAGCAAGCACGTCCCGACGCTGCTTGTTTCCTTTGGGCGCTCTGGCAACAGCCCCGAAAGCATCGCGGCAGTGCATTTGGCGCAGCGCTTCGTCGCCGAGATCCATCACTTGGCGGTGACCTGCAATCCGGATGGCGCACTCGCGCGCAAAGGCCTCGGCGAGACGATACTCCTGCCCGAGGAGACGCATGACCGCAGCTTCGCCATGACCTCGAGCTTCAGCTGCATGACCTACGGAGCGCTTACCGTATTTCTGGGCATCGACGTGATGCAGCCCCGCATCACCCGCATCGCGCAGGCGATGGACACGATAATTTCCGCCGAGCGCAAGACGCTGCAGGAATGGGCGGCGAGGAAATATGAGCGCGTGGTGTATCTTGGCAGCGCGGTACTCAAAGGACTTGCGCGCGAGGCGGCGCTCAAGCTCCTCGAACTGACCGACGGGCAGATCATATCGGCCTGGGACTCGCCTTTGGGGTTCCGGCACGGTCCCAAGACCATCGTCAATGACAGAGCGCTGGTGATGATCTTTGTTTCCAACCACCCCTATACGCGCCGGTATGACCTCGATCTGCTCCAGGAAATATGCCGGGATGGGAGGGCCGGCGGGGTTCTCGCGCTCTCCGCGCGCGAGGACGGAATCGCAGCGAAAGTCGAGCGTATCCTCGTCCCGGCCATGCAGGATGGCGAAGACATCGATCTTCTATTTCCTTTCCTCGCAGCCGCGCAGATTTTCGCCTTCGAGGCTTCGCTCGCCTGCGGGATTTCTCCCGACAATCCCAGTCGCACGGGCACCGTGCATCGCGTCGTGCAGGGCGTGCGCATCCACGCCTTCGGGTGAGCCGATTGACTGGGCGCTTTTTCCTCGGCGTCGACGGCGGCGGCACGAAAACCCATTTTGTGCTGGTCGATGCGCAGGGCGATGTGGCGGGCTCGTGCGAAGGACCGTCCGCCTATCATCTCCAGATCGGAATCGAAGGCTTGCGCGATCTGCTGGCGCAAGGCGTTGCCGCCGTTTGCGGCCAGGCAACGATTGCGCCCACCGATGTGGCCTACGCTTTTTTCGGCCTCCCCGCCTACGGCGAGGACAGCGCGGCGCAACGGAATCTGGATGCGCTTCCGGCACCGCTCCTGCGGCATGCCCGTTACGCGTGCGGCAATGACATGGTGTGCGCCTGGGCGGGCTCGCTGGCCGGCGCCGACGGCATCAACATCGTGGCGGGCACCGGTTCGGGCGCATACGGCGAACGTCGGGGCAAAAGCGCGCGCGCCGGCGGCTGGGGCGAAGTGTTTGGCGATGAAGGCTCCGCCTACTGGATTGCCGTCGAGGGACTGAACGCGTTCACGCGCATGAGCGACGGCCGGCTGCCGCGCGGCCCGCTTTACGACCATTTGAGAAATTCGTTCGGCTTGAACAAGGATCTCGATCTTTGCGCGAAAACAATGAATGCGCATACACGCACGAGCATTGCCGCCCTCGCCCAGTTCGTCACGCGCGCCGCGGAGGACGGCGACAGTATTGCAACGCGCATTTTCGAGGACGCCGCGCGCGAGCTTGCGACGACGGTCGAAGCGGTGCGCCGCGCGCTCGAATTCGAAGCGAACGAAGCCGTTCCGCTCTCCTACTCCGGCGGCGTGTTCACTGCGGGCGCGCTCATCCTCGCTCCTTTCCGGCGGGAGCTGGCCGTGCCCGTACGCTATGACATACGGGCCCCGCTGCTTGCGCCCGCCCTCGGTGCCGCGGTTTACGCCGCGAAAGTTGCCGGCGAGCCGCTTTCGCCCGCGGCGATCGAGCGCCTCGCCCGCTCGTCAAAGCCCCCGTTTCGGCCCTGATCCGCCAAGGTTTTTCCCCATTCATCCATACACTCTACCTTAAGCGCTGGGGATCATTCTGCCTCATCTGGTCCTTTGACGAATGCCCTTGGGGAAGGGCCGTCCTTGATCGGACCGGGATGAGTTGCCGCCGCTGGCGGCGGTCGCGAGAGGGGGCTTTTCTGAATGGCCAGTTTGGCCGTTGCGGTTGCCGGTGGGCGAACCGCGACACGCGTTCACTACCCGCAACGGGTCTTGGCGCGCCCGACGACGCCGCCCGCGCGGCCGTTCCACCGGGTGCCGCCCCTGCCGCGGCGTTCCGCTGCCCAGCAGCAGCCGTTCTGGCTTTTGCCGCAAACCATATTCGGTCTGAAGCTCGTCGCCGGCGCGCTCGCAGGCGCGACGCTCACGCTTGCGCTCTGGGACAACGCGTGGAAGCGACCCATTGCGCCACGCGACGCCGCCTTCTACGCTGGCCAGCAGGAGAGCAAGGTCAAGCGGCAGGAGCGCTCGACGGCCGGCTGGGAGCCGCCGTGGTACGAGCGCGGCGTTCCGGAAAACTATCCGCGCCGGGTGCGCCTCGTCATTTTCTCTCCGCCGAGCCGGCATGCTGTCGCGCCCGTGCCGCTCCCTGACAACTCGGTTGCGCTCAATCCCCTCGCCGGCAAGCCTTTGCGTTATCTCATCGGCACCGATGCGGCCGGCAGCGGGCACGACAACGAGGTGACGGAGGTCTCCTACAATGCGACTGCGCCGGTGAAACGCGGCATCAGCATTGCCTATGGCAACCTCTTCGACGAGCGGAACACCCGTCAGTACGGGCCTTATCTGCACACGTCGGATACCGCCAAGCAGTACAACGAGGGGCAGATCGATCCGCGCGGGCCCGGCTGGGAGAAGAACCTGCGCGAGCAGTTCGAGCGTCGCAAGAAGCAGGGATTTGAGTATATCGAGCTCGATAATCCCGATGCCTATTCGGCCAAGGACGTGATCGCCGCCGTCGATCTCGCGGCAAGCTACGGGCTCAAGATCATTGCCAAGAATCCACTGCTCGTAAAAGGAGCGGTCGCCTATATGGCGCATCCAAACGTGTATGCGGCGATCGTCGAGAAGGGTGCAGGCAATCCCAAGGAAATGGACGCGCTGCGCAAGAAGGCAGGGAAACCCAACATGCCGGTCTGGTTCGTCGCCTTTGGCGGCGGACGCTCCTGGGCGGGCAGCATCGCGGAGAGCGCCAAGCAGCTCCGCCACATGGGCGTGACCTATTCGAGCGCCGGCGAATACGGCAACGCCATCGACATCGTCGTTCCGCCGGCCGACCGCTCCGCCTCAACCGCTGCGGTCTTTGTGAATTGAAACATCTTCCATTCCCATCGCCTCCCCCACGCGGAAAAATCTTTGCGGCATGTGCTGCAGCGACTCGCACCCGTCTTTGGTGACGCGCACAAGGTTGCCGATCTGCACGCCCGCGCGGCTGTCGTGCGTGACCACGTTGGGCTGCACCACGAGACACATGTTCTCGGCAAGCGCGAGGCTCTCTTCGCGCGCCGGCCTGCTTTTCGACCCGATGATCGGCGGCAGGTAACCGCCGCCATAGCCGTGCACGAGATCGTCGCAGCTGGTGAACCCGTTGGCTTCGATGATCGAGGATGCCTTTTTTAGCTCGGCCGCTGTCACACCCGGCCGGATCGCGCTCGTCACCGCAGCATAGACGGCAACTGCAGTGGCATACAGATCGCGGTAGAGCGGGGTGGGCTCTGTCTCCACGGTTAACCCCCTCAGCACCTGCCCGGAATAGTCCCACCAGGATGCAGAGAGCTCGCAGAACACGAAATCGCCGGCGCCGATCTTGCGCCGCGACGGGAATTGTCTCGGCACACACAGGTCGGGTGCGGCCATCGAGGTGCTGCCGATGAAGTGAATGCCGTGCGTGCCGCCAGTCCCCACATAGGCGCGCTCGATGATATCGATGAGGTCGTGCTCGCTCATGCCAGCCTTTGCACCGGCGACGAGCGCGCGCATGCCGGCATCACTGAGCGCCGCGCCGATGCGCACCAGTCGAGCTCCTCCTCGGACTTGTGCATCCGCAGCCCAACGTATTCGGAATCGAGACTGATCAAATGAAAGCGACTCTCCAGCGCCTTCCAGCGCGGGCCGCCCAGCGGACCGATGACGCCGACGCGTCGGGCTGCGCGGCGCTCGAGCTCTTGCGCAACTTTCTCGAGACCCCGCTGTTCTCCCCAGCGCACATCCACCTCGCGGGCGAGCGCGCGCGCCTGCGGCACGTGGTTGCAGTATTCCACGTGCATGGTCATGGCTTCGCCCGGGCGGAAAACGAGCAGCGCCTCGTTCGTGCCGGGCCAGGTGGTCAGCCAACGCACCGCATTGCCGATGCCCTGCATGCAAACGATCAGCGCATGGTCTACGTCGGCTTGTCGCATCGCATGCGCGAGCGCGTCGCCGCGGCGCGCATATTCGGCGTTGGAAAAGCGCGGGAAGCTCTGCCCGAACAGCGCGCGCAGCTCGGGCGCGAGGTCAAGCGGCTCGCCCGCTTCAGCCCGGCCTATGAGCGTTTCCGCAGACCGTGTCATCAGGTCACTTCCTGCCGCTTGTGCCAGATAGGCCGCAGCGCGTAGCTTTCCCTCAGAAAACGCCAATACAGGGAATGAGGCAAATGCGGAAACGATCGGCACGCTCGGCAAAAACCCTGGGCCGGCTTGTGGCATGGTGCGCGGCCGGTGTCCTTCTTGTCGCGGCGGGCGAGAGCTTTGCGCTCGACTACCCGACGCGGCCGGTGCACTGGGTCGTCGGATATCCGGCGGGCGGCACGACGGACATTATTGCTCGGCTGATCGGGCAATGGCTTTCGGAGCGGCTCGGCCAGCAGTTCATCATCGAGAACAAGCCGGGTGCGGGAAATAACATCGGCACCCAGGCGGTGATCAACGCGCCGCCCGACGGCTACACCGTCCTGCTGGTCAACCCCGCCAACGCCATCAACGCCACGCTCTATCAGAAACTGCCCTTCAACTTTCTGCGCGACACGGCGCAGGTCGCGGGCATCATGCGCGTGCCCAATGTGATGGAGGTCAATCCGGGAGTGCCGGCGAAAACGGTGGCCGAGTTCATCGCCTATGCGAAGGCCCATCCCGGCAAGATCAATTGGGCATCATCGGGCAACGGCACCTCGGTGCATCTCTCGGGTGAGCTGTTCAAGATCATGACCGGCGTCGATCTCACGCACGTCCCCTATCGCGGCTCGGCGCCGGCGCTGACCGACCTGCTCAGCGGCACCGTGCATGTGATGTTCGACAACATGCCATCCTCCCTACCCCATATCAAAGCGGGAACGTTACGCGCGCTCGGGGTCACAACTGCGCAACGTTCCAGTGTGCTGCCTGACGTGCCAACCGTGAGCGAAGCCGTACCGGGCTATGAGGCGAGCGCGTTCTTCGGCATGGCGGTCCCCAAGGGCACGCCCGCCGAGATCATCGAGAAGCTGAACAGAGAGATTAACGCCGGCCTGCAGGACGAGAGAGTGAAGGCCAGACTGGCCGATCTGGGCGGGAGCCTCATCCCCGGCAGTTCCGAGGATTTCGCAAGGGTGGTCGCGCAGGAGACCGAGAAATGGGCCGACGTGATCAGGAAGGGAAACGTTCCGCTGGAGTGAACGTTGGGGCTGCTGAACGCCTCACCTGACACGTCAGCCTATGTCCGTCAGCCCGGCAGCCACGTGGGTCGTGATCGCCGCTTATTGCGAGGAGCCGGTGATCGCGCGCGTGGTGGCGCAGCTCAAGGAGCGCGGCTACCAGGTTGTCGTCGTGGACGACGGCTCAGGCGACCGCACAGGCGAGCTCGCGCGCGCGGCGGGCGCCGTCGTTCTGCGCCACCCCGTCAATCTCGGGCAGGGTGCCGGCCTGCAAACCGGCATTGTGTTTGCGCTCGCGCAGGGTTCCGAGTGCGTGGTGACATTCGACGGCGATGGCCAGCATCGGCCACAGGAAGTTGCGACGCTCGTCGCCGCACTCGACGAGCATGGCACCGACTTTGCCCTGGGCAGCCGCTTTCTCGGCAGCGGGGTACGGGTGCCTGCCGCGCGACGGCTCCTGCTGCGACTCGCAACCTGGTTCACGCGGCTGACCACCGGACTGCAGGTGACCGACACGCATAATGGATTGCGCGCCATGACCCGCCGTGGCGCGAGCGCAATCGCCTTGCGCCAGAACAGGATGGCGCACGCTTCCGAGATACTGCACCAGATCGCCGAGAGCGGGTTCAAATATGTCGAGGTGCCGGTGACGATCGACTATACCGCCTACTCGCTGTCGAAGGGGCAGACGCTCGCGGACGCGCTGCTCATTCTTACCGATCTGTTCGCGCGGAGACTGCAACGATGATCGCCCGGCTGCTGCTTTCGGTCCTGCTGTTTGCGGTGATGATCTATGCCTGGAGCGAGTACCGGCGCGCGCCCGCGGTGGCGCTGGCTTCGCTTCTCGCGGCCGGCGGCGGACTTTACTTCGTGTGGTTTCCCGCGCATGCGAGCGCGCTCGCGGAGGTCGCCGGCATCGGCCGCGGCGTCGATCTGATCATCTACACCTGGGTCGCCATCAGTCTGCTGATGCTTCTCAATGTGCATCTCAAGCTGCGCGCGCACATGGAGCTGATTACCGCGCTTGCGCGCGAGCTGGCGCTGGCCAACGCGCGGTTTCCTGCCGGCCAGAATGGAGCCGCGGCTCAAATCCCCGGCTGACAGTCGCGGCGGCCCTTCCACATTTCGCCGTCGTAGCGAAAGCCGGCCGCCGCTTCCCACGCTGATATCAATGAGCCGCTCACCGCAGTCCTCACGTACTCGCGCGCGCTGACATCGCCGAGATACGGCTGGTCACTCGACGCTCTGATCATACACGTGACGAATTTCGTAGCAGTCCTCAGAGCAGCGGCAGCGCGGGCGTGACCATCGACGATATAGAAGACATGATCGACGTACAAAGTCGCGATCGGCTTCGCCAAATCGAAGCCGCTCGTTCGTATGCTCTCCTCAACTGCGCTGGATGGTTTGCGGGCTTGCGTCGGAACGAGATTGCGCGGGTCGATCAGGCAGGCGGGTTTGTTCTGGAAATCGTGTGACTTTGTCACTTGCGCGACCACGTCATCGATGCTTGCGAAGGTCGTGTCCACCACGAGGTCATAGTTGCGCAGGTCATCAATGTCGACGTCGTAGTATTTCTTGAATCTGAGAATCTCGCTGTTGCGGCGATCCAGGATCGGCTGCGTTGCCTCGGCTATAGTCTCGTAGCCTTCGTCGCTCCGCTGCGCGCCGACGATGCGGCGCGCAGCCGCGTGATCCGAGATATAAAGATAGACCTTGAGCGTGTCCGGCACGAAGTGCCAGGCCATGCGCGATTCCACCACCAGGTTGTTCGGCGGCAGGCTCATCAGATAGCTGTCGATCTCGCGGTCGATGCTGCCGTCGTTCTCGGCAAGCCTGTTCAGCTCGAGGACGGAAACCCCGCGTTTTTGCGCGAGCTGCCGCTGGATGCCGCCGGTCGAGAGCGGCTCGACGTCAGCAAGCTCGGCGAGCCGCTTCGCCACCGTCGACTTGCCGCTGCCGATATCGCCGGCGATGGTGATCCTCAAAGGCATCCCAAATTCTATCAGATGGACCAGGCACAGTAGCCCGCATGAGCGCGGCGACAGGTGCGACCGGAATCCCGAATTTCGCTGACGCTCATCCGGGCTACGGAATACTACGCCGTCGTGTCCACGGCGCTCGTGTATTCGCCGTCGGGCGAATGGGTGACGTGCATGTTCGCGAACCGCTGCGCCGCCGACGCGGCCTGTCTGGCTGCATTCTTGCCGCCCTCGCTCCCTTTGCGTCTGTCGAAGAACACGAACCACACCGGCAGATCCGGCTTGCCGGCGCGCTGCCGCAGCGCATCCATCGCGCTCGCATCCCCGGCACCCTTCTCCACGATGATTCCGTAAACATTGCGGTGCCCTACATAGGGCAACGGATCGCCTTCCATCAGTCCCGGATTTTTGGCGATCACTTTCAGTCCATGCTGTTCTGCCATCTCAACCGCGCCGACCACATCGGCAACCGAATAAGCGTCGGGGTTGTCGAGCTCGATATACTCGAAGCCTTGCTCGCGCCGTCGCTCGAACTGCTCGACGAGGTTGCGACGCCAGCCGGGTCCGCGCGGATCGATCTGCCCTTCGCCGTAATCCTTCGCGGTATCGGAGCCTCTCAGATAAGGACCGTATTCCTCGCGCTCTTTCCTGCTCTGCTCGGAATACTTCTCATTGAACAGATTGCAATAGGCGATGCTGATGCCTTCAGGCAGCGGCTTTTCCCAATCGTACCCGACCTCGACAATCTCTCCGGAAGTTCCCTTGCCCGGACTGTCCGCGCCGATCTTGTAGCGCAGCTTCTTGCCCGCGAGCGGATTCGACATCAACACCTCCCTGTGCTCGTCCTGTTGCCACCGCATCTTGCAGCCCGGCCGCATAAACGAGAATACTCCATCTCAAACATCAAAGAACCTGAGGGAGACGCGCATGGATCGCCGTCGATTTCTCACCGGCACGGCCGCAACTGCGCTGGCAAGCGCGAAGGCTTTCGCGCAGGAGCCATACCCCACCCATGCCATTACCATCATCAACGCGTTTCCCCCCGGCGGCGTAAACGACATCGTGACGCGGCCATTGGCCACCGGCATGGAGCCGATCCTGAAACAACCTGTCGTCGTGGAGACGAAGGCGGGCGCCGCCGGGCAGGTCGGCGCCCAGGTAGTCGCGTCCGCCAAGCCCGACGGATACACGCTGCTGTCGCACAATAACGGACTTTCCGGCTATGCCGAGGTTGACAAGCTCTTTGGCCGGCCGGTCAAGACCAGCAGGGCCGATTTCATTCCGCTCGCGCGGCTTATCGCCGATCCGGTCCTGCTGCTGGTGAACGAGCAGCAGCCCTATCGAACATTTGCCGAGTTCATCGAAGCCGCCAGGGCGCATCCGGGCACGCTCGTCTTCAGTTCAGGCGGGCTCTACGGCGCTTCGCACCTGCCGCTGGCCTATCTGGAGAAAGCAAGCGGCCCCTTGAAGCTGCGACACCTGCCGACGAGTGGCGGCGGCCCCGCGATCGTTGCGATTCTCGGCGATAATGCGCAGGTCACGACGCAATCGACTTCGGCAACGCTGCCGCACATCAAGGCCGCCAAGCTGCGCCCGCTCGCGAGCTTCGGCGCCACACGGTCCAAGGTGCTGCCCGAGGTGCCGACGCTGAAAGAGCTCGGCTATGAGGTCGAGTATTATTTGTGGGCGGGCATCTTTGCGCCCAAGGCGACGCCCGCCCCCATCGTTGCGACGCTCCGCACGACCATCGGCCATGTCGTTCAATCGGACCAGTTCAAGACCGCGCTTTCCAACGCCGGGCAGGAGCTCGCCTATCTGGACGGTCCCGACTTCCAGAAGTTCTGGGACGAGGACGGCAACCGCACCGACGAGGCGGTGATCGCCATTGGCCGGCAGGGGTAATTCTTATGTACATGCAGGGCTTTAGGTCCCCTTTGAACCAGCGGCCCCGTTGCCGCGACCAAGAGGCACGGGGGTGCCCATGTACAAGCCACGCATTCGGGGCGCCATCGCGGCTACGGCCGCGCTGTTCGCCGCCACCATCTTCGCCACGCCGGCTTCTGCCAATCAGTTCGGCTATTACACCCTTTTCGGGTACGTGCAGCCGGACAACGGCAACGAGGTCCGCGCCGATCTGCGCCGCCGGGTCGTCGAATTGCGCACGAACGAAGCGCCCGGCACGATCATCGTCGATACCGGTAATACGTACCTCTATTATGTGCTGCCCGGCGGCCAGGCCATTCGCTATGGCATCGGCGTCGGCCGCGAGGGGTTTACCTGGTCCGGGGTGAAGAGCGTCGAGCGCAAGGCCGAGTGGCCGGACTGGACGCCGCCGCCTGAAATGATCGCCCGCTCGCCCTATCTGCCCCGCTTCACCGCGGGCGGAGACGGCAATCCGCTCGGCGCGCGCGCACTTTATCTCAGCGGCTCCGCCTACCGCATCCACGGTACCAACGCGCCTTCCACCATCGGCAGCCGCGCCTCTTCCGGATGCATCCGCATGACCAATTCCGACGTGATCGATCTCTATGATCGCGTCAAAGTCGGGACCAAGGTCATCGTGCTGCCGGCTGAATCGCGTGCCTCAGCGCCGAGCTATGGCGAGCGTCGCGCCGGCACCGGCCTGTTCGGACTGTTCTAAGAACCGCGACAAAGGTCTAGGCTTGTAGCCCGGATGAGCGTCAGCGACATCCGGGTCGGGCCTTTCCCGCATGTCGCTTCGCTCATGCGGGCTACGCGATTTCAATGAAACGAGACGAGCTGGCGATCCAGCTGATCAAGATCGCGCTGGGCCTGGCGCTCGGCGCCTATTTCGTCTGGTGGAGCCTGGAAGTGCTGCACCGGCTTCCTCCGCATTAGGACGAACCGTCGTGGATCTGGTCAGGCTTTTTCTGCTCCCACGGGGTCGCATGACCCGCGCAATGTTCTGGCTGGGCTGGCTTATTCTCGTCGCGGTGGAGCTCGCCACACGGTTTGCCCTTGGGCTGCCTCTCCTCACCACGCCGGCCGATGTATTCTCGCTTCGGCTCTTGAATTTCATGGTCGACGCGGTTCTGCTTTATCCCGGCGCGGTGATCCTGGTGAAACGCCTGCACGACCGCAATCTCTCAGGCCAGCTCATCGGCTGGTTGATCGTGCCCTATTCGGTGTTGATGATCACGAACCTCTTGGGCATGAGCGGCGATCCGGAGCACATGGGCTTCGTGGAAACGTTGCTGGTGCTTGCCACCGGCATCGTGACGATCGCGTTCATCGTAGATCTTGGCTTTCGCGCAGGTATCGCCGGAGCCAATCGCTACGGCCCAGAGCCGCGCAAGACAGCCGGTTGAACAGGACTGCTGGCTGAGAAAGCGCCGCGCCAAGCGGCGAAGTTGGAGGAGGAATAAATGCGGCCGATTTCCTTCGGTTTGCTCGTCATTCTGGCATGTACCACCGCTGCGCATTCCGAGGTCGCGGAAATCACCGTCGCGCAGCAATATGGCGTGAGTTTCCTGCCGCTCATGGTCATGGAGCGCGAAGGACTCCTTGAGAAGCAGGCGCAGGCGGCCGGGATTGCGGGCCTGAAGACGAAATGGGCGAAGGTCGCAGGCCCGAGCGTGATGAATGATGGGCTCCTTTCTGGCAGCATCCATTTCGCCGCCCAGGGCGCGCCATCGCTCATTACCCTCTGGGACCGCACCCGCGGCAACGTGGGCGCCAGGGGCGTCGCCGCCATGACCACCTATCCGCTTTATCTCATCAGCCGCAATCCGGACGTCAAAACGATCAAGGACTTTGGCCCGAAGGACAAGATCGCGGTGCCTTCGGTGAAGATTTCCACCCAGGCGATCATGCTGCAGATGGCCGCTGCTGCAGCGTTCGGCGACAAGGATTATGCGAAGCTCGATCCGCTCACGATCTCCCTGTCCCATCCGGACGCGGTGCTGGCGCTCACCAATAATACCGCCGGGGTGAACGCGCATTTCACTTCTTCGCCGTTTTACGAGGATGAGATCAAGCTTCCTGGCGTTCACCTCGTTACCACCAATTATGAGATTCTCGGCGGCCCAGCGACTGCTGTGCTCGTCACCGCCACGACACGCTTCCGCGATGCAAACCCGAAGGCGTATCAGGCTTTCTTCGCGGCGCTTTCCGAGGCGATCGAGCGCATCAACAAAGACAAGCGCACAGCGGCGCAGCTCTATCTGGAAGTAGCCAAGGACACCAAGGACAGCGTCGACGATATCCTGCGCATCATCAGCGACAAGGATTACGCCTACACGCTGCAGCCGCAGAAGGTGCTCAAGACCGCGCAGTTCATGGGCAAGGTCGGCTCCATCAAGCAGTCGCCGAACGCGGTTGAGGATCTGTTCTTTCCGGAAGCCGCGCATCTCCATGGCGACTGAGGTACTCACGACACCCACGGAGGCGATGGCCGGCGCGACTGCAGACCCGCTTCTGGAAGTGCGCGGCGTTACGCTGCAGTACAAGACGACGCACACGCTGGTCACTGCGACGTATCGGGTGAACTTCAACGTGTTCGGCGCGGATCGCTACGTGCTGCTTGGCCCCTCCGGCTGCGGCAAGTCCACGCTGCTCAAGGCAGTGGGGGGCTATATAGAGCCGGTCGAAGGCGAGATCCGGCTCAAGGGACGGCAGGTCGCACGCCCGGGGCCTGACCGGGTGATGGTGTTTCAGGAATTCGATCAGCTGCTGCCGTGGAAGACCGTCAAACAGAACGTCGTGTTTGCGCTCACCGCCAGCGGCCGCTTGGGCGGCCGCGCCGCCGAGGAGAAGGCGCTGCATTACATCGGAAAGGTCGGGCTTGCGAAATTTGCTAACTCCTATCCGCACATGCTCTCGGGCGGCATGAAGGCGCGCGTCGCGATCGCGCGCGGCATGGCAATGGAGCCCGATATTCTGCTCATGGACGAGCCGTTCGCGGCACTGGACGCGCTCACCCGGCGCCGTATGCAGGACGAGCTCCTGCGCCTGTGGCAGGACACGCGTTTCACCGTGCTGTTCGTCACCCATTCCATTCCGGAAGCGATCCGCATCGGCAATCGCGTGCTTTTGCTGTCGCCGCATCCCGGCCGTGTGAAAGGCGAGCTGGGCAGCGCCGGCGAGGACGTGGTGCATCATCTGACCGGACGCAAGCTCTCGGACACCATCCACGACCTCTTGTTCGGGAACGAAAGCAACGAAGAGGAAGCAGAGCAGGAAGGAGCCGTGCCATGACGGCGATTGCCGGCAGCCCCGCACGCGAAGACTTCATTCTGACGCTGACCGAGGCAGCCGATTCCAGCATCGTGCAGAAGCCGCTCACCGTCTTCGAGCAGGTCTACAACTCGGCGGTCATTCGCAAGACCGTGCTCGTGCTCCTGCTCGCCCTGATCTGGGAAAGCTATGCGCGCTGGCTCGACAACGAGCTGATGTTTCCGACCCTGACCGCCACCCTGGCTGCGCTGTGGCACGGAATCGTGAGTGGCGAGCTCCTCATTCGTACGTGGGTGTCGCTCAGCGTCCTGCTCACCGGTTACGCGCTCGGCCTTGCCCTCGCCTTCCTGCTTGCAGTCATCGCCATCACTTCGCGCATCGGCAATGATCTGCTCGAAACCCTCACCTCGATGCTCAACCCGTTGCCCGCCATCGCGCTGCTGCCGCTCGCGCTGCTTTGGTTCGGGCTCGGTTCGGAAAGTCTCATTTTCGTTCTGCTCCATTCGGTGTTGTGGCCGGTTGCGCTCAACGCGCATGCGGGCTTCCGCGCGGTGTCGCAGACCCTTCGCATGGTCGGCCGCAACTACGGGCTTGGCGGGATCACACTGGTTGCGCGCATTCTCCTGCCAGCGGCGTTCCCCAGCATTCTCGCCGGCCTGAAAATCGGCTGGGCTTTCGCCTGGCGCACTTTGATCGCCGCCGAGCTGGTGTTCGGCGTCTCCTCGGGCTCCGGCGGACTCGGCTGGTACATTTTCGAGAACAAGAACCAGATCCAGATTCCGCAGGTCTTCGCCGGGCTGTTGATGGTGATCCTGATCGGGCTTGCGGTCGAGAACCTGATCTTTCGCTCGGTCGAGCGCCACACCGTGCAGCGCTGGGGCATGCAGCACTGAACCAGCTCAGCCGCTGGTCCCCGCGGAAGCGGGACCCGGTCTTTTCTGGATCCCCGCTTGCGCGGGAATGAGCGGAAAAACAGGAGTTATGTGAGCACGCAATCCGCCACATTTCGTATCGGTACGGGCGCGGGGTTCTCGGCCGACCGGCTTGATCCCGCCGTCGACCTCGCGCGCCACGGCAAGCTCGATGTGATGATCATCGAATGCCTCGGCGAGCGCACGCTTGCGTCCGCGCACCGCGACCGCAAGCTCGATCCGCGCAAAGGATACAATGCCTGGCTCGAGCGCCGCATGCGCGCGCTCCTGCCGCCCTGCCGCCAAGCGGGCACGGTTATCGTGACAAATATGGGCGCCGCCAACCCGCGCGCCGCCGCAGAGAGCACGATCGCGATCGCGCGCGAACTCGGACTTGCTGGACTGAAGGTCGCCTGCGTCGAGGGCGACGAAGTCACTGACCTGCTCGACCTGGACACGCCGTTCATGGACGAGCCGGGCACATTGCGCGACGTCAATCTGCCGATGGTGGGTGCCAATGCATATCTCGGGGCCGACGCCCTGCTGCCCGCGCTGCAATCCGGAGCCGACGTGGTGATCGGCGGCAGGATTGCCGACCCTTCGCTTGTGGTCGCGCCGCTTGCGCAAAAATTCGGCTGGTCGCTCGATGAGTGGCAGCGGCTCGGGGCCGGCACCCTCGTCGGGCATCTCCTCGAATGCGGCATGCAGGTCACCGGCGGCTATTTCGCCGACCCGGGCAAGAAAGACGTTCCAAACCTCGCTCGTTGCGGCTTTCCCATCGCCGAAGTGGAAGCCGACGGCCGCGCGATCATTACCAAGCTTCCACGGGCGGGCGGCTGTGTGACGACCGCAACCGTCAAGGAGCAGCTCCTCTACGAGGTGCACGATCCGCGGTCCTATCTGACGCCGGATGTGAGCGCCGACTTCTCTCGCGTCGCCGTACGCGAGACAGGCGCCGACCGCGTAGAGGTGACGCAGGCAAGCGGCAGGCGCCGTCCCGAGCGCCTCAAGGTGACGGTCGGCTTCGAAGGCGGGTTTTTGGCGGAGGCGGGGGTCAGCTATGCCGGGCCAAATGCGCAAAGGCGCGGGCGGCTCGCTGCCGAGATCGTCGAGGAGCGAATGCGCAACGTTCATTCCGTGCAGGGGCCGATCCGCATCGATCTCGTCGGCGTGAACTCCTTGTTTGCAAGCGCAGGCGAGCGGCGGACCGACACTGAGGACGTGCGCCTGCACGTTGCACTGCGCTCGGGCAACCGAGAGGATGCCGAGCTGATGCTGTGGGAAGTCGAGTCGCTCCTCTGTTGCGGGCCTGCCGGCGGGGGCGGCTTTCGCGGCACCATCGTCCCCAGTGTCGTCACCCGCTCCGTGCTGATCGCGCGCGAGCGCGTCCACCCTCGCATCGATGTGCTGGTCGCATGAGCGACGCCCGGCGAGTTGTGCGTGACATTGCGCATGCTCGCGCGGGCGACAAGGGAAATACGTCAAACGTATGCGTGTGGGTATACGAACCGGCGGACTACCCGCTGCTCAAGGAAAGACTGACGCCGGAACGGATCAAAAAGGCCTTTCCGCATCTCATTTGCGGCTCTGTCGATCGCTACGAGATCGAGCATCTGCACGGGCTCAATTTCGTGATGCGCGAGGGGCTCGAAGGCGGTGTCAACACCTCGCTCAATCTCGACTCGCACGGAAAGTCCTGGAGCTATCTCGTTCTCGCCCTCCCGCTTGAAGATTAGATATGCATCTCACGCCGTAATCCTGAGGCGCGAGCGAGCGAAGCGAGCGAGCTTCGAAGGATGCGGCCCGATCCGCGGCCGTGACAAGCACGCCAGTGGCCACTAAGAGGCGCATGACGGCGAGCAGAAGCTATGGCGCGATTGGAACGTGTGCGCACTCCCGTGCTGGAGATTGCCTACGAGCACGAACGACGTCCGGACGGCACGCCCGTCGTCTTGCTGCACGGCTACCCCTATGACGTGCGCGCCTTCGACGAGGTGGTGGCGATCCTCAGCGGCTCGGGTTTGCGCAGCATCGTTCCATACCTTCGCGGCTACGGTCCGACCCGGTTCCTCTCGCCCGAGACGCAGCGTTCGGGAGAGCAGGCGGCAATCGGCCAGGATCTTCTCGACCTGCTCGACGCGCTGAACATTCCACAAGCCGTGCTCGCCGGTTTCGACTGGGGTGCGCGCGCGGCCTGCATTGTTGCGGCCGTGTGGCCGCAACGGGTGCGTGGGCTCGTGACCTGTGCCGGATATCAGATCCAGGACATTGCGCGCGCCAAGGAGCCTGCAAGTCCTGTGCAGGAGCGGCGCTTCTGGTACCAGTATTATTTTCACACCGAACGCGGCCGCAACGGTCTCGCGCGAAACCGTTACGATCTCGGGCGCCTCCTGTGGAAGCTTTGGTCGCCGACGTGGGAATTTGATGAGGAAACCTACCGGCGCAGCGCGGTGTCCTTCGACAACGATGACTTTGTGGAGGTGGTAATCCACTCGTATCGTCACCGCATGGGGAATGCGGCCGGCGATCCCCGCCATGGAGCACTTGAAGCGCGCCTCGCAACCTTGCCGAAGATCGCTGTGCCCACGATCGCGCTGCATGGCGCGGTCGATGATGTCAACCCCCCGCGCGGGTCGGAGCAACACGATCGTTATTTCACCGGTCCTTACGAGCGCCGCGTTTTGGCGAATGTCGGCCATAATCCGCCGCAGGAAGCTCCCGCCGCGTTCGCGCAAGCCGTTCTTGACCTGTGTAAGCGGGCATGACGCCTCGCTTTCTCCACGACGAGAGCGATTTCGACCTCGGGCTTGCAAGCGTAACCCAGGCAGACCCGCGCCTGCGCGAGCTGATTGAGCTTGCCGGCCGGCCCACGCTGCGCCGGCGGCCGGCCGGCTTTCCCGGGCTGTGCGCGATTGTTTGCGCGCAGCAGCTCTCGACCGCAAGCGCGGGAGCAATCTGGGGACGCCTCACCGCTGCCTTCGACCCGCTCGACCCCGAGGCGCTGCGATACGCGCGCGCCGACAAGCTCGCCCGCATCGGGCTCTCGCGTCCGAAAATCAGGACGCTCAAGGCAATCAGCAAGGCGCTGCGCAGACGCGAGATCGACATCGACGCGCTTGCGCATATGCAGGCGGATGCGGCGCATGCCGCGCTCATTGCCTTGCACGGCATAGGCCCATGGACAGCCGACATTTATTTGCTGTTCTGCTTGGGCCATGCCGATGCGTGGCCTGCGGGCGACCTCGCCCTTCAGGAGGCGGCGCGTCTCGCCTTTGACCTGCGCCAGCGCCCGGCGCATACGGAAATGATAAAGCTCGCCGAGCGCTGGCGGCCGTGGCGCGGCGTCGCCGCGCACGTGTTGTGGAATTATTACCGGGCAGTGAAAAAACGCGATGCGATTCCCGTTCAAGCGTCCGGAGCGAAGAATGGTCGCTGAGCTCGACGGGCCGCGGCTCGAGCCGCGGTCCGGCAGCGCGCGCGCTCTCGTCGTGTTCCTGCACGGTTATGGCGCCGACGGAAACGACCTCATCGAGCTCGGGCGCGCTTGGCAAACGCTCCTTCCGCACGCCGCGTTCGTCTCCCCGCACGCGCCGCAACCGTGCGGGGGAGCGCCCGTGGGCCGGCAGTGGTTTGCGCTTACGTTTCGCGATCCCAACGAACGTTGGGTCGGTTGCAACGAGGCCACGCCCGCGCTCGAGCGCTTCCTCGAAGCCGAGCTCCAGCGCAGAGGGCTGCCCGCCTCGGCGCTCGCGCTCGTCGGTTTCAGCCAGGGCACCATGATGGCGCTGCATGCGGGCCTCCGCCGCGCCACGGCCCCGTTCGCCATCGTCGGCTATTCCGGACTGCTGGTGGTGCCGCCCGACGCAAATCCGGAAAGATTCGCAGGCGAGATAAAGTCGCGTCCGCCGATCCTGCTCGTGCACGGCGAAGCGGACGATCTCATCCCGATGCAAGCTCTGTTTCAGGCGGCAAGCGGTCTCGCCTCATTGGGCATCCCGGTCGAGTGGCACCTGTCCCACGGCGTCGGTCATGGCATCGATCCGGAAGGCCTGCGACACGGCGGCGAATTTCTCGCCCGTCGGCTCGGCGCCAGCCATTAGCGAGCAGGTTCCGTCTTACCGCATAAGCCCCGGAGCGGGCTTCACAATCCGACGGCCCTGCCCTATAGACGGGTTGCTGCATTGCAAGAGAAAGGAACGCGCAGCCTTGAACGTGCACGTGTCGCCGAGCGGCTTTCCGGCGCTCGTTCTCAACGCGGATTTCCGGCCGCTCAGCTACTACCCGCTGTCGCTGTGGTCATGGCAGGACGCCATCAAGGCGGTATTCCTCGAGCGCGTAAACATTGTTGCCGAATATGAGCGCGCCGTGCGCAGCCCAAGCACGGAAATGAAGCTGCCGAGCGTGGTGTCGCTCAAGACCTTCGTGAAGCCGGCGACGCAGCCGGCGTTTACGCGTTTTAACGTTTTCCTGCGCGACAAATTCTCCTGTCAGTATTGCGGCTCGCGCGAGGACCTCACCTTCGACCATCTGCTGCCGCGCTCCCGTGGTGGGCGCACCACCTGGATCAACGTGATCGCCGCCTGCTCCGGCTGCAATCTCAAGAAGGGCAACATGACGTCTGAGGAGGCGCGCATGTGGCCCTCGCAAATGCCCTTCCAGCCCAGTGTGCATCACCTGCACCGCAACGGCCGGCTGTTTCCGCCCAATTATCTGCACGAAAGCTGGCTCGATTATCTGTACTGGGACACAGAGCTCGACCCCTGATGTTGATGTGGGCTGCGCCTGCCCTGATCTGGCCTCAAATCAGGCATAAACAAACCAAGCAAAATCAGTCGTTTACCCGAAGTGACCCGGTTGCACTTTTAGCCAGGCACCCGCAATAAAAATATTTCTTGGTTGGGAGGAACCACCAGTCGATTTGCGCGTTTCGCGCGTTGGGTGGTGGTATGGGCAGCGCAGGGGTTGGGCTAATGGGCCGGATCAAGCCGGGCAAGTTTTCCATTATCAGAATCAGACCAGCGAACGCGGTGTCCGCTCGCCGCTGTACCTGCCGCGCATCCGCATCCCCCGGAAATTGCTGTTCGCGAGCTGCGCAGGAGCAGATCGCGCCTCACTGAATCCGTGGAGCCCGCCTGCCGGGCTCAGGAGCACCCTTTCTTTCAGGAGAACACGATGCAGCTCACCAACGAAACCGCCCTTGAAGACACGGCGAATGGCGGCCCGGCATCAGCGCCCACGCACGTCGGTGAGGGCCTGAACGGCGGCTCATCGGAGCTGCACGAGCTGCTCAGTGCGCTGCAGGCGATGCGCGTCGGTGATTTCTCCGTGCGCATGGCGAGCAATCAGGTCGGTCTTTTGGGCAAGGTTGCCGATACGTTCAACGAGATCGTCGCTGCCAATGAACGCATGGCGCAGCAGCTCGATCGCGTGGGGCAGGTCGTCGGCCGCGAAGGCAAGACACGCCAGCGGGTAAAATTCGCGCTGTCGAGCGGCGCCTGGGGCGAGATGGAAACCTCCGTCAACACGCTGATCGATGACCTGCTGTGGCCGACAACGGAAGTCACGCGCGCGATCTCGGCGGTCGCGCGCGGCGATCTTTTGCAGACCGTGCGGCTCGACGTCGACGGCCGACCGCTCGAAGGCGACTTTCTGCGCTCCGCAAATATCGTTAACACGATGATCAAGCAGCTCAGTGTGTTCACCTCGGAGGTGACGCGCGTGGCGCGCGAGGTCGGCACCGAGGGCAAGCTCGGCGGCCAGGCGCAGGTGCGCGAAGTGACCGGCGTGTGGAAGGACCTCACCGAGAACGTCAACTCGATGGCCTCCAACCTCACCGCGCAGGTGCGCAACATCGCCGAGGTGACGATCGCGGTGGCGAACGGCGACCTCTCCAAAAAGATCACGGTCGACGTGCGCGGCGAGATCCTGCAGCTGAAAGAAGCGATCAACACCATGGTGGACCAGCTGCGCTCGTTCGCGTCCGAGGTCACCCGCGTGGCGCGCGAGGTCGGCACCGACGGCAAGCTCGGCGGTCAGGCCATCGTGCCCGGCGTCGCCGGGACCTGGAAGGACCTCACCGACTCGGTGAACGCCATGTGCGGCAACCTGACCGCGCAGGTGCGCAATATCGCGCAGGTCACCACCGCGGTGGCGCGCGGCGACCTCTCGCGCAAGATCACCGTCGACGTGCGCGGCGAAATTCTCGAGCTGAAAGACACCATCAACACCATGGTCGATCAGCTCAACGCGTTTGCCTCCGAGGTGACGCGCGTGGCGCGCGAGGTCGGCACCGAAGGTAAGCTCGGCGGTCAGGCGCAGGTTCCGGGCGTCGCCGGCACCTGGAAGGACCTCACCGACAGCGTGAACTCCATGGCCGGCAATCTGACTGCGCAGGTGCGCAACATCGCCGACGTGGCGACCGCCATCGCCGGCGGCGATCTGTCCAAGAAGATCACCGTGAACGTCAGCGGCGAGATCCTGCAGCTGAAAGAGACGATCAACACCATGGTCGATCAGCTCAACGCATTCGCCGGCGAGGTGACGCGCGTCGCGCGCGAGGTGGGCACCGAAGGCCGGCTCGGCGGCCAGGCCAACGTGCTCGGCGTTGCCGGTACCTGGAAGGACCTCACCGACAGCGTCAATTTCATGGCCTCGAACCTCACCGCGCAGGTGCGCAACATCGCCGAGGTGTCGACCGCCATCGCCAACGGCGACCTCTCGAAGAAGATCACCGTGGACGTGCGCGGCGAGATTCTAGAGCTCAAAGACACCATCAACACCATGGTGGACCAGCTCAACGCATTCGCCGGCGAGGTGACGCGCGTGGCGCGCGAGGTGGGCACCGAAGGCAAGCTCGGCGGGCAGGCCATGGTGCGCGGCGTTGCCGGCACCTGGAAGGACCTCACCGACAGCGTGAACTCGATGGCCTCGAACCTGACCGGTCAGGTGCGCAACATCGCCGAGGTAGCGACCGCAGTCGCCCAGGGCGACCTGTCGAAGAAGATCACCGTGAACGTGAGCGGCGAAATCCTGCAGCTCAAAGAGACGCTCAACACCATGGTCGATCAGCTCAACGCGTTCGCGGCGGAAGTGACCCGCGTCGCGCGCGAGGTGGGCACAGAAGGCAAGCTCGGTGGCCAGGCCGAGGTGCCCGGAGTGGCCGGCACCTGGAAGGACCTCACCGACAGCGTCAACTCGATGGCCGGCAACCTCACCGCGCAGGTCCGCAACATCGCCGAGGTGGCGACCGCCATCGCCGGCGGCGATCTTTCCCGCAAGATCACCGTGGATGTGCGCGGCGAGATCCTTCAGCTCAAAGAGACGCTGAACACCATGGTGGACCAGCTCAACCGGTTCGCCGGCGAGGTGACGCGCGTCGCGCGCGAGGTCGGCACCGAAGGGCGTCTCGGCGGACAGGCCAACGTGCCTGGCGTCGCGGGCACCTGGAAGGACCTCACCGACAGCGTCAACTCGATGGCCGGCAACCTCACCGCGCAGGTGCGCAATATCGCCGAGGTCACCACCGCCGTCGCGCGCGGCGACCTTTCCCGCAAGATTACTGTCGATGTGAAGGGCGAGATTCTCGAGCTCAAGAACACCATCAACACGATGGTGGACCAGCTCAATTCGTTCGCGTCGGAAGTGACCCGCGTCGCGCGCGAGGTGGGCACCGAAGGCAAGCTCGGCGGTCAGGCGCAGGTACCCGGCGTGGCCGGCACCTGGAAGGACCTGACCGATAACGTGAACTTCATGGCCTCGAACCTCACCGCGCAAGTGCGCAACATCGCCGAGGTGGCCACCGCCATTGCGGGCGGCGATCTTTCGAAGAAGATCACCGTGGACGTGCGCGGCGAGATCCTGCTGCTCAAGGAGACGCTCAACACCATGGTCGAGCAGCTGCGCTCGTTCGCGGCCGAAGTGACGCGCGTGGCGCGCGAAGTGGGTACCGACGGACGACTGGGCGGTCAGGCGGTCGTGCCCGGCGTCGGCGGCACCTGGAAGGACCTCACCGATAACGTGAACCTGCTTGCGGCGAACCTGACCACGCAGGTGCGAAACATTGCCGAGGTGACGACAGCTGTGGCGCGCGGCGACCTTTCGCGCAAGATCACCGTCGATGTGAAGGGCGAGATCCTCGAGCTCAAGAACACCATCAATACCATGGTGGATCAGCTCAACGGCTTCGCGTCGGAAGTGACCCGCGTGGCCCGCGAAGTCGGTACCGAAGGCAAGCTCGGCGGCCAGGCGCAGGTGCCCGGCGTCGCCGGCACTTGGAAGGACCTTACCGACACCGTGAACGTGATGGCCGCAAACCTCACCGAGCAGGTGCGCGGCATCGTGAAAGTGGTGACCGCGGTCGCGAACGGCGACTTGAAACAGAACCTGACGGTGAAATCGAAGGGCGAGGTGGCGGCGCTCGCCGAGACCATCAACAACATGACCGACACCCTCGCGATCTTTGCCGATCAGGTCACGAGCGTCGCGCGCGAGGTGGGCGTCGAAGGTCGCCTTGGCGGCCAGGCCAATGTGCCCGGCGCCGCCGGCACCTGGAAGGACCTGACCGGCAACGTGAATCTTCTGGCCGCGAACCTCACCACCCAGGTGCGCGCGATTGCCGAGGTGGCAACCGCGGTCACCAAGGGCGACCTGACGCGCTCGATCCAGGTGGAGGCGCGCGGCGAGGTGGCCGAGCTTAAAGACAATATCAACACCATGATCGACAATCTGCGGCTCACCACCGACCGTAATACGGAGCAGGATTGGCTCAAGACCAATCTCGCCAAGTTCACCAACATGCTGCAAGGACAGCGCGACCTCGCCACGGTGGGACGGCTGCTCCTGTCCGAGCTCACCGCGCTGGTCAACGCCCAGCTTGGCGTGATTTACCAGGTCACAGGCGACGAGACTCCGAAACTGCAGCTGCTCGCCTCCTATGCAGACGACGGGGTGTGCGGGCATCCCGAGCAGCTCCGCCTCGGCGAAGGTGTTATTGGCCAGTGCGCATCGGACAAGCGGCGCATCCTGATAACGGAAGTGCCGTCGGACGCCGTGCCCATCGGCTCCGCCCTGTTCAAGGCGACCCCGCGCAACGTCGTGGCACTGCCGGTGCTGTTCGAGAACCAGGTCAAGGCGGTCATCGAGCTTGCGTCGCTCAGCGAGTTCACGACGCTGCAGATGATGTTTCTGGAGCAGCTGACGACAAACATTGGCATCGTGGTCAACAGCATCGAAGCCACGATGCAGACGGAAGGCCTCCTCAAGCAATCCCAGCAGCTCGCCGGCGAGCTGCAGGCGCAGCAACGGGAGCTGCAGCAGAGCAATGATCTGCTCGAGCAGAAGGCGACGCAGCTGACCGACCGGAATTTGGAGGTGGAGCGCAAGAACCAGGAGATCGAGCAGGCACGCCGCGCGCTGGAAGAGAAGGCGACCGAGCTCGCGCTCACATCAAAATACAAATCCGAGTTTTTGGCCAACATGTCGCACGAGCTGCGCACGCCGCTCAACAGCATCCTGATCCTCGGCCAACAGCTGGTCGACAACCCCGACGGAAATCTGACCGCCAAGCAGGTCGAGTTCGCGCGCACCATCCACGGCGCGGGCACCGACCTGCTGAACCTGATCAGCGACATTCTCGACCTGTCCAAGATCGAGTCGGGCACCGTCACGGTGGACGCGGAAGAGATCGCGTTCACCAATCTGGTCGACATGATGGCGCGTCCGTTCCGCCACGAGGCCGATACCCGGCAGCTGGCATTCGAAGTCAATCTCGATCCGACGCTCGGACGCAGCATCACCACCGATTCCAAGCGCCTGCAGCAAGTCCTCAAAAACCTGCTCTCCAACGCGTTCAAGTTCACCGGCCAGGGTGGCGTTCGCCTCAACATCATGGCGGTGCAGGGGGGCTGGAGCGCGGAGCATCCGGTGCTCAACCAGGCTCCTGCGGTGGTCGCCTTCGAAGTCTCGGATACCGGCATCGGCATCCCCCTGGAGAAGCAGAAGATCATCTTCGAGGCCTTCCAGCAGGCAGATGCGAGCACCAGCCGCAAGTATGGCGGCACCGGTCTCGGCCTCGCCATCAGCCGCGAGCTCTCGAACCTGCTTGGCGGCGAAATTCAGCTGCGCAGCTCGCCGGGCATCGGCAGCACGTTCACGTTATATCTGCCGCTCAGATATGTGGGACCCAGTTCGGCGCCGAAGACGCTGCCGTCCTCCACGACAGCGACCCTGCACGCGATGAGCATGCCGGTCAGCACGTTGCCCGAGCGGCCGCTCGAGCAGATTGCCGACGATCGACTCGCCATTCAGCCTGGCGATTCCATCCTGCTGGTCGTCGAGGACGATCCGCACTATGCGCGCATCATGGTGGACCTCGCGCGTGAGAAGGGATTCAAGGTGCTGGTGGCGATGCGCGGAGCGGATGCCCTAGACCTCGCGAAGCAATATCAGCCCACTGCCGTCTCCCTCGACGTGTTCCTGCCCGACATGCTCGGCTGGACCGTGCTCAGCCAGCTCAAGCAGAATCCGCTCACGCGGCACATCCCGGTGCAGATCATCACGCTCGACGAGGATCGCCAGCACGGGCTCGCGCGCGGCGCCTTCGCTTTCGTGACCAAGCCGACGTCGACCGAAGGCGTGCAGGCCGCGCTCGAACGCATCAAGCAATATGCCAAGCCGCGCACCAAGCGGCTGCTGGTCGTCGAGGACGACAAGGCGGAGCAGATGAGCATCCGGGAGCTGCTCGGCTCGGATGACATCGAAATCGAGACCGCGGGCACCGGCTGCGAGGCGCTCGAGATGCTCCGCGAGGATCCAGCCGATTGTGTCGTGCTCGATCTGCGTCTCCCCGACATGACCGGCTTCGAAGTCCTCGAGGAACTGCGCGCCGACAGCAACCTCTCCGACGTGCCGGTCGTGGTGTTCACCGGCCGCGAGCTCTCGGCCGAGGAGGACGCAAGGCTGCATACCATGGCGCGCAGCATCGTGGTGAAGGGCGTCGAATCGCCCGAGCGGCTGCTCGATGAGACGGCGCTGTTCCTCCACCGCGTGATTACCGATCTTCCGCCCGAGAAGCAGCGCATGCTCGAGCGGCTCAACAGCTCCGACGAGGATCTGGTCGGCCGCACCGTGCTCCTGGTCGACGATGACGCCCGAAATATCTTTGCGCTGTCGAGCGTTCTCGAGCGGCGCGGCATGCGGGTGCTCACTGCAACCACGGGCAGCGAGGCCATCGAGCTGGTCGAATCCACCCCGGACCTCGCCATCGTGCTCATGGACATCATGATGCCGGAAATGGATGGCTATCAGACGATGCAGGTGATCCGCGAGAAACCGTCGTTCCGCCGCCTGCCCATCATCGCGCTCACCGCCAAGGCCATGAAGGGCGACCGCGAGAAATGCCTCGAAGCCGGCGCTTCCGATTATCTGGCCAAGCCGGTGAATACCGAACAGCTGTTGTCATCGTTGCGTATGTGGCTGCATCGCTGAGCGTGAGCCCGTGAATTTGTAATCGCCTGCGTATCGGCGGAGACGAGAGGATGAACACGGACGGCAAAGTCAACATTCTGCTGGTGGACGACCAGTCCGCGAAGCTCCTGGGCTACGAGACCATCCTCAGCGAGCTAGGCGAGAACCTGATCAAGGCGGTTTCCGCGCGCGAGGCGCTCGAGCAACTGCTCAGGCAGGAGATCGCCGTCATCCTCGTCGACGTGTGCATGCCGGAGCTTGATGGCTTCCAGCTCGCGGCCATGATCCGCGAGCATCCGCGCTTCCAGAAGACTGCGATCATCTTCGTCTCCGCGATCCATCTGACCGATGTCGACCAGATGCGTGCGTTCGACATGGGCGCGGTCGACTACGTTTCCGTGCCGGTAACGCCGGAAGTGCTGCGCGCCAAGGTGCGCATATTCGCCGAGCTCTATCGCAAGACCCGCCAGCTCGAAGAGCTCGCCCGGGAGCTCGAGCAGCGCGTTGCCGAGCGCACGGCGGAGCTCGAGGCTTCGAGCGCGCGGCTTCTGCAAAGCGAGCAGCGGCGCAGTCTTGCGCTCGCTGCGGGACAGATGGGCTCGTGGGAATGGGACCCGGTGAACGGCCGGTTTATGTGGGACGACGGACAGTATCGCATCTTCGGCGTCGAGCCCGACAATTTCGAGCTCACCGTCGAGAACATACGCAAGCTCATCCATCCCGACGATTGGAAGAACGTGCAAAGCGCCATCAACCCTTCCACGCCCCACGGCCAGGCTTCACAGACCGAATTCCGCGTCTGCCGGCCGAGCGGAGAGCTGCGCTGGTGCATCGGTACGGCAGTCGCGAGCATCGATGCCACCGATCACATCGTGCGGGTGAGCGGGGTCACCATCGACATCACCGAGCGCAAGGAAGCCGAGGAGCACCAAGCGCTGCTCGCGCGCGAGGTCGACCACCGCGCGCGCAATGCGCTCGCACTGGTGCAGTCCATCGTGCGGCTCACGCGTGCCGAGAGCATCGGCGCGTATATCGGCGCGGTAGACGGCCGCATCGGCGCGCTCTCGCGCGCGCATACGCTCCTGGCACAGAGCCGTTGGCAGGGCGCCGATCTCGGCCGCCTGGTCGAGGAGGAGCTCGCCGCGTTCCGCATGGGCGACGCGGACAAAATCGTTGCAACCGGTCCCGGTGTGTCGCTCGAGCCTCGCACGGCACAGACGCTCGCGCTCGCCTTGCACGAGCTTGCCACCAATGCGGTGAAGTATGGTGCGCTCTCGACGCCGGCCGGACGCGTATGCGCGCGCTGGGAGCTTGCACCCGCGACTCTGATCCTGCACTGGAGCGAAAGCGGCGGGCCGCAGGTTGAGCCGCCGTCCTCGCCCGGCTTCGGCATCCGCGTGATCGGCGCGAGCATCGAGCGCCAGCTCGAGGGCGAGGCGCGGTTCGACTGGCGGCCGGAAGGACTGCAGTGCAGCCTCACAGTGCCGCGGCGCGATCGCATCGAGCCCCTGGCGCGGCACGCCGCTAGCCAGCGTGTGCCTGCAGATGAGCGGCCGCCTTTGCCCATACGCATGCAGACCGGCAATCGTGTCCTGCTGGTTGAGGATGAGATACTGGTCGCCATGATGATGCGCGACATCATGACCGATCTCGGATTCGAAGTGTTGGGCCCGTTCAGCCGGCTGCAGGATGCAATGGTGACAGCCGTGCACGAGGACGTCGATGCCGGCATCATCGACGTCAATCTCGGCGGCGAGTTCGTCTATCCCGTTGCCGATGTGCTGGTGGCGCGGAACATCCCCTTCGTCTTCGTCACAGGCTATGGGGTGGAAAGCATCGAGTCCCGCTTCGCGCGCATTCCCCTCGTCAAGAAGCCGGTGCAGCGGCAGGTGCTGCAAAAGCTGTTCGCGCTGCCACACGACGCCGATACCCGGCCTGCATCGACCGCCTACGATCACGAGCGAACCGCCGCGACGGTGCAGTAGTCCACCCATTCGCGCTGCGGAAAGCGCGAAACCCCCGCATGAGCGCAGCGACATTCGGAATCATCCTTCCCGGATATCGCTGACGTTCATCCGCTACACGATCCCGCTCATTTTTGATTCATCTCGCCTATTCATTGTGCAGCGCGCAAATTTTGCGCTGCGCTGCCCGCTCGACACGCAGCTTTATAGGCCCATTTCGGCGAAATCGCTCATTTTTTCAGCAACATAACTTGGCACGTGCCTTGCGAAGCGGAAGCCACGCTCGCGCGAGCGGCGCACCCCATGACGTGAACCGAAGGAATCAAGACGCAATGAGCAGGGACCCAACCTGGATTTCCGACTGGAACCCGGAGGACGAGAGTTTTTGGGAATCCAAAGGCAAAACGATCGCGCGGCGCAATCTGATCTGGTCGATCTTTGCCGAGCATCTCGGCTTTTCGATCTGGCTCATCTGGAGCATCGTCGCAACCAAATTGCCGCAGGCCGGCTTTCCCTACAGTACCGAGCAGCTCTTTCAGCTCGTCGCATTGCCTGGCCTCATCGGCTCGCTCATGCGTTTCCCCTACACATTCGCGGTGACCACGTTCGGCGGCCGCAACTGGACGATTTTTTCCGCCGCAGCGCTGTTCATCCCGACGATCGCACTCGCCTATTTCGTCACGCAGCCGGACACCCCGTTCTGGCTGATGCTGTGCGTCGCGGCGAGCGCCGGCCTTGGCGGCGGCAATTTCGCCTCCAGCATGGCGAACATCTCCTTCTTTTATCCGAGCCGCATGAAGGGCTGGGCGCTTGGGCTCAATGCCGCCGGCGGCAATATCGGCGTGAGCGGGGTCCAGCTGTTGACGCCCATCCTGCTCGGAGCCGGCTGGGTCAATCTTTATTACGCTACGCCGGTGGCGGAAGGCCTCTACCTGCAGAACGCAGGTCTGATGTGGATGATGCCGCTCACCGTGGCGGTGATCGGCGCGTATGTGTTCATGAACAATCTCACGTCGGCGAAATCGAGCCTGAAGGACCAGCTCATCATCCTCCGGCGCAAGCATAACTGGGTGATGTCCTACATTTATATCGGCACCTTCGGCTCCTTCATCGGCTATTCCGCGGCGTTTCCGCTGCTGCTCAAGACGCAGTTTCCGGCGGTTACCGTCGGCATTGCCTTTCTGGGCCCGCTCGTCGGCTCCCTCTCGCGTCCGCTCGGCGGCTGGCTTTCCGACAAGATCGGCGGCGCCAACGTGACCTTCTGGAATTTCATTGCCATGGCGGCTGCCACGATCGGCGTCATCTATTTCGTGGACGTCAAAAACTTCGGCGGCTTTCTCGCGATGTTCCTCACCCTGTTTGTCACCACGGGCATCGGAAACGGCTCGACCTATCGGATGATCCCGGCGATCTTCCGCGAAGAGCGCCTGCGCGAAGCAAATAGGGAGGACGAGCTCGGACGCGCGCGCGCTCTCAAGGCTGCGAGCATTGAGGCCGCCGCCGCGCTGGGCTTCATCGGCGCGGTCGGCGCCTGCGGCGGATATCTCATTCCGCGCGGCTTCGGCGCCTCGATTGCGACGACCGGCGGGCCGCACCTCGCGCTTGCAATTTTTCTGCTGTTCTACGTGACCTGCATTGCGCTCACCTGGTGGTACTACCTGCGCAAGAGCTTCCTCGTATTGCGTGCGCCGAGTCTCGCCGAGGCACGCGTTTGATGATGGGCGTCACTCCATGCCCGGCCATGACGACCTGAGGAGTTCCGATGTCCGGGGATTTTTCGCCTGAGCAGAAGCGCTACCTCGAAGGCTTCACCGCCGGCCTGCAGATCGCGCGCGCCGGAACGCGCACGCAACCGGGCGCGAATAAAGCAGCGCCGAGCGCTCCTCCTGAGCCCGCCGGTCCCGACGCGCCGCACTTGCGGGCGCAAGATCGCGTGCTCGCAGCCGGCAAAAAGCTTGCCGACCAGGAGAAGTGGAAGCGCGAGCTGCATCCCTTTGATGGCTACGAGCGGCTCAAGGATCAGAGCGCAAAACACGAGTATCCGAAGCCGCCCGACAATTTCCGCTGGCGCTTTTTCGGTCTGTTTTACGTCGCGCCGAACCAGAACTCGTACATGTGCCGGCTGCGGCTGCCCAACGGCATCCTCAAGCACTCGCAGTTCGCAGGCGTGGCGGATCTCGCGGAAAAGTACGGCGGCGGCTACGCGCATGTGACGACGCGGGCCAATCTGCAAATCCGCGAGATCGAGGCGCAGAACGCGGTGCGAATGGTCGAGGCGGTGCGGGATCTCGGCCTGTGCTCGCGCGGCTCCGGCGCCGACAATATACGCAACGTCACGGGCTCTCCTACTGCCGGGATTGATCCGCAAGAGCTCATCGACACGCGCCCGTATGCGCGCGAGTGGCACTTCCACATTCTCAACGACCGCTCGCTCTATGGGCTGCCGCGGAAGTTCAACGTCGGCTTCGACGGCGGCGCCATCATCCCGGTGCTCGAGGAGACGAACGACATCGGCTTTGCGGTGGTCGAAGTGAAAGACGGCTTCGGCGTCGAGCCCGGCGTGTGGTTTCGCCTGATGCTCGGCGGCATCACCGGGCACCAGACCTTCGCGCACGATACCGGCGTCGTATGCAAGCCCGCAGACGCCACCAGGGTCGCCGACGCGGTGGTGCGCGTGTACATCGACCATGGCGACCGCACCGACCGCACCAAGGCGCGGCTCAAATACGTGATCGACCGCATGGGCCTCGACAAGGTGCTGGCGCTGGTCGAGGAGAAGCTCGGGCGCAAGCTCGATCGCGTGCCGGTCGAGGCGATTTTGCCGCGGCGAGGGATCGACCGCCACGCCCATGTCGGCGTGCACGCGCAGAAACAGCCGGGGCTCAATTGGGTCGGCGTCGTGCTGCAGGCGGGCCGCATGACCGTCGCGCAGATGCGCGGGCTTGCGGAGATCGCGGGAAAACTCGGAGACGGCGATATCCGGCTTACGGTCTGGCAGAATCTCCTCATCTCCGGGGTACCGGAGACTGCCGTTGGGGAGGCGCAGAGCAGAATTGCTGCGCTTGGGCTTTGCACGAGCACCAACTCCATCCGCGCCGGGCTCGTCGCGTGCACCGGTAATGCGGGATGCAAGTTCGCCGCCTCCGATACCAAACGCCACGCCGAGGAGATCGCGCGCTGGTGCGAGGAGCGCGTTGCCCTTGATGTGCCGGTGAACATCCATCTAACCGGCTGTCACCATTCCTGCGCGCAGCATTACATCGGCGACATCGGACTTCTTGCCTGCAAGGTAGCGATCTCTGAGGAGGGCGAAACCGTTGAAGGCTATCACCTCCATGTCGGCGGCGGCTTTGGCAAAGACTCAAGACTCGCGCGCGAGATTCTCCGCGACATCAAGGCGGGAGAGGTGCCTGCCGTCGTCGGCAACGTGCTCGGGGCGTATTTGAAAGAGCGCGGCTCGCCGGAAGAATCGTTTCTTGAATTCTCGAGCCGCCATGACGTTGACGCGCTCCGACGCATGGCCGCCGGTGAGGCGCTGCCTTGATTGTCGGGCGCGCAAAAATGTGCGCGCGTATCGTAGGGTGCGCAAAGGCGTGTGCTTGCACGCCGTGCGCACGCGGTCGGATCGTCCGGCGTGGGCACGGCGCGCGCGCAATTTTGCATACGCCTGAGCGCCGAGTACCGCGCCTTTGCCCACCCTACGGCTACGAGGCAAGCGCATGACTCAGCCCGTTCCGCTGCCATTTGCCAGGATTGTCCCCGAGACGGCGCCGTTCTCGGCGGAGCAGCGCGCCTGGCTCAACGGATTCTTTGCCGGCTATCTCGGGCTTGATCAGACCGGCATCATGCCGCTCTCGCCCGAACACGGCGATGCGCTGATTGCCGGCATTCCGGCCGAAACGCCGGTGGCCGAGGACGATGCGCCCTGGCACGACCCGGCGATGCCCCTCGCCGACCGCATGCGCCTTGCGGACGGTCGCGCGCTTCCGCGCCGCATGATGGCGGCGATGGGCCAGCAGGACTGCGGCCAGTGCGGATATAATTGCGCGGATTACGCGAACGCGATCTTTTCGAAAAACGAAGACCGCCTCAACCTGTGCGTGCCCGGCGGCAAGGAAACCGCGCGCACGCTCAAGACGCTGCATCAGGAACTGGACGGCGCGGCATCCTCGCGCACCGCATCGACCGGGTCTGTCGCGCCCGAAAAGCCCGCCGCCCAGACCACTCCGGCAGCACGAGCGCGGGAGAGCCCTGTCGACGCCGTGTTTCTCTCGCGCACGCGGCTCAACAAGCCGGGCTCGCAGAAAGAGACCTGGCACGTCGAGATCGATATTTCCGGATGCGGTCTCGAATATCGCGTCGGCGATTCATTGGGTGTGTTTCCTAAAAATCCGCCCGCGCTGGTCGAGGCAGTCATTGCCGCGCTGCATGTGCCGGCCGACTTCCCCATCGGCGGGCGCACGCTGCGCGAGGAGCTCACGGACGCCGTGTCGCTTGGGCTGGCGCCCGATATGCTGTTCACGCTGTTCTCCTATCTCACCGGTGGCGAGCGGCGGCAGAAAGCCAAGGCTTTGGCCGCCGGCGAGGATGCCGATGCCGAGGCGCTCGATGTGCTCGCCGCGATCGAGATGTTTTCCGGTGTGCGGCCGGACCCGGAAGCCTTTATCGAGGCGCTCGATCCGCTGCAGCCGCGGCTCTATTCCATTGCCTCCTCACCGAAGGTCGACCCAACGCGGATTGGCCTGTGCATCGACGCGGTCCGCTACCCGATCAACGGGCGTACGCGGCTCGGCGTTGCATCCACCTTCTTTGCAGATCGCATTCGCGAGGGCGAGCGCGTCAAGGCGTACGTGCAGAAGGCCGAGCATTTCAACCTGCCCGGCGATCCAACTCTACCCATCATCATGATCGGCCCCGGGACCGGTATTGCGCCGTTCCGCGCGTTTTTGCACGAACGCATGGCAACCCGGGCACCGGGCCGCAATTGGCTGTTCTTCGGCCATCAGCGCAGCGCCTGCGACTTCTTTTACGAAGAAGAGCTCACCGGCATGAAGGCCGCGCGCGTGCTCACGCGCCTCACGCTGGCCTGGTCGCGCGATGGCGAGCAGAAGATCTACGTGCAGGACCGCATGCGCGAGGTCGGCCGCGACCTCTGGTGCTGGCTCGCCGAAGGCGCGCATGTCTACATCTGCGGCGACGCCAGGCACATGGCGCGCGATGTCGAGCGCGCGCTCATCGACGTGGTGGCGAAGTTCGGCGTCCGCAGCACGAACGAGGCGGTCGCTTTTGTGGCCGATCTCAAAAAATCTGGCCGCTACCAGCAGGATGTTTATTAGACGGTACCGCGAGAGCCTGTGCCTGCCGGAGCTCAAACGCATCATCCGCCATGAACGTGCGCTTCAAACCTGATGCTGATCCGTCATGCGCGGGCTTGACGCAGTCCCGCATGCAGCCACTCGCGCGGCTACCCGTATTTCTTGCGCTCGAGGGCAAACGCGCGGTGGTGGCGGGGGGCACTGCCGCGGCGGCCTGGAAGGCCGAGCTGGTCGCCGCTGCCGGCGCATCCGTCGATGTCTATGCCGAAACATTCTGTGAAGAGCTTCGCGCGCTCGGCGAACCGTCGGGGCGCACGCGTATAGATCTGCATGCGCGCGCGTGGCAGCCGAAGGACCTGACGGGCGCCGCCGTGGCAATCGGCGATTTCGGCGGAAAAGACGAAGCCGCGCGCTTCGCGCAGGCCGCGCGCGCAGCGGGCGTTCTGGTCAACGTCATCGACAAGCCGGTTTTTTGTGATTTTTCATTCGGGGCTATCGTCAACCGCTCGCCGCTGGTGATCGGTATTTCGACGGATGGCGCCGCGCCGGCCTTGGCGCAGGCGATCCGCACGCGCCTCGAAACACTCATCCCGCACGGCTTCGCCCGCTGGGCCGCAGCGGCGCAGCGCTGGCGCGTTCGCATGAGCAATTACCGCCTTTCATTCGCGGTGCGCCGCCGCTTTTGGCAGAACTTTGCAAGTGTCGCGATAGCGCAGCCCGAGCGTGAGCCGCAGCCGGCGTTTTTTGCCGAGCTGCTCGATCGCTCCGTGCGAGACGATGCGCCTTTGGCCGACGTCACTGTGATCTCTCCGGTGCCGCACGATCCCGAGCTGCTCACCTTGCGCGCGGTTCGCGCGCTTGCCTGCGCCGACGTTCTCCTCATTGAAGCCGACGTTGCCGCGGGCGTGCTCGACTTCGCCCGCCGCGAGGCCGAGAGCATTCTTGTGCGCGGCCTCTCCGCGCCCGAGATCGCGGCGCAAATGCGCCGCCTCGCCGGCACCGGCAAACGCGTCGTCCGGCTCGGCGCTGCCTGAGCGCCGGCTGTCTTGCGGCGGCCACCCTCCACCGCTACGCGGAGGAGGGATCAGACCATGCACCCCGCCAACGAAGTCACGGTCAATCGGCTCGCCCTCAAGCGCGCGGTGACCAAGCTGCGCAGCGGGCCGGACGCCGAAGGTGACCTCACGCTCCTTTATGCCGAGGACGGCGGCTTCTGGATCGAGACGCGCCTCGCCGCGACGAATCTGAAGGCGACGGGGAAGTGGAGAGACGAGATTGCTGTGCATGCAGCGGACCTGCAGCAAATCGTTTCCGAATTGCCAACCACCAAGGAAGTGACGCTCCTCTATGCGGGCGGCTGGCTGTTCGTCGGCGACGACAGGCTCTCCGCGAAGGAGATCGGCGAGTGATGCGGACTATGTGCCGTCAACGACACGGCTGCGCAGCGCGCCGACGCGGGAGATTTCCACTTCGAGCAAGTCGCCTGCCTTGAGCCACAGCGGCGGCCGGCGGCTCTGGCCGACGCCCTCGGGCGTGCCGGTGGCGATGACATCGCCGGGCGCGAGCGCGGTGAACTGCGAACAGAAGGAGACGATGCGCGCGACCGAATGGATGAGGAGATCGGTGGTCGCTCGCTGCACCTCGCGGCCGTTCAGCCGCGTGACAAGGACGAGCCGCGCGGGATCGCCGATTTCGTCGGTGGTCACGATCCACGGTCCGAGCGCCCCGGTGTTTGGGAAATTCTTTCCGGCCGTGACGGAGAATCTTTGGTAATCGCGCACGCTGCCGTCGACGAAGCAGCTGTAGCCGGCCACATGATCGAGCGCGCGTTCCTCCGCGATTTGCCGGCCGGGGCGGCCGATGACGAGGGCGAGTTCGCCCTCGTAATTGAATTGGGTGGAAACCGAAGGACGCACCAGCGCGCCGTTGTGCGCCACCAGCGTGCTGGAAAGACGCAGAAACATGCTCGGCGCCTTGGGGATGTCACGGCCGGTCTCCACCGCGTGTGAGTGGTAGTTGATGCCGGCGCAGAGAATTTTTTCCGGCTGCGTAATGGGCGGCAGAAAGGTGATCTCGCCAAGCCGGTGATCGGGTTTTGTTACCTCGGCGATTTGCCTCATTTCCGTAATCGCGTCGGCGGCAAGAGCCTCGCGCAGGGTCGCGCAGTGGCCGGAAAGGCGCTCGCGGAGATCAATGACGCCCTCGCCGGCCACTGCCCCAAAGCTTTGCTTTCCCGCAACGCTATAGCTCAGGAGCTTCATGCCGAAATCGTAGCACGCAACCCGCCTTTCTCCTCGATGAATGTCGCGATCGGCTCGACGCCATCGCCGCTGCGCAGGTTAGTAAAGACGAACGGGCGCGCGCCGCGCATTTTTTTCGCATCGCGCTCCATTACTTCGAGCGAGGCACCGACGTAAGGCGCAAGATCGATCTTGTTGATCACCAGAAGGTCGGAGCGCGTGATGCCGGGGCCACCTTTTTGCGGGATCTTGTCGCCGGCGGCGACATCGATGACGTAAATCGTGAGATCCGCAAGCTCGGGCGAGAAGGTGGCAGCAAGATTGTCGCCGCCCGATTCTATGAGCACGAGATCGAGTGCGGGAAACTTCTTCTGCATCTCGGCGACGGCCGCGAGATTGATGGAGGCGTCCTCGCGGATGGCGGTATGCGGGCAGCCGCCCGTCTCGACGCCCGCGATGCGCTCGGGCGCGAGCGCGCCGGAGCGCACAAGAAACTCGGCGTCCCATTTCGTGTAGATGTCGTTGGTAATGGCGGCAATCTCGTAGGATCCGCGCAGGCGCTTGCAGAGCGCGTCCATGAGCGCGGTCTTGCCGGAGCCCACCGGCCCGCCGACACCGACGCGCAGCGGCCCGTGCGTGCTCATTTTCACGATCTGAACAATCGCGTGTACTGGGTTTCGTGGCGCATCGAGGCGAGGTCTGCACGCAGCGTGATGCTGCCGGTGTCATCGAGCGACGTCGAGGCAGCGCGTTCCGCCGTCGCGAGCACGAGAGGTTCGAGCTGCGCAATGAGCCGCTGGCCCTGCGTCTGGCCGAGGGGAATGAGGCGCACGCCGGCGGAAACGAGATTGGCGGTGTAGGCCTGCAGCAGACAGGCGAGCGCCGGCTTTTCCGGAATGCCATGCGCCGCACATGCACGCGCAACCGCGATAGGCAGCGCGATATCGGCATCGGGCTGGCCGAACATCTCGGCCGGCCAGGCGGCACGCACGGTATCGAGGAAAGCGCGGCCCTGGGCCGTGGTCTCCAAATATTTTTCCTTGCTGGACGCGAAAGCGAGCGCGAGCTCGGCAGTCTCCCGCAGGTGCGCGGAATCGTGCTGCGCGGCTGCGCGATAAGCATGCGTAAAGAAAACCGCGTCACAGAACCCGCTGCCCTCTCGCATGATCACTTTGAGCCACGCACGCAGCGAATCCTCGTCGGTCACATCGCCGGCCTGCACCGCCCATTCGAGGCCGCTCGAATAGGAGAATGCGCCCGTCGGAAACGCGGGCGACAGCCACGCCATGAGCCGATAGAGCGCCGGCGCATCAAGGTCGTTCGACCGCTCATTCCCCCGCGGTCGGGAATCCACAATCCTGGGTCCCCGTTTTCGCGGGGACGAACGGACGAGCCCGCGAATTTTACGCGTGGTCATCGTGGTCCTGGTGGTGGCCATGCGAGTGGTAGGCGCCGGTTTCGGGCTCGAAGGGTACTTCGATCGGATGCAGATGCGCGCCGAGGCCGCGCAGCATTTCTTCAAGCACGTGGTCGCGGCGGATGCGCAGAGATTGGCCGACGACCTGCACCTCGGTGTGTCGGTTCCCGATGTGCCACGCCAGGCGCGCGAGCTCGGCGGCATTCGCTGCAGTGATTTCGACGAGCGGCTCGGGCTTTCCGACGACGCGCACGATTGCGCCATCCTCGAGCACGAGGCCATAGCCGTCGCGCAGCACGGTCGCGTGCGGCAGATCGAGCAGAAACGCGGTGCCGCGCGCGCCGGTGAGCGCAACACGACGGCGGTGGCGCTCGTCGGCCGCGAGCACCACCTCGTCAATCACGCGGGCGCGATTGCGCATGTCGATCGCGCATACTGAGGTCGCACGCGGGACGGTCGAGGTCATCAAAACAAAAAGTAGCGCTGCGCCATGGGGAGGACGTCGGCGGGGGGGCAGGTGAGCAACTCGCCGTCGGCGCGCACCTCGTAGGTTTCCGGATCCACCTCGATCTTCGGGGTGGCGTCGTTGTGCACCATGCTCTTTTTCGAGATTTTGCCGCGTGTGTTCTCGACTGACAGAAACTCCTTCTCCACGCCGAGGCTGCGGCGCATACCGGCTTGTACGGCCGCCTTCGAGACGAAAACCACGGCGCAGGCGGTCTGCGCGCGCCCATAGGCCGCGAACATCGGCCGGTAGTGCACCGGCTGGGGAGTGGGAATCGATGCATTGGGATCGCCCATCGGCGCGGCAACAATGCTGCCGCCCTTGATGATGCAGTCAGGCTTCACGCCGAAGAAGGCGGGCGACCACAGCACGAGATCGGCGAGCTTGCCCTTCTCCACGGAGCCGATGTGCTTCGACACGCCGTGCGCGATCGCCGGGTTGATCGTGTATTTGGCGACGTACCGCTTGGCGCGCACGTTGTCGTTGTCGCCTTTCTCCTCAGGCAGCCGCCCGCGCTGCTTTTTCATCTTGTCCGCGGTCTGCCATGTGCGGATGATCACCTCGCCGATGCGCCCCATGGCCTGGCTGTCCGAGGACATCATCGAGAGCGCGCCCATGTCGTGCAGGATGTCCTCGGCCGCAATGGTCTCCTTGCGGATACGGCTCTCCGCAAAGGCGAGATCCTCCGCGATCGACGGATCCAGATGATGGCAGACCATCAGCATGTCGAGATGTTCGTCGATGGTGTTCTTGGTGAAAGGCCGCGTCGGATTGGTGGATGACGGGAGCACATTGCGCAACCCCGCGACCTTGATGATGTCGGGCGCATGCCCGCCCCCGGCGCCCTCGGTGTGGAAGGCGTGAATGGTGCGCCCGTTGAACGCAGCGATGGTGTCCTCGACGAATCCGGACTCGTTGAGCGTGTCGGTGTGGATCATGACCTGCACGTCGTAGTCGTCGGCAACCGAGAGGCAGCAGTCAATCGCCGCGGGCGTGGTGCCCCAGTCCTCGTGCAGCTTCAGCGAGCAGGCGCCCGCCTTGATCATCTCCTCGAGCGCGGCGGGACGCGAGGCGTTGCCCTTGCCGGCGAACCCGAGATTCATCGGCAAGCCATCCGCGGCCTGGATCATGCGGCCGATGTGCCAGGGCCCGGGCGTGCAGGTGGTCGCGAATGTGCCGTGCGCGGGTCCGGTGCCACCCCCGAGCATGGACGTCACGCCCGACATGAGCGCCTCTTCCACCTGCTGCGGGCAGATGAAATGGATGTGGGTATCGAAACCCCCGGCGGTGAGAATCTTTCCTTCGCCTGCGATCACCTCGGTGCCGGGTCCGACCACGATGGTCACATCGGGCTGGATGTCGGGGTTGCCGGCTTTGCCAATCGCGGTGATGCGGCCCGATCTGATGCCGATATCGGCTTTGACGATGCCCCAGTGGTCGAGGATGAGCGCATTGGTGATGACGGTATCCACCGCGCCCTGGCGCTGACTGAGCTGGCTCTGGCCCATGCCGTCCCGGATTACCTTGCCGCCGCCGAACTTCACCTCCTCGCCGTAGGTAGTGTGATCGTGCTCGACCTCGATGATGATGTCGGTATCCGCAAGGCGCACGCGGTCACCGGTGGTCGGGCCGAACATGTCGGCATAGACGGAACGCTCAAGGCGCATCGGCATCTGCTACTCCAGGCATATTCACAGCTTTCCCATCACTTCCTGGCGAAAGCCGTAGATGGTGCGCTTGCCGGAAAGCTCGACGAGCGTCACGTCGCGCGTCTGCCCCGGCTCGAAGCGAACTGCCGTGCCCGCGGCAATATCGAGCCGCATGCCGCGCGCTTTCTTGCGATCGAACTTCAGCGCCGGATTGGTTTCAAAGAAATGATAATGCGAGCCCACCTGGATGGGCCGGTCACCCGTATTGGTGACCGCGAGGGTGACGGTCCTGCGCCCCTTGTTGAGCTCGATCTCGCCTTTCTTGATGAACTTCTCGCCCGGAATCACAGCTGCTACCGAATCGGTTCGTGGACGGTGACAAGCTTGGTGCCGTCCGGAAACGTGGCCTCGACCTGGATCTCCTTGATCATCTCGGGGATGCCCTCCATGACGTCGGCGCGCGTGAGCACATGCGCGCCCGCCTCCATCAGCTCGGCCACGGTCTTGCCGTCGCGCGCGCCCTCAACGATGAAATCGGTGATGAGCGCGACGCTTTCCGGATGGTTGAGCTTCACCCCGCGCTCGCGCCGCCGCCGCGCCACCATCGCCGCCATGGCGATCAAGAGCTTATCTTTCTCGCGTGGAGTGAGATGCATGGCGCAGTCTCGTTCCGACCACCCATCTCACTCCGTCATCCTGAGGTGCTCGGCGCAACGCGCCGAGCCTCGAACGATCCGGCCCGTGCGGAGGCCGTGCATCCTTCGAGGCTCGCTCGCTGCGCTCGCTCGCGCCTCAGGATAACGGATCGAGATAAGCGCCTGTGACATTAGTTTCAGTTGGACCATATGCGTGGAAGCGAGACATATGGCAACGAGCCGATCACGGTGAGGAGATCGCGCTTGAGCGCGACGCCCTCGGGGGCGCACAGGCGTACAATGGCAATGCCCTTCCAGGCAGACACGCCGACCTCGCCGAAGAATTCTTGCGCCCGCAGCACCTCCGCCAGTTTTTCATTCCCGGGATAGATCAGCACCGTCGCCACAGCGATATTGCCTGCTGTGACCGCGCGCTGCGCAAGTTTTTCCGCAATCGCGTCGTCGAAGCGCACAGCCTCGGCGTGGAGAAGACGGCCTTCGCAATGAAGCCGCCAGCTGTCGATGAGGCGTCCTTGCGCAAGCTGCTCGCCGTGCCCGGAGCGACCGAACACGACGGCTTCGGCAAACACGAGCGGCGCGTAGCGCGCGAGATCGATGTGGATGGTGCGCTTGAGGCATGCCTGGTCAAAGAGAATGGTTTCCTGCGGCAGCCAGACGAGCGTCCCGCCAGACTGCACTTTGACCTTGATATCGATGGCCGCATCCCGATCGAGGCTGCGATAGATTTTTTCAGCCGCCGCGGTGGTCACCGTCAGGTGGGCATTCTCCGCGATGCTCAGATCGATGCGCAGGCTGTCGCCGCCCGCAATCCCCCCAGCCGTGTTGATGATCACCGCTTCGAGCGCGGCGGCGGAGGAGTTGGGGCAGCGCAGCCGCAGCGGGCCCTCCTCGAATAGCCGCGCGCGCCGCGTGACACCCGCATGCTGCTGCACCGAGAATGCAATGCGGCCTCGCGCGCGATTTTGCGTAAATACGTCCGCCAACGCCGGTGCTCGTTGCATATCAAATCGCCATGGCGCGGCGCAGCGCCACCTCGTCCAGCTCCGCGCGGGTGCAGGCATACACGATTGCGCCGCGGTCCATCACGGCGAAATAGTCGCCCAGCTCGCGGGCGAAATCGAGATACTGCTCGACGAGCACGATTGCGATCTTTCCGAGATTGCGCAAATACGCAATGGCGCGGCCGATGTCCTTGATGATGGAGGGCTGAATGCCCTCGGTGGGCTCGTCTAGCAACAGAAGACGCGGGCGCATGACCAGCGCGCGGCCAATGGCGAGCTGCTGCTGCTGCCCGCCGGAAAGATCGCCGCCGCGTCGCTTGCGCATGCCGTCAAGCACCGGAAAGAGCGCGAACACGTCGTCGGGAATGGAGCGCTGCTCGCGCGGGAGCGGGGCAAAGCCGGTCTTGAGATTCTCCTCGACCGTGAGCAGCGGAAAGATCTCGCGGCCCTGCGGCACGTAGGCCATGCCGCGGCGCGCGCGCGCGCTCGCCGGAAGTCGCGTGACATCAGCGCCGTCAAGCATAATCGTGCCTTTGCTCACCGGATGCTGGCCGGCCACCGCATCGAGAAGGCTCGTCTTGCCGACGCCGTTCCTGCCCATGACACAGGTCACCTTGCCGGGCTCGGCGACAAGCGACACGCCGCGCAAGGTCTGCGCCGCGCCATAGTGCAGATCGATAGCGTTCACGGCGAGCATCAGCGCCCCAGATAGACTTCGACCACGCGCTGGTTGCTCGACACCTGGTCGATGGTGCCCTCCGCGAGCACCGAGCCCTCGTGCAGACAGGTGACCTTCACCCCGAGCTCGCGGATGAAGGCCATGTCATGCTCGACCACCACCACGGTGCGATCGCGGTTGATCTCTTTCAGGAGCTCGGCGGTCTGGCGTGTCTCCGCATCGGTCATGCCGGCCGCCGGCTCGTCGACCAGGAGAAGCTTCGGATCCTGTGCAAGCAGCATGCCGATCTCAAGCCACTGTTTCTGGCCGTGCGAGAGCAGGCCGGCCACGCGATCGCGCACGGGAGCGAGGCGGGTGATCTCGAGGATCTCGGCTATGCGCGCGTTCTCCTCGGGCGTGGGCAACCAGGAAAGCGTGCTGAGCGCGCGACGGTCGGCTTTGAGTGCAAGCCCGAGATTGTCGGCGACCGTGTGCATCTCGAACACGGTGGGCTTCTGAAACTTGCGCCCGATTCCGAGAAGCGCGATCTCCGTCTCGTCGAGGCGCGACAGGTCGTGGGCGCCATCGAAATAGATATCCCCCGCGTCGGCGCGGGTCTTGCCGGTGACCACATCCATCATGGTGGTCTTGCCGGCGCCATTGGGGCCGATGATGGCGCGCATCTCGCCCGGCTCGATAGTGAAGGAAAGATTGTTGAGAGCGCGGAAGCCCTCGAACGACACGCTCACGCCGTTGAGATAGAGAAGCGCGGTGGTCGTGCGCGGATCCATGCTTACTCCGCGGGACGAGGTGCTTCGTCTGACACGCGTGCTATTGGGGACGCGCCGGTGGTGGTATGCAGGCGGTGCCAGATATCCTGCACGGTGCCGACAATGCCGCGCGGCAGCAGCAAGGTGACCGCCACGAACAGGCCGCCGAGCACGAACAGCCAGTAGGGCGCGAGCACGCCGCTGGTGAAAGCGGTCTTCGCATAATTCACCAGTATCGCACCGAGCACGGCGCCGGTCAGCGTGCCGCGTCCGCCGACCGCGACCCAGATCACCGCCTCGATGGAGTTCGCGGGCGAAAATTCGCTCGGATTGATGATGCCGACCTGCGGCACGAACAGGGCGCCGGCAATGCCGGCCATGCAAGCCGACAGCGTGAACACGAACAGCTTGTAGGCTTCGACGCGGTAACCCAGAAAACGCACGCGCGCTTCCGCGTCGCGAATGGCGACGAGCACGTTGCCGAATTTCGAGCTCACCACGATGCGACAAACGACAAAGCCGAGCATGACGGCGAGCGTGGAGGCGGCGAAAAGCGCCGCGCGCGTGCCCGGCGCCTGCACGTTGAAGCCGAGAATGTCCTTGAAATCCGTGAGCCCGTTGTTGCCGCCGAAGCCGAAATTGTTGCGGAAAAATCCGAGCATCAGCGCAAAGGTGAGCGCCTGCGTGATGATGGCGAAATAGACTCCGCTAACCCGGCTGCGGAAGGCGAACCAGCCGAACACCAAGGCAAGCAGGCCTGGCACCAGCACGATCATGATCGCCGCGTAGGCGAAATACTCAAAGCCATACCAGTAGACCGGCAGCTCCGACCAGTTCAGAAACACCATGAAATCCGGCAGCACGGGATGCGCATAGACGCCGCGGGTGCCGATCTGGCGCATCAGATACATGCCCATGGCGTAACCGCCGAGCGCGAAGAAAGCGCCGTGGCCAAGCGAAAGAATGCCGCCGTAACCCCAGATCAGGTCGATCGCCAATGCAAGCAACGCGAAGCACAGATATTTGCCCAACAGCACCACGAAATAGCTCGAGATGTGCAAGGGCGAGGTGGGCGGCACCGCGAGATTGAGAAGCGGCACGAGCACACCTATGGCGGCGAGCGAGGCCAAGAAGGCGAGCGCGCCGCGATCGAGCGCGCGCGCAGCGATGGCGTGCACCTTCTCGGCGCGCCGCCGGACGTAGCGGGAGGAATCAGCCCAGAGACTCATGTGCTCAAGATGTTCCTGGTCTCAGGCGGCAAATTCCGGCGCGCTCCCTCTCCCCGACGACGGGGAGAGGGAGCAGACCTGAGTCTGTCGACGAAATGTGACTCACACTGCCTATCATGCTTCGGCGGCGCGGCCTTTGAGCGCGAAGAGGCCGCGCGGGCGTTTTTGGATGAACAGAATGATCAGCACGAGGATGGCGATCTTGCCAAGGACCGCGCCCGCATAGGGCTCGAGGAACTTGTTGGCAATGCCGAGGGTGAAGGCGCCGACGAGCGTGCCCCACAGATTGCCCACGCCGCCGAACACCACGACCATGAACGAATCGATGATGTAGCCCTGGCCCAGATTGGGGCTGACATTGTCGATCTGCGAAAGCGCGACGCCGGCGAGGCCGGCAATCCCCGAGCCCAGCCCGAAGGTGAGTGCGTCGATGCGGCTTGTGCGAATGCCCATTGATGCCGCCATAGCTCGGTTCTGCGTGACCGCGCGCATCTCAAGCCCGAAGCGGCTCCATCGGAGCAAGGCAAGCAGCCCGGCGAAGATGAGCAGCGTGAAGACGATGATGCAGAGGCGGTTGTAGGTAATGGTGAGCTGGCCGAGATCGAAGGAGCCGCTCATCCAGGAAGGCGCGCTCACATCCTTGTTGGTCGGTCCGAAAGCCGTGCGCACCGCCTGCTGCAGGATGAGCGAGAGCCCCCAGGTGGCGAGAAGGGTCTCGAGCGGCCGACCATATAAGAAGTGTATGATGCCGCGCTCGATAAGGATGCCGATTGCGCCGGCCATCAGAAAAGCGAGCGGAACGGCGAGCGCGAGAGAGAAGTCGAACCATGCCGGGCTGTAGGCGCGGATGAGCTGCTGCACGACGTAGGTCGTGTAGGCGCCGAGCATCACCATCTCGCCATGCGCCATGTTGATGACCCCCATCACCCCGAAGGTGATGGCAAGGCCGATTGCGGCAAGCAGCAGCACCGAGCCGAGCGAGAGCCCGTACCAGGCATTCTGCAGGCCCGCCCAAATCGCGAGTGTGTTCTCGATGGACGCGATCGCATCGGCTGCCGCTTTCATCACCGCAGGGCTGGTGCTGGCCGGCAGGCCTCCAAGGAGCGCCAACGCCTCCTGGTCGCCCCGCTCACGGATGACCCCAATGGCGGCAATCTTGTCCGCATCCGATGCACTCTCGAGGTACAGCACGACGGCGGCACGCGCCTGAATGAGGGCCTGCTTGATGCGCGGGTCAGCTTCCTTGGCGATCGCCTGATCGAGCAGCGGGAGCGCGTTCGGATCGCGCGACCTGAACACCGCGAGTGCCGCTTCGAGGCGCCTGGCCGGATCGGGTGACAATAACGTGAGCGTGCCGAGCACCCCCTCGATGATGCGGCGCAGGCGATTGTTGAGGCGCACTGGCGAAACATCAGCCGGCGGCGTGCCCGTGAAGGTCTCACCGTTGCGCGCATCCAGAAGCCCGCCCGCGCTCTCGCGGATGAGCACGAGCTTCTCCTGCGCGCTGAACAGGAGGCGACCCTCCTGCAGCGCGATGATTACGGTTGCGGCGAGCGGGTTTCCACTCGCCGCGACTTCGTTGATGCCCTGCTCCGTTTCGCCGAAACTGTCAGCGCTGAAATGGAGAAGCGCATCTGCGTACGGCTCCGCCCGCGCAGCAGCCATGGGCACGAGCAGTGCAAATGCAAACGCGAGGACGGCGATGGCGAAGTGACGGTAGCCCGCATGAGCGTCAGCGACATGCGGGATTGCTCCGGTTCTAGTCCCGGGTGTCGCTTCGCTCACCCGGGCTACGATGCTGCGAGACAGGCGAAAATCAGGCGCCGCCGCACTTCTTGGTGACGGTATTGTAGTTGCCGCATTTGAGCGTTACCCAGTCGCCGATCAGGTCCTTGGAGCCGGGCAGGTACTTGGACCAGGCATCGCCCGGCACCAAGCCCGGGGTTTTCCATACCACGTCGAACTGGCCGTCCGCACGCACCTCGCCGATGAACACCGGCTTGGTGATGTGATGATTGGGCAGCATTTTTGACATGCCACCGGTGAGGTTCGGCGCCTCGATGCCGGGAAGCGCATCGATCACCTTGTCCGGATCGGTGGTGCCGGCCTTCTCCACCGCCTTCACCCACATGGCAAAGCCGATGAAATGCGCTTCCATGGGATCGTTGGTGACCCGTTTCGGGTTCTTGATGAAGGCGTGCCAGCTCTTGATGAACTCGTCATTGATGGGGGACTTGATCGACATGAAGTAATTCCATGCCGCCAGATGACCGACGAGCGGCCGCGTATCGAGACCAGCAAGCTCCTCCTCGCCGACCGAGAACGCCACCACCGGAATGTCAGTCGCCTTAACGCCCTGGTTGCCGAGCTCCTTGTAGAACGGGACGTTGGCGTCGCCGTTGATGGTTGAGACCACTGCCGTCTTCTTGCCCGCGGAGCCGAATTTCTTGATTTCGCTGACGATGGTCTGCCAGTCGGAATGGCCGAACGGCGTATAATTGATCATGATGTCCGCATCCGCGACGCCCTTCTGCTTGAGAAAGGCTTCGAGGATTTTGTTGGTGGTGCGCGGATAGACGTAATCGGTGCCGGCGAGCACCCATCGCTTTGCCTCGCCGCCGTCCTTCGACATCAGATAGTCGACCGCGGGTATCGCCTGCTGATTTGGGGCAGCGCCGGTATAGAAGACGTTGCGCTCGCTTTCTTCGCCTTCGTACTGCACCGGATAGAAAAGGATGTTGTTGAGCTCCTTGAAGACGGGGAGCACGGTCTTGCGTGACACCGAGGTCCAGCAGCCGAACACGGCGGCAACCTTGTGCTGGGTGATGAGCTCGCGCGCTTTTTCGGCAAACAGCGCCCAGTTGGGTCCGCCTCCGGGATCGACTACGACGGCTTCGAGCTTCTTGCCCAAAAGTCCGCCCTTCTTGTTCTGCTCCTCGATGAGCATGCGCATGACGTCGCTCAGGGTAGTCTCGCTGATTGCCATTGTGCCGGAGAGCGAATGCAGCACGCCGACCTTGATGGTGTCTCCGCTGCCCCCTTGGGCAAGCGCGGGTGCGGCGGAAAGTCCCAGGGCTAGTCCGGCGAGCGCCAGGACCGAGCGGCGGCCAAGCGGCCGGCCCGCCCCAATAGTTGGATGCATGGCGATGTCCTTCTGTTGACGCACGAAATGGGTTTTATGCATTTTGCAGTGCGAGAGTCGCAAGCGGCGTGCCAATCCGTCAACCAAGCAAAGTCGTGAAATAAAAGATAAAATCCTTCGGTGTGAAGGACGGGGAAAGAATCGCGGAGGCCCGCCTGCCTCACAATTGAGCGGCCGGAGCTGCCACGAGCGATCCTTCCCGGACAGGCGGATGAAAAGCCGCCCGGCAGGGTTCTTCACTTCAAGTTGCTTGCGATTGTCGCACTGCCTGGTCGCGCACCCGATGGTAACGTGATATGAAGCGCGCCAGGGACGCCTCAAACATAGTCCCCACCCATCCCGTCCAAAAACCTCAGGGAGAACAGCCCATGGAGAAGCCCCCTACCCTCGACCGGCGCGGTTTTCTTAGCGCGCTCGGGGTTACTGTCGGCGGAGGCAGCCTTGCCGGTGCCGGCCTCGTTGCCGCCCCGCAACTGGTCAGGGCCGCCGCCGAGCCGCCGAAGGCGGCCGGAAAGATCCCCGATACGCCCTACAAGACCGGGCATATGACCTTTCTCACCGGCCCAGCCGCGGTGCTCGGCGAGCCTTCGCTCAAGGGGCACACGCTTGCGGCCGAAGAGATCAATGCCCAGGGCGGATTTTTGGGCAAGCGCAAGATCGAGACCATCACGGCGGACGAAGCGGCCGGAACCGACGCCAACGTGAAAGAGCTTCGGCGCATGAAGCTCGAGGGTAAGATCGACCTCTTCACCGGGGTGATTTCCAGCGGCAACTCGCCGGCGCTGGGTCCCGTCTCTGAGGAGCTGAGCCTGCTCTCAATCTTTGTCGACGGCTGCACCGACTTTCTGTTCGACAAGGCGGTCCCGAACCCGAAATACCTCTTCCGCCTCACCAACATTCAGTCGGCGGATGGCATCACCAGCGCGATCGGCACCGCACAAACCTGGCCGCAGGTGCGGCGCATCGCCCACATCCATCCCGACTACAGCTATGGGCGCAACGCGGCCGAGCACTTTACGCTCGCGCTCGAGCGGCTCTTGCCGGGCGTGGAGACTGTGTCGGAAAGCTGGCCCAAGCTCGGCACCACGGACTTCACCTCGCATATCACCAAAGCGATGTCGTCGAACCCCGACCTGCTCTTCACCTCGGTCTGGGGCGGCGATTACATCGCGTTCTACAAGCAGGCACTGCGCTACGGTCTGTTCGACAAGATGAAGGTCGCGACCACGCTCGCGCTCGGCGTTGCGCCGCACGCGATCGGCAAGGACCATCCGGAAGGCGTGCTCGCCGGCGTGCACTCGAACTACTACTTCAGCTTCCCGGCGGGCGACCGCTGGCCGGTGAACAAGTCTTTCGTGCAGCGCTACTACAAACGCTGGAACGAGTATCCGAACTTCCAGTCGGAAGGCGCCTATGTCACGCTCTACATGCTCAAGAACGCCATCGAGCGCGCCAATCGCCTGCACGGCGGCTGGCCTGATGACGAGTTGATCGTCAGCCAGCTCGAGGGCCTGGGCTACGACGCGCCATCGGGCTATGTCTACATCCGGCCCGACAATCACCAGGGCTACAAGGACGCGATCATCGGGTTCAGCAAGAATTTGCCCGAATATCCGTTCTCGACCTGGGACCCGAACCGGGTGATCACGATTCCCATTCGTAACATCACGGCGCCGCCGAACTGGCCGAAGCCCGGCCAGGGCCACAACGAATCGACGGCGGCGGCGAACTGGATCAAGACCACCTGGCCGAAGGCGGTGGGCTGAGGCCTCTCGTTCCGCTCATTCCCGCGCAAGCGGGAATCGAGACTGGGTCCCCGCTTTCGCGGGGACGAGCGGAGGGAAAGAACAACCACGACGCGCCCGAGCTTCTCGGGCGCGTTTTTTTTACACCGTATCTGAGATGGGCTAAGGTCCGCGCGCACGGCGGAGAGGCTCGCAACCAGCTATGGGGATTCTTACACTCCAAATTCTCAACTCGCTCTATTACGCCTCCGTCCTCTTTCTCATTTCCGCCGGCCTCAGCTTGATCTTTGGAGTCATGCGCATCGTCAACATGGCGCATGGCAGCCTCTATGCCATCGGCGCCTATGTCACCGCCTGGATGGTCGGCCGGGGCATTGCCTACGGCCTGCCGCTTCATTTGCTGTTGTTGCTCATTCCGGTGGGCGCGCTGGCCGTGGCGGCCGTTGGCGCGGTGATCGAGCCCGTGCTGCTGCGCCCGTTCTATCGGCGCGCGGAGGAGTATCAGCTCCTCATCACATTCGGGCTTCTGCTCATCCTGCAGGACGCGATCCTCATGATCTGGGGCGGCAATCCGCGTTCGGCCGATCCGCTCATGGACACCTTTCCGATCATCCGTTTCGGCGGCTTCGTCTATCCCGGATACAACCTGCTGGTGGTCGGTATCGGGATCGTCGCCGCGGTCGCGCTCTGGGCAGTCATCTACCGCACCAAATTCGGCGTCATGCTGCGCGCAACGTCGCAGGACCGCCGCATGGCCTCGGCGCTTGGGCTCAATGTCGGTCTCATCTATGTCGCCGCTTTCGCGATCGGCTGCTTCATGGCCGGGCTCGGCGGCGCGATCATCGTTCCCATCCAGACCGCGGTGCTCGACATGGGCATCGACGCGCTGATCCTCGCCTTCGTGGTGGTGGTCATCGGCGGACTCGGGAGTCTCCAGGGCGCGCTCGTCGGCGCGCTTATCGTTAGCATCGTGCGCACCGCGGGCATTCAGTTCTTCCCGGAGATCGAGCTCGCGGTGCTCTATCTGATCGCCACCATCGTGCTGCTGGTCAAACCCACGGGGCTCTTTGGAAGCGCATGATGAGCCCCGAGGTCAGCGCGCCCGCCTGGCGCTCCAAACTGCTGCTGCTCATCGCCGCCATCGTGGCTGTAATCGCGCTGGCTTTGCTTCCCTATTTCGTCGGGCTTTATCAGGTCCAGCTCTTCACCTACGGGCTCATTGCCGCGATTGCGGCGCTGGGGTTCAATCTGCTGCTCGGCTATACGGGGCTTCTTTCCTTCGGCCATTCCGCCTTTTTCGGCATCGGCGCTTATACGGTCGCCTTCCTGGTTCGCGATGCCGACATTCACGCGATGGAGCTGTATATCCTTATCGGCGTTCCTATCACGGCGCTCCTCTCGGCACTGTTTGGCTATATCTGCGTGCGGCATACGCGGATTTTCTTCGGCATTCTCACGCTCGCGCTCTCACAGGTGTTGTGGTCCCTGGCGCTCAAGCTGTTCTGGACCACCGGGGGGACGGACGGCTTGCGCGTGCCGCGGCCGCCGCTCCTTGGCGGAATGCTCACCTTCACCGGCAGCGGCGCGTTTTCGCGTTTCATCAACGCCTATTACTACTACGTGCTGGCGATTTTCGCGCTCTGCGTCGTTTTCATGTGGCTGATCGTGCATTCGCCTTTCGGCAAGGCGCTGCAGGCGATCCGGGACAACGAGACGCGCGCGGCCTTTCTGGGCATCCGCATTCGCCGCTTCCGCTGGATGGCGTTTCTCATTTCCGGCACGTTTACGGGGCTTGCCGGCATTCTATGGGCACCGCTCAACGGCCTCACCACGCCCGAGATCCTGTACTGGCCGTTCTCGGGCGAGATCGTGTTTGCGGCACTGCTTGGGGGCTTTCGCAACTTCACCGGTCCGATAATCGGTGGCGTGGTGTTCACGTATCTCAAGAGCTATGCGGTGGCGACGACCGAATACTGGCAGATGCTTCTCGGCGTCGTGCTCGTGCTCCTGGTCATGGTGCTCCCGACCGGCATCGTCGGCGGTCTTGCTGCACTGGTGCGGCTGTTCCGGCGGAAGGAAAAGCCTGCATGACGCTGTTGCGCACGATCGACCTGCGCAAGCAGTTCGGCGAGACGCGTGCCTGTGACGGCATCAATTTCACCGTGCAACAGGGCGAGTTCCTCTCGCTCGTCGGCTCGAACGGCGCCGGGAAGACGTCGCTGGTCAATCTCATCAGCGCGCATCTCACGCCCGATTCCGGCCAAATCCTGTTCGAGGACAAGGACATCACCAACACGGCGGTGTACCAGCGCATTCGCGCGGGCATCGCCCGCAGCTTTCAGATCGTCAATCTGTTTGACGGGCTCTCGGTCTACGACAACGTGGCACTCTCGGTGTTCTCGCGGGACGGCAAGACGGTGCGCATCGCCTCCCTTGCGGATCATGACGCCGATGTTTATCGCGAGACCATGCAGGTGCTCTCCCAATTCGGTCTGCGCGATAAGAGCGCGTTGCTGGCCGGAGGGCTCGCGCAGGGAGAGCGCAAGCTTCTCGATGTGGCGGTCGCCTACGCGCTCCGCCCAAAGCTCCTGTTTCTGGATGAGCCGACAAGCGGGGTGAGCACGCGTGACAAGACGCAGATCATGGACACCGTTTCCTCCGTCGTGCGCGCGGGGCACGTCACCGCCGTGGTGATCGAGCACGACATGGATGTGGTGTTTCGCTATTCCGATCGCATCGTCATGATGCACGAGGGACGCTTTTTAGCCGATGGCACGCCGGAACAGATCCGGGCCAACAAGGACGTGGCCAGCATCCTTCTCGGCGCCCCGCTGTCAAGTTGATGGTGTTTCTGATGAGCCGGATTCCGAGAGGCGAATGCAGGTGTGCTCCCTCTCCCCCGTGGGGAGAGGGTTGGGGTGAGGGGGACAATATGCATCGAGAGATCTTAGCCCCTCACCCCACCCCTCTCCCAATGGGAGAGGGAGCAGGTCCGAGTGCGCCCATGAATTGTGAATCAATCACAGGATAAGGACG
>JBKPOZ010000125.1:0-6862 GCA_046733355.1 Pseudomonadota bacterium | reverse complement strand
TCCGCGTCCGCCATGTCGTTCTTCTGTCGCTTGACGGCTTTACATACGCGGGCGGCATCAAACGCACCGTATGACCGAGTGCCTGGAGCTCGCGCGACCAATAATGTGATGACGCGCAAGCCTCGATCCCGACGAGACAGGGCGGCAGCTTCTGAAAGAAAGCCAGCACGTACCGACGCTTCAACTGACGGCGGATCAGCACCTGGCCGGCAGCATCAACGCCATGCACCTGAAATACGGATTTTGCGATGTCGAGACCAATAGTCGTAAGCGCTTGCATGGATAGCTCCTCCGAATCGTGGGAGCTCTAGCCAGCCCCGACATCCATGGCACTCGCGTGCCGGTGGAGGAGCCGTCCACAGCATCAACTGCGGACATACCAGTTGCAGCAAATCGGATTATTATTCGATCAACGTGTCGGCCCGGAGGAGGAATGACTCGGGGATCGTGAGCCCTATCGCTTTGGCAGTCCTGAGATTAACAGTGAGTTCAAATTTACTGGGTGCCTGCACCGGAAGGTCACCTGGACTTTCCCCTTTCAGAATGCGGTCGACGTACAGCGCGCTTCGCTTAAAGAGGTCGTTAGTATCAAAACCGTATGCCATCAAGCCACCATCCGTCGCGTAATGTTGAAAGGGATATATCGCAGGTAGGCGGGATCGAGTGGCTAGGGAAAAAATGCGTTTGCGATGAGTGTGGTTGAGCGTTGTTGGTAGCACGATCAAACCTCCCCCCGGTTGTTGTGCAACCCCGGCGACGACCGATTCAATATCATCGCTGCCCTCGTGGAAAGGAACGCTGACGGGCTCTAACCCTAAGTTGATGGCGGCGTGCTCGATGGCGCCGTATAGCGCACTAAATCCCTTGAACCCGGGATCCCAAATCACGGCCACGCGCCTGAGAGCGGGCGAAGTCTCCCTGAGCAATTCGAGCCACTTTGTTCCCATCTCCGGCTCGAACGTGCTGAAGCCCGTGATGTTGCCCCCTGGGTGAGCCAGACTTTCGACGTAGCCAGCGCCAACAGGATCAACAACAACCACAAAAACGACCGGGATGGTTCGCGTGGCTTGGTGCAATGCGGACAAGGCAGGCGATCCATTGGCCACAATTACCTCTGGTCCCAGCCTCACAAGCTCCGCCGCATAGCTTGGCGCGCGGTCAGGACCTGCGGACCAGCGATAATCAATCTGCAGATTCCGCCCCTCTGTCCAACCTAGTTCTTGCAGCTTGTGTCGGAAGCTCATCACGCGTCCCTGTCCTTGTGGATCATCTTCGGCGGGCGCAATCATGATCGCTATCCGTCGTGGCCGCGCGAGCTGCTGGGCCGGGGCCTCGAAGGGCAACGTAAGCAAGATGCCGCTTAGGCTGATGAACTCGCGCCGCGTTAGCTCGAACTGCACGCTGCCTGTCCCTCGCTTAGGAAGCCACAGCATAACGGATTTGGCGAGAATCAGTCAGGGGCTTCGCTGCAGCGCAGGATTTTGGTGGGGCTGAGGTCCGGAGTGGGTCAACAACGGCTGTCCCGAGCACCTCGGCAGTGAGTCAGCTTCGCCCCAATGAACGGACATCCAAGAAGACGGCTTGTAGGTCGCATCAGCGAACATTTTGCGTTTTGGATCGGGAGAAAAGCCGGCCCGCGTCCTTGTGGAGCTTACGCAGGCGCAATTGAAGGCTGCTCCCGAATACAAAGAGGGCAAGTCAGTTGCAGTCTTGACAATGCCACGGGTTGAGCCCGGTGCTGCATCCTCCCACTAGCAGCGCAATCGGAGCCAATATCTTTTCACCAAAGCCCCCATGCAGATGGGCGAGGACGGGAGTCCGGCGTCGAGCATGCACGTAGATCTGAGTGCCAACCGCCAACTGAAAAAGCCCTCGTGCGGCAGCCTGCACGGCCTTGATTGGTTCACGTTTTTCATAGCAGACATCCAAACCAGTTTTGGCCCACTTCTCGCAGTGTATCTGACCACACAAAAGTGGACTCTCACAGATATTGGAATTGTCCTCACCGTCGGCAGTTTGGTGAGTCTCACCGGGCAAATGCCTGGCGGCGCGATCGTCGATGCCGCTCGATCCGTCAGGCGCGCGGCGGCATCCGCTATCATCGGCATTGGCGTGAGCGCTCTCTTAGTGGCCTTGTGGCCGGTCTTTATCGTCGTGCTTGGAGCAAGAGCGCTACATGCGGCATCCAGCTGCGTCCTTGGTCCGGCAATCGCTGCCATCAGCCTCGGCCTGGTCGGTCACGCAGCGGTTGGAGAACGGCTGGGACGCAATGCCCGTTTCTACGCTATCGGCAACGGTCTCTCCGCCGCTGTCATGGGTGCATTTGGATATCTTCTATCGAGCGCGGCTGTTTTTTCATCTCAGCTGCACTCACGATTCCTGCATTGATTGCGCTGTTCCGAATCCGGGCCGATGAGATCGATCCGATTACGGCGCACGGTGGACCCCCCGAGTCACAACAAGCGCCGTTGCGCAAGGGCTTGCTTCTTCTTTTCCATAACCGAGCGCTGCTCGTCTTTTGCGGATGCGTTACCCTGTTTCATTTCGCTAACTCTACCATACTGCCGCTGGTGGCAAGCACGGTGACGATGCAAATGCCTGCGCACGCTACCCTCGTCATCGCGGCCTCCATCGTCGTCCCCCAGCTTGTTGTCGCCGCATGTTCGCCGGAGGTAGGACGCCAGGCGCACGCAGTCGGCCGCAAGAAAATACTTATTATAGGTTTCTTGGCCTTGCCCCTCCGCGGCTTTTTGCTCGCATTCGTATCCAACCCGTAGCTGCTGATCGCCATTCAAGTGCTGGATGGCGTATCAGCCGCCGTGCTCGGGGTGCTCGTCCCCCTCATCTCGGCCGATGTGACGCGCGGGACCGGTCGCTTCAATCTGGCGCAAGGCATAATTGGTACAGCGGTTGGAGTCGGAGCTTCGGTCAGCGGGGTGTTGACCGGGTATGCCGCCGATCATTTTGGGAGCGCCGCCACGTTGGCATACTCGCGGCCGCCGGGGCCGTGGGCGCTGTTTTAGTTTGGGTGCTTATGCCGGAAACGCGAGACTTCACCAAATAGCGATGTCGGCGCTGAGGCCGCGGCTAAACTCAGTTAAGTCGAGGAGGAGACGCCGTTGATAGCCTCCTCAGTCGAACCTGGAACTGGCACGTACACAGGAATTGGTCGCAAAACAGGGGACGAGAGGAACGTCTTGGCCCGATGTAGACCATCGAGGATGACGTAATCCGCGTCATGGAGTCCGAGCGTGAGGGGGTCATCCACGGAGACTACCATGCTTTCGTTGTCAGCATTGCGTGGGTCTGCTGGATGATCGGTTGATGTAAGAAAGAACAAGCCGAGCAGCGGGTAATCACGATACTTCGGATCGATGCCGGGCGGCACCCGAAGGAGAGCGAGTTGTTCCCTGTGCCATTGCTCCATGCGATAGCCTCCCACTCCTTGCAGGAACTGAGTGAAAACGGCACGCACCCTCGTCCATTCAGCAAAGAGGATTGCGCGTTCCGTATGAGAGAGTTCGCCGAAGGAGACGCCGGCGCTCCTCTGTACCTTGATCCCGTCAATCGCAGGGTCGGTGGAATAAAGATGGCTGTGGCCGTCTACGATTTCTGAGTAGACCCATCGAGCCATGACATCTCGGACAGAAATCATTTCCTGTGAGTGGATGGTCAGGTTGTCACTCCACTGTCCTGGAGCGCTCGGTAGACGCCTAACTGCGACACACGTTTGCGTTCTGTGAACAGCTTCACCGCTTCCGCAGCTTTCGCGCCGTGTTGCTTGCAACCCTTGCAGGGGCGAGCCGCTTTGCTTCCGCGAAACCCTCGCGCCGCATTGCCCATATGGCCAAGCTGTGGAGACACTAAGGCAGCCTGTGTTCGCTTACGTCTCAATATCGCCCTCCGGCGGTGCTCCTCGATCTTTAGAAGTTCGGGGGCATAGCAGCCGAACTCACGCGGTCTTGGTGCTTCGCACAAGCGGAGCATGCGGCGGTGTGCCCTCAGGAACAAGGGTGTGCCGTCTTTCTCTGCCAAAGGACAGTGCGGTTAACATGCAGCTTTCGAATCAGTGGTGGTCTGCGCATCTGCCGATGTTCGCTGTTGCGCCAGCAGTGGTATTGGTTGTGCTCTGGTCGGTGTGTTGGAAAGGGCTTGCGCTGTGGCACAGTGCCCGCCGTGGCCAGCCATGGTGGTTCGTTATCATGCTCGTGGTGAACACGGTGGGCATTTTGGAAATTATCTATCTGTTCGCGGTCGCAAAACTCAGATTTCGCGAGTTGTTCGCCTAAGGCCGTACACCGCCACGGTGGTGAATGCCCAAGGGGCGGCTATCGTGCCTAAGACGGTGAATACGCGTCAGTTGGACCGAGGGTGCGGTCGCAACGCTGCCCCTCCAGTTCCGTTCCGGGTGCGCCCCTGCCGGCGTTTCTGGACCAGAGCGCGAGGTGGCAAAAACATCCGCATATTCGATCCCGGGAATTTTGCGCCGACGCAAGAAGCAGATCGGCGCGCTCCAGTGGCGGCTCTCGAAGCTGAAGCCGAAGAGATACGGCTGGTAACCAACCGAGGAAGGCTCACGATCGGTCCGGCTTTCCCGTGCGCATGGGGACGCTCGATGGTTCCACACCCCAATGCTGCGATTTCATCAAGCCTACCGAAGGCGTGGAGGCGCGTCTTACGGCTTGGACCTTGACGCATATGCCGAAACGGCATATATGCCAATTAGGCTAATTCCGGTCGGGCAACTAGGCTAATTCCGGTCGGGTACAGGAGACTGTGTGATGTCCAAGCCGACGAAGGCGGGAACCGATCAGCGCACGCTGGTGACGTTTCTGCTCGACGAAACCGGCTCAATGGAGTCGATTAAGGACGACACCATTGGGCGGTCCAATTCCTACCTAGGTTCGCTCAAGGCGGAGGCCGCGCCGATCGATTTCACGCTGATCAAATTCGACAGCCGCCGCATCGAAAAGGTCTGTGTGGCGGTTCCGGTGTCGCAGGTTGCCGACCTAACCATGGAAAGCTATCAGCCGGGCGCCAGCACTCCTCTGATCGACGCCGCCTACAAGACCATCAAGGCGGTGGAAAAGTCGCTCACGGGCAGCAATCCTAAGGTCGTAGTGTGCATCCAGACCGACGGGCACGAGAACGCCTCGACCGAGCATACATGGGACGAACTCAACGCCGTGATCAAGGAAAAGGCCGCTGCTGGCTGGCAATTCAACTTTCTGGGCACCGGTATTGATGCCTACGACACGGGAGCGCGTATGGGCGTGGCGGCCATGTCAACGATGTCGAGCGGGCGCTCGCCGCAGCATGTGCGCGCGTCCTATGCGGCGATGGGCGAGTCAACCGCGGCCTACGCAGCAGGCCGCGCGAGAGACACGCATCTTTCGATGAGTGCACGCGCTGCTTCGGGCGATGCGCATTTTCAACGCGTATTCGGCCAGCGAGGCTCGGAGCGGCCCAAGCCGCAGTCAGGGCCGATTCCGTCGCAGCCCAAGCACAAGGCCGTGGACGATTTTTCGTTGTAAGCGATGTCGCGCCGCTCATCGACGAAAAATACTTTCGGCGCTGCGGTTAGCGGTCTGTTGACCGAGCGCCAAATGTCACAAGCTGATCTTGCCGAAGCGGTCGGCAAGTCGCACGCCTACACAAACCAGACGCTGACGGGACGCAAGAGCGCCTCGCCAGAGTGGGTCAATCTCGTCGCCGAGACACTGAGGCTTTCGCGAAAGCAGCGCGCCTCCCTACATCGCGCCGCAGCGAAAGACCAAGGTTATGAGATCGACTTGGGCGAATATCGTCCGAAGAAGCGGTAGCTTACGCGGCGGCCAAATCCTTAGTCGGTTCCCCGACCAGCCTGCATTAAACCGCGCACCACCGGCGCTATGCGAGAATGACGCCCAATACGAACGCGCCCGCTGCGACTGTCGCTATCCAGTGCAGGGCGGTTCCGCCTCTCCTGGTGGCATGCTCCAAACTGTGCTCATGCTGAACCGTTTCGGTGTGGCAACAAGGCTCGCAGTAGTAGGCCAACAAGGTCGGTCATGCTGGCTCCAGGGGAGGAATGGCGTGGACCAGCTTCATGGGCTGGTCGCAATGGAGACAGTGCGCACGCCAAATCAAGGGCGTCGCATTTGCCAGGGCTGCCGCGGCGCTTATGGATAGGTGTCTCGGCGGCTGGGCCCGCCCGAATTTCTCGCACAAGCGACCGCGTCCCCTGAAATTCCGACGCAATCAAGGGTCGACCGGTTTCGCCCCTATAGCCGATCGAACATCGTTGGCAGCGCATGTCGTGATCGTGAAGGGCAGTGCTAGGCCCAATCCAGCAGCTGAACTGCGCGAGTAAAGGCCGAAAGGCAGGCAAATCCAGTCGAAGCGCTTTCAGCCGAGATAGCCGCTGAGCACGCGAACTGGACAGCTTGCGTTTACCATTAAACTTTGCCAGCACCGCCTACCTGGAACCGCGTTAGGGAATGTAAGTTGTCGTCTAATACCGGCAGCGGCTCGGCCCAAACGGCATCGGCTACTGAAAGACCGATAGCGCTTCCGCCTTGACAGCGTGATAATCGCCGAGGCAAAGCGATACTCAATCACCCACTCGCCGGGATGTTCGACATTAGTGTGGTGGCCACACGATGCCCCGGCGACAGCGGGATCCGGCAAGACATAGGAACAAGGGGATAGGACGAAGGAGGAGTCACATGGAACTCCGATCGCAAGTTGCAATGGTGTTTCACCTGGATAAGTGCATCGGCTGCCACACCTGCACCATCGCGTGCAAGAACATCTGGACCGACCGCAAGGGCACCGAGTACATGTACTGGAACAACGTGGAGACGAAGCCGGGCACCGGCTA
>JBKPOZ010000124.1:0-68257 GCA_046733355.1 Pseudomonadota bacterium | reverse complement strand
GTGGAAGGGCCATCGCTCAACGGATAAAAGGTACGCCGGGGATAACAGGCTGATGATGCCCAAGAGTCCATATCGACGGCATCGTTTGGCACCTCGATGTCGGCTCATCACATCCTGGGGCTGGAGCAGGTCCCAAGGGTTTGGCTGTTCGCCAATTAAAGTGGTACGTGAGCTGGGTTCAGAACGTCGTGAGACAGTTCGGTCCCTATCTGCCGTGGGTGTCGGAGAATTGAGAGGATCTGTCCTTAGTACGAGAGGACCGGGATGGACGCACCTCTGGTGGAGCAGTTGTGGCGCCAGCTGCAGTGCTGCGTAGCTATGTGCGGACGGGATAACCGCTGAAAGCATCTAAGCGGGAAACCCACCTCGAAACGAGTTCTCCCTTAAGAGCCGTGGTAGACCACCACGTTGATAGGCCGGGTGTGTAAGCGCGGTGACGCGTTGAGCTTACCGGTACTAATCGCTCGTGTGACCTTGATCGTCTCTCATCATCAATACCCAGATGACAGATGTCAGATGACAGATGTCAGACAGGTACCAAGGCCAGCTTCCCACAGAATGGAGAGTCGGCTGATATCTGATATCTGATATCTGCCATCTGTTCTCTGCCATCTGTTCTCTGCCATCTGTTCTTGGCCGGCCTGGTGGTTCTAGCGGGGAGCCCGTACCCGATCCCATCCCGAACTCGGCCGTTAAACTCCCCTGCGCCGATGGTACTAAGTCTCAAGACTTGGAAGAGTAGGTCGCTGCCGGGCCAGCCAAGCACAGATGACAGATGACAGATGTCAGAGAACAGATAGAAATCTCCATCAGCTTCGCCTCAAAACACCTCTTCACATCGAACTATTCACCGCCGCATTCACTTGTTGCGGCGGTTTTTTGTTGGCTCACAAATGTGCAGCAGCGGTCGTCTATCCTCGCCTGATCTCTGACATCTGACTTCTGACATCTGATATGCTGCGCATCTACGGCATCGCGCGCACCCGCGCGTTTCGCGCGCTCTGGCTCGCAGAGGAGCTCGGCCTTCAGTACGAGCACATTCCAACCGAGATTGGCTCAGCGGGCGCACGAACTCCCGAATTTCTAGCGATCAATCCCAACGGGAGACTTCCGGCCATGGATGATGACGGTTTCGTTCTCTGGGAATCGCTCGCGATCACGCTTTATCTCGCCAAGAAGCATTCGCCGGGGCAGCTCTATCCGTCCACACTCGAACAAGAGGCACGTACTTGGCAATGGAGCTTGTGGTCGGTGCAGGAAGTGGACCGCGCCGTCAATATCTGGTCGCTGCATGCGATCCGTTTGCCGCCCGAGGAACGCGATGCGGAGCGCCGCGCCGAAGCGCTCAAGGTGTTGCAGCATCCCTTCCGCGTGCTTGGCGGCGCGCTCGAGGACCGTCCCTATCTGCTGGGCGAAGTATTCACCGTGGCAGACCTCAACGTGGCGTCGGTGATCAGCCGCGCCAGCGACATGGATCTCTCCGCTACCCCGCGCCTTGCGGGCTGGCTCACGCGCTGCCTGGAGCGCGACGCCGCGCGCGCAGCGCTCGCATTGCGCGCGGCTGCGGATGCCGCGGTTCCCGTGGAAGTGACGCGGGCGATCGCGCGCCTGAATCGGCTCTAGCAGTCCTCCGATGCGCAGCGCCGGCATTCTCCTCTATCGTCGACAGGGCGCCGCCATTGAAGTTCTGCTCGTGCATCCGGGCGGGCCGTTCTGGCGCAAGAAGGATCTCGGCGCCTGGTCCATTCCGAAAGGCGAATACACGGAAGGTGAGGATCCGCTCGCGGTCGCCAGGCGCGAGTTTGAGGAGGAGACGGGAATGAGCGTGAGCGGAGACTTGGTCCCACTCGGCGAACTCGTCCAGCGCGGCGGAAAGCGCGTCATCGCCTTCGCTCTCCAAGGCGATCTCGATCCGAAAAACCTGCGCAGCAACATGTTCGAAATGGAATGGCCGCCACGCAGCGGACGCCGGCAGGCGTTTCCGGAAATCGACCGTGCCGAGTGGTTTTCTCCGCAACAGGCGCAGGAGAAAATTCTGCCCGCGCAGCGCCCCTTCGTGACCCGTTTGCTCACCATGCTGGACTCGACGGACGCATGACGATCGCACGTCTCATGGGAGTGGTGCTCATCAGTCTCGTGATCGCAGCTCCCTTCATGGCGTATTTCTTTTTCCCGGAGGATTGGATCCCTGTTTTCTACCGGTGGGTTCAGGCGCAAGGCGCGATCGGCGCGATAGTCTTCGCAATCGTTTACGTCCTTATCTGCGTGTTTCTGCTTGCGCCAGCCGAGCTCGTGGCGGTAGCTGCCGGTTTTGTTTTTGGTTTCTGGGGCGTTCCGCTGGCGGTCCTCGCCTTCTTCACGGCAGCTCTCATTGCATTTGCGCTGTCCCGCCACTTCCTGCGTGCCAGGGTGAAGAGTTGGACGGCAAAACGGCCGCTGCTCGGCGCGATCGATGCGGCAGTTGCCGAGCAGAGCTGGTTGGTCGCCATTCTACTGCGGCTCAATCCTTTCGTCCCGCCCAATGTTACGAATTACTTCTTCGGCGCGACGCAGATCGGCTTCTTGCCATATGCGGTTGCGACTTTTCTCGGCATCATTCCGCTTACGGCCTTTTACGTATATCTGGGCGCAGTCGGCCAAAGCCTCGTTTTCGAGCAAGGTCTTGCGCCTTCCAAGATCGCGCTGCTCTGCCTAGGCCTGATCGCAACAGCAGCGGTGCTTTATGCAATGACCCGCAAGGTGACGCAGAAACTGCGTGAAATGAGCCCGGTTCGGGAGGGCGCTCGATAGGACGGCAGCTTCCAGTCGGTGAGGAGATTTTCCTCGATTATATAGCCCATTTCGTGCGCGATGCGGAAGCTGCAGCACGTGCGCTTGCGCGCGCGGGATTTGGCCCGACACCACCCTCCATACAAGTCAACCCCGACCCCACCGGCGGCGCCCCGCACCCGACCGGCACCGGCAACGTAACGGCCATGCTGGCGCACGGCTACATCGAGGTGCTGTTCAAGACATCCGAGACCGCGCTTGCCGCCGAGCTCGAACGCGCGATGCAGCGCCATTGCGGATTGCACCTCGTGGCGTTTGCGGTGGCGGATGCATCCGCGACGCATGACCGCCTCGCGGCTGCGGGGTTTCGCGTGCGCCCGCTGGTCCACATGCAGCGGCCGGTCGCGACTACTTCAGGAGGCGCCGCCACCGCCGCCTTCACGGTCGCGCGCGTCGAGTCCGGCGAAATGGCCGAGGGACGCATTCAGATGCTGACGCATCACACCCCAGAGATCGTTTGGCAGCCGCGCTGGCTCTCACATCCAAACGGTGCGCTCGCATTAGAGAGCGTCGTCATCGCGGTCGAAAATGTGGAGGAGGCGACACAGCGCTACGCTCGTTTCACCGGACGCCGAGCGAGCATGCTGCCGGCCGGCCAGCGCATCGAACTCGACCGCGGCCGTGTCGACTTCGTCAGCCGCGAAGCATTTGAACACATGCTGCCGGCCGTGCCGATCCCGTCGCTACCTTTCATCGCTGCATGCGAAATCCGCGTCGGCTCGCTGGCAAAGCTCAAGGAGAGCCTGGCGCGTGGCGGATTGCACTGCGCGCCGCATGACGGTGGCTTGCTTGTTTCCTTTCCCGGCGAGATCGGCCGCGGCGCCTGGCTGTTCCGCGAATGATCAGTCGGCCGCGGTCTGGCGCAATCCGAGTTGCCGCAGGGAACGGTCGATCCACAGCCGCGTCAGCTTTTCCTGCACGCCGTTCTGGGAAAGCCGCGCGCGCAGATTGTCGAAATCAACACGATCGAGCTCCTGGTCCTGGTTGAAACAGGAGAAGACGACGCTTTCCACGCCGGTTTGCGGATCGCGGTGGACCTGCAGGCATTGTGCGCAGATTTCCTTCATCATGCACTGCATGGGCGAGTTGATGGAGGCAATTGCCTTGTGGCCCGGCTTGAGGTGTTGCGCGAGCATGCCCTGCCGCGCCTGCGCGACCGCTGCCATCATGCTGTCCGATCCGATCGCGATCACGCGGTCCACTTCGGCAAGCGGAATGGGTTGCATGCCGAGCGCGCCCGAGCCGTAGGCCTCAAGCGCCGCGACGATGTTGCCGACAAACACCTTATCGGACGCGCGTTCCGGCCGGAATCCGGGCGCCTCGTCGCAACACCAGACAATCGCATCGGCCGCCCGCTCGATCTCCTCGATCTTGTAGCGATCGATGACCCTCTTGTACCCGGCAAAATAGATCACGCGGCTGCCCTTGCGCCGCAGCGCCTGGCCGATCGAGAACAGCACTGCATTGCCGAGCCCGCCGCCGATCAGCAGGACGGTCTCATCCGCGGGTATATCAGTGGGATGACCCGTTGGGCCCATCAGCACGATGGGCTCACCGGCCGAGAGCTGAGCGCACAGGTCGGACGAGCCGCCCATCTCAAGAACGATGGTTGAGAGGAGCCCCCGTTCGGGATCGACCGACGCACCGGTGAGCGCCAGCCCCTCTTTGGCGAGCCGGGTGTCCTCGGTGGCGGGCGAGAGTGTCTCGTAATTCTGCAGCCGATAGAATTGGCCGGGCATAAACGCGCGCGCGGCCAACGGGGCGCGGACCACGATCTCGACGATGGTCGGCGTGAGCCGGTTGATAGCGGCAACCGTAGGCCGCAGCTCGTCATCAAGGCGCGCGATCAGCTCCTGCGGCGACCGAGAACATGGAGCGCAGCGTTGCAGCATGCGGCTGATCACCGGATAGCCCTGCTTGGCACTGGCCATGGCCTTCACGACATTGCCGGCAAACGAGGGGTGCAGATCGCCGAAGAAGCTGATGCCGCGGCCGTCGGCGCGGATATGCGCCAGAACATGGACTGCGGAAGGTTTCGTGATCCGCTCCGGTGTCACAGGGTGGCCGCTGTCGTCGAGGGCCTGGAAATGCTTCCCGTCGAGCGCGATGTGCTGCGGCTCCTCGCGCGCCAGCACCGTGTTCGGTTGCGTGCCGGCGGCAACCACGATGCTGCGTGCGGGTAGATCGAGGACGCGCGTGCCATCCGCATCAGCCGACGCAACGCGCAAGGCGCGCGCCCATCCATGTTCATCGAGCAGCACTTCCCGCGGCACCAGGCGTTCCGCAAAGCGGATCCCCTCCTCGAGCGCCTTTCCCACTTCCTCGTGATTGAGCGTGTAGCTCGGCGAATCGATGAGGCGTCGGCGGTACACGATGGTAGCGCCGCCCCACTGCCTCACCAGCTCGGATAGACGGGGCTTGCGGCCCTCGAGCGTGGCTGCCGCACGCTCGGCGCGGATCTGCCGCGCGTGCTCGATGAATTCCGCCGCCACTGCTCTTTCCTGCGCGCTCCAGCTCGAGCGTATTTCCGCCTCTCCGCGCTCCGCGCAGAGCGTCTCGTAACGGCTGAAGAACTTTTCGACCTGCAAGGGATAGTAGGCAAGCGCCTCCGTCGCCGTGTCGATGGCTGTGAGCCCGCCGCCAATCACGACAACCGGCAACCGGATTTGCAGATTGGCGAGGCTGTCCGATTTCGCCGCGCCGGTGAGCTGGAGTGCCATGAGGAAATCGCTGGCCTGGCGCACTCCCGAAGCAAGGCCGTTCTTCATGGAGACAATGCTCGGACGCCCGGCTCCCGCGCAGAGCGCGATGTGATCGAACCCGAGCGCAAAAGCGCTGTCGATGGTGATGGCGCCGCCGAAGCGCACGCCGCCGAACATCCTGAATTCGCTTCGACGCTCGAGCAACAGCCGCACGAGCTTCAGGAAATTCTTGTCCCAGCGGACGGTGATGCCATACTCAGCGACGCCGCCAAATCCGGCCATCACGCGCGAATCGAGTCCCTCCCGCAGCTCCGCCAGCTCGCGGATGGGCCGGAACAAAACACGCGTGCCGTCCGGGCGCACGCCCGAAATATCCGGTGGTAGCGGCTCGATCTTGAGCCCGTCCACGGCGACGACGGTATGACCATCGTTCATGAGATGGTGCGCGAGCGTAAAGCCTGCAGGGCCCAAGCCGACCACGAGGACGCCGCGGCCCGAGTGCGACTTCGGCAGGGGCTGCCGCAGATTGAGCGGATTCCAGCGCGTGAGCAGGGAATAGATTTCGAATCCCCAGGGCAGAGCCAGCACCTCTTTGAGCACGCGTGTCTCGATCTGCGGGATATCGACGGGTTGCTGTTTCTGAAAAATGCAGGCCTTCATGCAATCGTTGCAGATGCGGTGGCCGGTGGCGGCGCACATCGGATTGTCGAGCGCGACGATGGCAAGCGCCCCGACCATCTGCCCGGTCGCGGCGACTTCGTTCATTTCCGAAATCTTCTCGTCGAGCGGACAGCCGGTGAGCGGCGCGCCGAAGGCGCTGCGCTTGAACGCGCCGTCCTTCTCCTTGAGTCCGTGCGAGCACGAGTCCTTGCCCTGATGATGGCACCATATGCAGTAGTTGGCCTGATCGAGCGCGCCGACAATATCGGTGCCTTGGTCGGTCAGAGCGAAGCCGTCCCGGGCACGTCGATGCTCGCGTGGCAATTTCAGCATGCTCACGCCATCGACCACCTCCGTCTCGACCGGAATGAGGCGACAGGGATCGACCTTGTGCGGAGTCTTGAACAGCACGCCGCCCTTATGCCGCTCCTGCCCCTCGGGCGCATGCAGGGCCCAGGCGGCATAGCGTGCGGCAACATCCAGTTTGTCGGCGTTCTCTGGCTCGCTCCGCATCCACGCTTCCACCGCCCGGGCGAAGCGCAGCTCGGTAAATTCTTCGCCAAACAGCTGCTCAAGCATTGCCCGCAGCGCTGCGGCATCGAAAGTCGCCACCTCCGAAGGCCCATATTTCTTCGCTGCGCGCCGCTGCACGAACAGACGTTTGACGGCATAGAGCGGCGCGAGCGCACCCTGCCGGGCTGCGAGCGCGTGCAACGCATCGTCGATGCCAAACAGCTCGCCAACGAAGTTTTCCAGCTCCGGCGCGACTGCGACGATCAGATCGGAATGCGCTTTGCCGGTCAGCTCGTCGGGTGTGGCACGCGCCGCCAGGAGCCGATTGTGCAGCCCCACATCGCGCGTCTTCAGAAAGTCGACAAAGGCTGCATCGACGCGCACGAGACCGTCGCGCGCGTAGAGATCCCCGAACCGCAGCCCGAACGCAAGCCTGAGCGCTTCATTCATCGGGCCTGCTTAGCATGCGGACCGCAGCGGATCACGGCGTGCAGAACCGCTCCACTACCTCGATGGGAACCGGCGCGCCCTTCAATTTCAGCGGGTCATCGCCAACGCGCATGCCCCAGATGCGCGTCTCGCTGCCTTCGACGGCAAGCTCGCCCGCAACCGTGATGCGATGCTGCAGGTCGAAGCTCGAGCGGCGAAACTCGCTGATATGGGACGCGATTTCCACCACGTCATTGAGCTTGACCGGCTTGAGAAAATGGGCTTTCGCATCGACCAGCGGGATGCTGGCAATGCCGAACTTGGCTGGCAGATCCCGGCACGGCACGCCCAGGGCGGCCTCGAAGAGCACCCACGTGCTCCAATCGAAAAATTCAAAAAAGCGGCCGTGGAAGACTATTCCCGCAGGATCGCAATGACCCCACTCGATGGTGAAGCTCCGGCAATGCACGAAACTAGGCATTCGTCGTTCCGCGCTCGGACTGGTGCGCCGCCAAAACCGCGCTTGATCCTTGTGCATTAGACATGATCTGCTTGTCCTGAAAAGAGTGCATAAGGCGGTTGGCATGGCGCAGCAACGGCTCGGCATCATCATGCACGGCGTGACCGGCCGCATGGGCATGAATCAGCATTTGATCCGCTCGATCAACGCCATCCGTGCCCAGGGCGGCGTGGCGCTGCGCAACGGCGATACGGTGATGCCCGACCCGATCCTGATCGGGCGTAACGAGCGCAAGCTGGCGCAGCTCGCAAAAGAGAACGGGGTTGCGCGCTGGGCCACCGATCTAGGCGCCGCGCTGAAGAACCGGGACGATACCCTCTTCTTCGATGCCGCAACGACGAAACTGCGCGCCTCCTTGCTGCACAAGGCGATCACCGCGGGGAAGAACATTTATTGCGAGAAGCCGATTGCCGAGACGCTGGACGACGCACTCGATGTTGCGCGCGCCGCCAAGAACGCGGGCATCAAGCACGGTGTGGTGCAGGACAAGCTCTTTCTGCCTGGATTGCTCAAGCTCAAGATGCTCGTCGATGCGGGGTTCTTCGGGCGCATTTTCGCGGTGCGCGGCGAATTTGGGTACTGGGTGTTTGAGGGCGACTGGCAGCCGGCGCAGCGGCCGTCCTGGAATTATCGCAAAAAAGACGGCGGCGGCATCATTCTGGATATGCTCTGCCACTGGCGCTACGTGCTCGATAACGTGTTCGGCGAAGTCGAGAGCGTCTCCTGCCTGGGCGCGACCCACATCCCGAAGCGCTGGGACGAGGACGGCAAGCCTTACGACGTGGATGTGGACGACTCCGCTTACGCGACGTTCCAGCTCAAGGGCGGCATCGTCGCGCACATCAACAGCTCATGGTGCACGCGCGTGCGCCGGGACGATCTCGTGACTTTTCACGTCGATGGCACGCATGGCTCGGCGGTTGCGGGCCTGCAGAAATGCTGGAGCCAGGCGCGGGTGAACACGCCGCGGCCACACTGGAATCCCGACGTGCCTCAGCCAATCAATTTCTTTGCAACCTGGAGCGAAGTTCCCGACAGCGGCACATATGACAACGGCTTCAAGGCGGAATGGGAGCTGTTCATCCGACACTTGTGCGAGGATGCGCCTTTCAAGTGGACGCTCGTCGAAGGCGCCAAGGGGGTGCAGCTCGCGGAAGCGGGACTGAAGAGTTGGAATGAACGCCGCTGGATCGACATTCCGCCACTTAAAATTTGAGAGTTAGATGATCTTGATGCAGCAAGCACAGACGCGCACCCTCTCCCCAGCGGGGAGAGGGTGGGGGTGAGGGGGTCACAAGACGACCGAGAGGCCTTAACCCCTCACCCTAACCCTCTCCCAATGGGAGAGGGAATTCTACCGAGCCCGCCTCTCGGTCAGTCGCACGCAACGAAAGCGCAGCGCGAAAGGTAACACCGTGCCCACGCTCAATCTTCCCACTGCCGGCGGAAATCTTGCGCCGTTCACCACGCGCCCGCCACGCGCCTTCCCTGCCGCGCAGCCCCCGTTCAATCGCATCGCCTACGCGGCGGCGCATGTCGTGTCCGATCCGTTGGCGGACTCCGCTCCCTGGCTCAATGCAGCCATCGACTGGGACGCCACCATCGCGTTCCGACGGCACCTCTGGGGTCTCGGGCTCGGCGTCGCCGAGGCGATGGATACCGCGCAGCGCGGCATGGGGGTTGACTGGCCGACCTCGCTCGAGCTCATTCGCCGCAGCCTCGATGCCGCAAAGGACGTGCCGGGCGCGCTTATTGCCTCGGGCGCCGGCACCGACCAGCTCGAGCCCGCCCCTTCGGTGCAGATCAGCGACGTCATAGCAGCTTATGAGGAGCAGTGCGCGGCGATCGAGACACTCGGTGGCAAGATCGTGCTCATGGCAAGCCGCGCCCTCGCCAAAGTCGCGCGCACGCCCGATGACTACCAGAAGGTCTACGGGCGCATTCTCGATCAGGTAAACGAGCCGGTAATCATCCACTGGCTCGGTGAGATGTTCGATCCGGCGCTCGACGGTTACTGGGGGCATCACGATCACTACAAGGCCATGGAAGTGGCGCTCGACGTGATCACCGCGCACGCGCACAAGGTCGCCGGCGTCAAGGTTTCGCTCCTCGACAAAGACAAGGAGATCGCCATGCGCCGCCATTTGCCGCAAGGCGTCCGCATGTTCACGGGGGATGATTTCAACTATGCGGAGCTGATCGCGGGCGATGCGCACGGATACTCCGATGCGCTGTTGGGCATTTTCGATGTGATCGCGCCCGCCGCCGCCGCGGCTTTGGGTGCGCTCACCCGCGAGGAGATACGCACCTTCCACGAGATTCTCGCACCCACCGTGCCGCTCTCCCGCCATATCTTCCGCGCGCCCACGCGCTTCTACAAGACCGGCGTGGTGTTCATGGCCTACCTCAACGGGCTGCAGAATCATTTCACGATGGTGGGCGGCCAGGAGAGCGGGCGCTCCACGCTGCACCTCGCCGAGCTCTTTCGCCTGGCCGATGCGGCCGGGCTGCTTCTGGACCCGGAGCAGGCATGCGCACGCATGCGGCACGTGATGGCGGTGCGCGGCGTCGAAGCCTGATACATGCGCGACCTGTCGCGCGATCTGCGATGGCTCGCCGTCAACACGGCGACCGTAAAATCGTGGTCACTGGAGCAGGCGGTCGAGGGCTGTGCCCGCGCTGGTATTGGCGCCATCGCTCCATGGCGGGATATCGTGCAGGCCTGCGGGCCTGCACGTGCTGGAAAGCTCATCCGCGCGAGCGGTCTCACCGTCACTTGCCTTTGCCGCGGCGGCATGTTCACGGCCGCGGATGCTGCAGGCCGCCGGGCCGCGCTGGAGGACAATCGCCACGCGGTCGATGAGGCAGCCGAAATCGGCGCGGGCTCGCTCGTTCTCGTCGTAGGCGGACTGCCACCGGGCTCGAAGGATCTTGTGAGTGCGCACCGGCAGGTGCGCGACGGTATTGGCGAGCTGCTTCCCTATGCACGTGCAGCCGGCTTGCCGCTTGCGCTCGAACCGCTGCATCCAATGACCGCCGCCGACCGCGCGTGCGTCAACACGCTCGCGCACGCGAACGATCTCTGCGACGAGCTGGGCGAAGGCCTCGGCATTGCGCTCGATGTCTACCACGTGTGGTGGGACCACGATCTATCCAGACAGATCGCGCGCGCCGGCAGACGAATCATCTCGTATCATGTCTGCGACTGGCTCGTGCCCACGCGGGACCTCGTCTTTGATCGCGGCATGCCGGGCGATGGCATCATCGATCTGCGCCGCATTCGCGCGCTGGTGGAAGCGGCTGGCTATTCCGGGCATTGCGATGTGGAGGTGCTCTCGACGCAGAATTGGTGGAAGCGCGATCCCGCCGAGGTTTTGCGCATCTGCATCGAGCGCCACCAAACGGTCGTCTGATTTCTGGCGCCGGCGACTCTTAACAAAGTGTTACTCCAAAAGCACACGCAACAACAAAAAGCACCAGCGCCAAAGCTTTGCGGGGCAGGCCCCGCCAATAATTCTCCGCATTTCTCGCATCCACTTCGATGCATCGGGGAATCTTCACCGGGGCTCGGGGGCCACAGTCTCTCTCTCACTTGATGTGAACGCCGGCACGATTGGCGCTTACTCGGCCCATTCGCGGCCGGCTCGAGGGGGGCCTCTCCGCGCGTGAGGGTTTAGGGGCAGCACTAACATGATCGCACAAGCAACGGTGATGCGGCGGCCGCCTGCGCTTTGCGCAATACCAGCCGCTCCAATCAGGTTAGCGCCTGCCTTTCAATCGGCCTCCATTGCCGCGGCAGGCGATGTGCGAAACATCATCGGCGCTCTCAAAATTGCCGCCGGCACCTTCGCCTGCGCAGCGGCCACGCTTGCTGCCATAATGCACCAGGAACCGGGGCACGAGGTGCGCACGATCGAGCCCATTCGCAACGAGACGATCGTGGTGCGGGGGGCAGCGCCGCTAACGGAAGCGCCGGACGAATCGCTTGCGTGGAATTTTCCGCGGCTTATCCGGACTGTCAGCTTCTTCGCTGGCACCGCAGCCCAGAGACTCGTGACCAATACGGAGCAAGCGCCAACGGCCAAGCCTTACACCCTCAATGGGCGCAGATATGTGCCGACTGAGAATTCCACATACCGCGCCGAGGGCACTGCCTCATGGTATGGGCCAGACTTCCATGGCCGCAAAACCGCGAACGGCGAGCGCTATGACATGAACGGCATCTCCGCAGCGCATCGCACGATGCCGCTGCCGAGCTATGCCCGTGTCACCAATCTGGAGAATGGCCGCTCCATCATCGTGCGGGTGAACAATCGGGGGCCTTTCGTGCGTAACCGCGTGGCTGATCTCTCGGTCGGAACGGCCAAGGCACTTGACTTCTACAAGAAGGGGACTGCTCGCGTACGCGTCGAGTTTGTCGCCCGCGCGCCCAAGGAAGGCGGCGATGACCAGATGCTGCTTGGCACGCTGCGCGAAGGCACGCCGGCTCCCGCGCCATCGAACGTGATGGTCGCTTCAGCCAAGCCTTTCCTGGCGAACAGCGCGGAGGCAAAGTAACGAGACTGACGAGCCGGTTCAGGCCGTTCCATTCTGGTCACGCCGTAACTGGCAGCGGCGCATCATATGATCTGATCGCCATCATCGGCGCGTGAGGCCGATCAATATTTTGTCTTCCTCGCCGAGCAATTGAGCGTCGCCGTCCTTCCAGGTCGCGGCCGAGGCGTATTCCGCACGCGGCATGTCCAGGGAGGCCAGTTGGCGGCCAAAGATCGCGACCGCTTCGATCGGAACGGCGACCAAGCGGCCTCCCCAGCCGAGCGGGCCCGTATGGGCGACGATCAACAGAACCTTCCCGTTCTGCGCGCGCGCCACGTGCCGTACGATCCCGATGGTGAGGTCATTCTCGTCCAGTACGCGCAATCCGATCAGATCGCCGACGCGCACCGGCTGTGGAAAGCGCCGCTGCATGCGCTCTTCCGGCGTAAGCGGACGATCGGTGGCGCTCTGCGGCTGGTGCTGTGCAAGCGCGGACGCCGCGCCAAAGCTGGCCATTGCACTCAGAAAGAGAGTAAGTGCAATGCGCATTGAGTTGTAGCCCGCATGAGCGGAGCGACATGCGCGGCAACGGTCCCGGATATCGCTGCGCTTATCCGGGCTACGGCGCGACATCGTCATATGCCGCTGAACCAGTTGAAACCTTGCTGCGACCAGTAGGTCTCGGGAAACTCGTTCGTCACCTCGATGGCAGTGATCCATTTGGGATTCTTGAAGCCGAGCTTGGTGGCCGTGCGCAGCCGCAGCGGAAAACCGAAAGGATCCGTAATGGGCTCTTTGGCGTAACGCGTGGCCAAGATTGTCTGCGGATGAAGTGCCGTCGGCATGTCCAGGCTTTCCGTGTAGTCGTCGGCGCATCTGAATGCGATGTATTTGGCGCTCAGATCGGCGCCGACGCGCTCGAGAAAGGTGCGGAAATTCACCCCCGACCACTGCCCGATATAGTCCCAGCCCTCGACGCAGATGTGGCGGACGATGAGCTCCTGCTGGGGCAGCTCCTCGAACTGCTCGGCGCGCCATGGCCGCTTGTCGGCGATGCGGCCGCCGAGCTCGAGTCGCCAAGTCGCCCGGTCGACGGGCTTGACGTCCTCGATTTCGTAATACGCATTGAAGCGCGGCGGCTTGAGCACCTGCGCTTCCGAGAACGTCGGAGCGAGATGGTTGGGCCGAAAGATGAATTGCTGCACCCGGTCGTTCCAGATGGAAACGGCACGCAGCATTGAGCGCACCGCCGAGGCGTCGTTCACGTCGCAGCCGGTCAGCAGCGACAGCGCGCCGAGGCTCACCGCGCCGCGCAGCAGATTGCGCCGATTGATGCCTCGGACGAGCGCGCGATTCTCCTCGAGTGCGACCTGGGAAATGCCTGCGCGTGGCCGGAATATGGATGGAGTAGGGGTACGGATCGGCATGTCTCGTGCTCCAGGTGCACTCAGCTTGCGGTGCGCGGCTGGTCCATCGCACGTTTATTTGTCGTAACCACGGGTCCTCCGGTCACCATCGCTGCAAGCGAGCGCGGCACCAGCAATGCAAGCGTGACGTGAATGACGAGGAACAACACGATCGCCGTCATGCACAAAAAATGCACCAGCCGCGCGGTCTGGAAATCGTAGAACAATGCCGCGAGTTCGGAAAACTGCACCGGCTTCCAGATCGACAGTCCGGAAAGGACGACAAGAATGCCGACGAGGATGATGCCCACATAGAGCAGCTTCTGGACCGCATTATAATGCGTGAGATCGTCATGCTTGAGACGCAGAGCAAGCGCATCCCGGATGGTCGCGATCAGCTCTCGCGGAGAGATCGGAAGGAGCTTGGCGCGGAAGCGCCCGCTGAGCAGGCCATAGGTCAGATAAGCCAGCCCGTTGAGCACCAGAATCCACATGCCGAAGAAGTGCCATTGCAGGCCATGTTGCGCCCACATGCCCAGGGTGATGGCATCGGGAAAATGCAGCCAGCCAAAAATCACTTCGTCATTGTAGATCTTCCAGCCGCTCATGATCATGATGATCATGGCGGCGGCGTTGATCCAATGCATGATGCGCAGCGGCAGCGGATGAAGGCGGAGCCCGCGCGCTGGAATTGAGTTCACGTGACTCGCTCCCGATGGATGCTGTCTCAGCCGCACGCGGCTGACACAGCCATGAAATGCCGCACCTCGAGTTGATGGCGCATGCCTCGCGTCAATACCGATCTACGCGGGTTGAGGTCTGCGTGCAGTCGTAACGCCCATCTGCTCGAGCGCATGCGCAACCCGCAAGGCGATATCCTCGTGCCATGGTGCAGTGATGATTTGCACGCCAATCGGAAGCGGCGCAAGCGGCACCGGTACGGCAACCACCGGAAGGCCGATGAAGGATATGGGCTGGGTGTACACCCCGATATTGGGGCGCAGGGGAAGCTCAGCCGCACCGAGGACGAACGTCTGCTGGCCGATCTTGGGCGCTGCGCAGGGAGTGGCGGGCGCAATGATGACGTCCACTCTCGAAAAGAGCGCAAGCACCTGCTCGCGGTACCAGCGGCGGAATTTCTGCGCCTTCGCAACCAGCGGAGCCGGGATCATGGCGCCGGCAATGAGGCGGTCGCGCACCGCGGGATCGAAATCGGCCGCACGCTTGCGCAGGCGATCGATATGGAGTGCGCCCGCTTCGCCCGCGGTGATCACATAGGCTGCGGCACGCGCAGCCTGTGCATGGGGAATCTCGATCTCCTCCTTGACGCGAAGCGCTTGCGCGACCTGCTTAAGCGCGCTCTCCGCTTCCGGATAAAGTGCTTTCTGAAAATAACCCCCAGCCACGGCGATGCGCAGGCCGTCAGCGCCGCGGTCGAGCAGATCAGCCGTGTTCTCGGGAGTGCGATCCACGCAGACCGGATCGCGCCGGTCATGCCCCTGCATTGCATCATAGGCCAGCGCGAGATCGCGTACCGAGCGTGCGAAGTGACCGACGTGGTCAAGGCTTGTCACAAACGGGAACGTTCCGGCGCGCGAGAGACGCCCATAGGTCGGTTTCAGCCCGAAAACACCGCAGAACGAGGCTGGCACGCGGATCGAGCCATTGGTGTCGGAGCCAAGCGCAATGGGCACGAGACCGCCGGCCACCGCAGCGCCCGAGCCGCTGGACGAGCCGCCGCTCATGCGGCTCACATCGTGCGGATTGCGGCACGCGCCGTAATGCACGTTCTCGCCGGTGAAGTCATAGGCGTATTCGCCCATGTTGAGCGCCCCTACAAGGATGGCGCCAGCTGCCTCAAGGCGCGCAATCAATGTCGCGTCGGATTTGGCCGCTTCCCTATCCCGGTTGATCTTCGATCCGGCGAGAGTGGGCAGCCCGCCGATATCGAACAGGTTCTTGACCGCAAACGGCACACCCGCAAGCGGACCCAGCCTTTTGCCCTGCGCGCGTGTCGCATCGAGGCCACGCGCCTTGCCGAGTGCGCGCTCGCTCAGAACGGCCGTGAACGAGTTGAGCGTCCCGTCGGGGCTCGCAATTCGCGCCAACGCCGCTTCGATCACCGCGCTGGCGCTGATTTCTCCGCTGGAAACAGCTGAAGCAACCTCATGCGCGTGCGCCCAATCGATGTCCATTGCTGGCGCCTAAGGCACGAATACGGGCGCCGGCTCCGCATCGTCCGGCAAAGGAAACGCTGCAAATGTCGCGGAGAGCCCCAGGATGGTTTGCAGGTTTGTTGCTACCGAAGCTTTCCAGGTCGGTAACAGGGAGAGCTCAAGCAGGTGCGCGGCGGCTTCGACGTAAGCGTCAAGCTGCTCATTCCCGACGGCCTTGTCAGACATTGCGTTCTTAATCAAACCGCGGCGCGGGAATGGCGGCGAGCAGATCGCGCGTGTACTGCGCCTGGGGAGCAAAGAGCACCTGCTCGGTCGGGCCTTGCTCAACGATGCGGCCCGCCTGCATGACCATGACCCGGTCGCAGAGGAGACGCACCACGTTGAGATCGTGCGAGACGAACAGGTAGCTCATGCCGAGTGAATCTTTCAGATCCTGCAACAGATTGAGCACGACCGCCTGCACCGAGACGTCGAGGGCCGCGGTCGGCTCGTCGAGAATCACAAGCTCCGGATTGAGCGCAATTGCGCGCGCGATCCCGACACGCGCCTTCTGCCCGCCCGAGAGCTGATGGGGAAAGCGGTCGATGAGATCGATCGATAATCCAACCTGGCGCGCAAGCTCCTCGCAGCGCGCGCGTACTGCGTCGCGTCCGGAAAGACCGCCGAGTCGCAGGATCGGATCTGCAATGGCGCGCGCCGCAGTAAAGCGGGGGTTCAGGCTATCGGTCGGGTCCTGAAACACCATCTGAATACGCTTGCGCAGCGGAAGCCTTGCAAAGTTTTTCGCCGGGATCTCGCCGATGTCCTCACCGTCAAAGAGGATCACCCCATCGGTCTTGTCCAGAAGACGCATCACCATGGCCGAGGTGGTCGACTTGCCGCAACCGGATTCGCCGACAAGGCCCACGCTCTCGCCGCGCGCGACCGTGAAGCTGATGCCGTCCACCGCCCGAAAGGTGTCAGGCTCGGGCGCCGGTTTTTTCGCCAGCATCTTGCGCAAGCCGCCGGAGAGATGCTTGCGCGGATACTCCTTTATCAGCTTCTCCACGGTGAGAAGGACACCACCTGCGTTGCCGTTCCTTGCCGGAGCGGCGGTCGCGGTCGCCGCGGCATTTTCGGGCAGGAGCTCGCGCAGCGAGATGCCGGGGCGCGGCGTCGCGCGCATGAGCTTGCGGGTGTAGGGATGCGCGGGCGCCGTGAAGATGACCTTGGCGGGCGCACTCTCGACCACCTGTCCTTTCTCCATAACCAGCACGCGTTGACAATACATCGCGGCAAGCCCGAGATCATGCGTTATCAGGATGGTCGACATCGCGTGCGCCCGCGTGAGCTCGACGATCAGGTCCATCACGGCTTTCTGTGTCGTGACGTCAAGCCCGGTGGTGGGCTCGTCGGCAATGAGCAGGCGCGGACGGCAAGCGAGTGCGAGCGCGATTACCACACGCTGGCACATTCCCCCCGACAGCTCGAAAGGGTAGGCATGATAGCGCTCGCGCGGACGCGCGATGCGAACCTGCTCGAGCATTGCCACTGCCTTGTCGGCAAGCTCTCCGGAATTGACCTGCGCGTGCTGGCGCAGAACGTCCGCGATCTGGTGCCCGACCTTGCGGATCGGGTTGAGCGCGGCGCGCGGGTTCTGAAACACCATCGAGATTTCGCGTCCGCGCAGATTGCGCATCTGCTCTTCGCTTGTTTCGCGCAGGTCGAGCCCGGTGAAATGCACCACGCCTCGCGCGATGCGCCCCGCGCGATCAAGAATGCGCATGACCGCGTAGGACGTGACCGATTTCCCGGATCCGGACTCTCCGACAATGCCGACGGTTTCTCCCTTGCCGATGGTGAGATCGACGTGCTGCACGGCGCATACCGTGCCGCGGCGGGTCGCAAACTCGACGGACAGGTCTGAGACTTCGAGGAGCGGCAGCGCCTGACTCATCGTGTCTTTCCCGTTTGCGCCCGCGAAAGCAGGGACGCAGTTTGCTGGATTGCCGCGCGGGCGGGGATGAACGGGGACAGGACGGTCATGTTCTGCGCCGCGGATCGACGATGTCGCGCAAGCCGTCGCCGAGGAGATTGAAGCAGAATACCGCAAGCATCAGTGCGGCGCCGGGGAAGAACGCGATCCACCATTCGCCTGACACCATGAAGCTCGCGCCTTCGGCCACCATGATGCCCCATTCCGGAGTGGGCGGCCGCACGCCCAGCCCAATGAAGGAGAGCCCTGCCGCATTGAGAATGGCGTACCCCATGGTGAGCGACATCTGCACCATCATGATGGGCATGATATTGGGCAGCACGTGGCCGAGCAGGATGCGCGGCTCGGCGTTGCCGCAAAGCCGTGCCGCATGCACGAAGCCGGCCTCGCGCAGCACGTTCGCCTCGGCGCGTGCCACGCGCGCATAAAGCGGAAAATTGACGATGGCGGTTGCCAGCACGATGTTCTCCACCGTATTGCCGAGCGCCGCGACAATCCCCATCGCAAGCACAAACAGCGGAAACGCCATGATGGTATCGGCGATGCGACCGACCAGCCGGTCGGTCCAGCCTCCGAAGAAGCCCGCGGAAACCCCGGCGAGCCCCCCGACCACAAAGACGAGCGCCACCGAGCTAAAGGCGATGAGGAGATCGAGGCGCGTTGCAGCCACGACCCGGCTGAACACGTCGCGGCCGAGCTGGTCGGTGCCCGCCCAGTGGGCGAGTGACGGCGGCTTGAGCGCCGCGGCCGTATCGCTCGCCAGCGGATCGTAGGGAACGATGTGCGGGCCGAGCAGCGCGGCGAGCACGATGAGCAGAAACAGCGCGAAGGCAAAGCCTGTCACCGCGTTCTCGCGCAGGATGTGACGCGCATGGCGCAACGCGGCGCGCAGGCCGGCGTCCGGCCTCGGCTGCTGCGCAAGAGTGATCGGGGTCATGCCTCAATCCTCACGCGCGGGTCGATGATGCCGTAGAGAATATCGATCAGGAGGTTGAGCGCTACATACATCACCGCCATGGTCAGGACGAAGCCCTGCAGCGGGGCAAAGTCGGAGGCCACCAGCGCCTCGACCGCGAATGAGCCGATGCCCGGCCACGCGAATACCTTTTCAACGAGCACGTTGGCGCCGAGCAGGAATGAAAACACCATGCCGAGCGTGGTGATCACCGGCAGCATGGCGTTGCGGAACGCATAGGTGATGACCACGGTGAAGGGGGCAAGCCCGCTTGCCCGCGCGGTGCGCACGAAATCCGAAGAAAGCGCCGCGAGCATGGAGGCGCGCGTCATGCGCGCAATGGGGGCGAGCGAGAATATGCCCAGCGAGAGCGAGGGCAGGATCAATTGCTTCAGCGCGGCCAGAAACAATTCGCCGTCGGCCGCGATCAGGCTGTCGATCAGATAAAACCCGGTGACGTGGGGAGGCGGACTGAAAAAGATATCGAGGCGCCCGAGCGGCGCCGGCGCCCAGCCGAGCTGGTAATAAAAAACATAGACGAGGACCAGTCCGGTAAAGAACACCGGCAAGGACACGCCCGCGGTCGAGATCACACGGCACGCGTGATCGATCGGAGAATTCGGCCGGGTTGCGGCCAAAACACCGAGCGGCACGGCGATGCAGATCGAGATGATGAGACCGAGAAGCGTAAGCTCGGCCGAGGCGGGCAGCCGCGTCTTTATTTCATAGCCGACCGGCTGGCCGGTGGTCAGCGAGTCGCCGAGATCCCCGTGCGCGAGATCGCGCACATATCTGACGAACTGCACGTAAAGCGGCCGGTCGAGTCCGAGCTTGACGCGGATCTGCTCGATCGCTTCCGTCGTAGCAGCGGGGCCGGCAAAATACGCCGCTGGATCACCCGGGAGCGCGCGCGTGAGCAGGAACGTGACGACAATCACCCCGAGGAGGCTCGGCACCGCCAGCACCAGCCGCTTCAGGATCAACGCGAGCATCGGGATCTCCTATCGAGCCACGTCATGCCCGCGCAACGCAGTCAAACTTGCGCAGACTGCGTAAAACTTGTCTGCTCGCGGGCATCCACGTCTTTGAAACCGGCGGGGCTATGGAAGACGTGGATGGCCGGGACAAGCCCGGCCATGACGATAAGGAGCATTATTACCCCTTCACCAGCGCGCGGTAATCGAGGCGGCGGTGGAACCAGTACTGATAGCCGGACACGTTCTTCTGCATCGCGACATTGACGAAGGGCTGATAAAGCGGGATGCGCGGAATGTCCTCAAAGGCGAGCTTGACGAACGACTTTACATCTTTCTCATACGCGGCCTTATCGCCTTCCGCCGCGGCGGTCACCGCGCCATCGATGTAGCCGTCCATCTCCTTCGACTGATAGCTCATCGTGTTGAAGATCGAATTTTTTCCGTGATAGCACCAGATGAAGAAATATTCCGGATAGTCCAGCCAGCCGGAAAACACGTTGGTGTAGAGCGGAAGAGTCTTCTTGTTGAGCTCGGTTCGCCAGGTGGCGCCGGGGATCTTGTTGATGGTGCATCTGATGCCGATCTGCGCGAGACTCTCCTGGGTGAGCACGCAGATCGGCTCGTTCACTCCGGCAAAGCCGATATCGAAGGAGAGCGTTGTCTCGAATCCGTTCGGATAGCCCGCCTCCGCAAGGAGCTGCTTCGCCTTTGCGATGTCCGTATCGTAATGGTGCGGCTGCGGCCAGGCCACTTCGATGGGCGTGCCGGCAGATGCAGCGAACATGGGTTTGGCGAGGCCGAACAGCGCCGCGTCCATGATCTTCTGATAGGGAAGCGCATAGGCGACCGCCTGGCGCACTTTCAGATTATCGAACGGCGGCTGTTTCACGTTCATGCCGATGTACTGGATGCCATTGGAATAGGGTGTCGAGACGATGTGGAGCTTGCCCGAATCCTTGAGCTCGACGAAATCCTTGTTGGGCAGGTCGTAGGAGATGTCCGCATCGCCGCGTTCCAGAAGCGCGCGGCGGTTCCCGGCGGAGGGTACCATGCGCCAGATGATGCGCCTGATCTTCGGCACTGGTCCGCCGACCCATTTGTCGTTGCGCTCCAGCACGACCTCGGTGCCGGCGTTCCAGCTCACCACTCGATAGGCGCCGCTGCCCGCGGTGTTCTGTTTGGTGTATTCGAGACCCCACGGGTCTTTATCCGTGGCATGTTTCTTCACCAGCTCGGAGTTCAGGATGCAGGGCACCACCACTGCGAGATCCGGAATGGTGAGGCGGTCCTTACGCATAAAATCGACCCGGAGGGTGTTATCATCCACCACGACGAACTGCTCCGGCTTGGTCAGAGAGCCGGCGCCCATCTGAAATGTCGGAAAGCCACCCACGCTAACGGCCCGATCGAGGGACCATTTCACGTCGTTCGCCCTGACCGGAATGCCGTCGTGGAAGGAGGCGTTCTTCTTCAGCCTGAAGGTGACGGACATGTCGCCGATCTTCATGTCGTCGGCGAGTTCCAGCTTGAATTTGTCGCGCTCGTAATACTGCACCCCGTTGGGCAACGTTTTCATCTCGTGGCTGATGAGGCGGTCGTAACAGTTCCAGGACACCTCATAGCCGGGCACATTGGTGCCCACGCCGTGGATGTCGAGGTTGTTCGGGCCGCTCTCCGAAACAATCAGAAGGGTTTCCTGGCGGGCTTGCGCCTTGGCAGGCGCCCACACGGCGGGGATCGACGGCAAGAAGGTACCCGTCGCAACCGCGGTCATAGATTTCAGGAGCTGGCGACGCTTCATTCATTCCCTCCAATCGGCAAACTCGCCGCACAATCGGCAAAGGCCATGCCAACGCCCCACGGTGCGGCCCTTTGTGGCAAACCGCTGATTTTTCGCCAGTTTGACCTACGCAGGCCTTGCGGATGCCTGCGCGATAGTAGCGAGTTCATGCGCAAGCGATAGGCAGTTAGATCGGGTTGGGGACAACTGATCCGCACCTGCCTGAAAAGCAGGCCTTTGCCCAACCAATGGGCGGCTGTCGCCCGCTCAAGGATCAGTGGTTCGGCACCTTCACACAGGAGGGCGCTGGCATGTCCATTGCTAACGCATGGGCAATCGGCCGGCCGAACGCCGGCGCGAACACTGGAGTACGCCCATGTCGACCTTCGACGATCCGTTCGATTCTGCCGGACGACTAACCTCCGGTTGCACGTGCGGACGTCATGCCACTCAGGCGGAGCATGAGCGCGACGAACGCCTCCTCCCTGCCGTGATCGAGAGCGAGGAGACGCGATATCAAGGCGTGATTGCCTCCGCGGTGATGCGCGCGCTCTTTCCCAAGGACGGTGCACGTCGCACCTTCCTCAAGACGGTCGGCGCTTCCACCGCGCTTGCAGCGCTGTCGCAGCTGTTTCCGCTCAAGTCCGCGACTGAAGTCTTCGCGCAGGGCGGCGCGCTCGAGAAGAAGGACCTCAAAGTCGGCTTTATCCCGATCACCTGCGCCACGCCGATCATCATGGCGCATCCGATGGGGTTCTACAGCAAGCACGGTCTCAACGTTGAAGTGGTGAAGACCGCCGGCTGGGCGGTTATCCGCGACAAGACGCTGAACAAGGAATACGACGCGGCGCATATGCTCTCGCCCATGCCGCTTGCGATTACGCTCGGGGCGGGCTCGAACCCGATCCCGTACACCATGCCTGCGGTCGAGAATATCAACGGCCAGGCGATTACGCTTTCCATCAAGCACAAGGAGAAGAACGATCCGAAAAAATGGAAGGGCTTCAAATTTGCAGTGCCGTTCGATTACTCCATGCACAACTACCTGCTGCGCTATTACGTTGCCGAGCACGGGCTCGACCCCGACGTCGACATTCAGATTCGCGCGGTGCCGCCGCCCGAGATGGTCGCCAATCTGCGCGCCGACAACATCGACGGCTTCCTCGGCCCCGATCCCTTCAATCAGCGCGCGGTCTATGACGGGGCAGGCTTCATCCACCTGCTCTCGAAAGAGCTGTGGGAAGGCCATCCCTGTTGCGCCTTTGCGGCGTCGAAGGAATTCGTCACCACGATGCCGAACAGCTATGCGGCGCTGCTCAAGGCCATCATCGACGCGACCGCCTTCGCGCACAAGCCGGAAAACCGCAAGGAGATCGCCGCAGCTATCGGGCCGGCAAATTATCTCAATCAGCCTGTGACCGTGCTCGAGCAGATTCTCACCGGTACCTATGCGGACGGGCTCGGGCAGGTGAAGCGCGAGCCCAACCGCATCGACTTCGATCCGTTTCCCTGGCAATCGTTCGCTGTATGGATTCTCACGCAGATGAAGCGCTGGGGTCAGCTCAAGGGCGACGTCGACTACAATGCGGTGGCAGAGCAGGTCTTTCTCGCGACCGATACCGCGAAGCTGATGAAGGAGGTCGGGCTTACGCCGCCGGCAACGAGATCGAAGAGCTTCAAAGTCATGGGCAAGGAATTCGATCCGGCGAAGCCCGACGAATACGTGCAGAGCTTCGCGATCAAGCGGGTCTGAGCAGCGCTGCAATGCATTCCCTCCTCGCCGTGCGGGCGGCGGTCGTTTCCCTCCTGCTGTTCTCGTTGTTCATCGGCGTGTGGCACCTGGGCACTGCCGGAAGCGGGCCGGCGGTGAGCATGGATCCGGAATACGCCAAGCTCGTGGGGGCCGCTGCGAGCCAGGGCAAATCCGCCATGCCCGGCCCTGTGGAGGTCGCCCGGACGCTGTGGGAGCATCTGAAAAACCCGTTCTATGACCGCGGCACGAATGACAAGGGGCTCGGCATTCAGCTCGCCTATTCGATCGCGCGCGTGGGTGTGGGCTATCTGCTCGCGGTTCTCGTTGCCATTCCCATCGGGTTTCTGATCGGCATGTCGCCGCTCATGAGCCGCGCGCTCGATCCTTTCGTGCAGGTGCTCAAGCCCATCTCGCCGCTCGCCTGGATGCCGCTTGCCCTCTACACGATTAAGGATTCGGGCCTGTCCTCGATTTTCGTGATCTTCATCTGCTCGTTATGGCCGATGCTGATCAATACCGCTTTCGGTGTCGCCTCGGTTCGGCGCGAATGGCTCAATGTCGCGCGCACACTCGAGGTGGGCGTGTTCCGCCGCGCCTTCACGATCATCCTGCCTGCCGCGGCGCCAACCATTCTGACCGGCATGCGCATATCGATCGGCATTGCCTGGCTCGTGATCGTCGCCGCCGAAATGCTCGTCGGCGGCACCGGCATCGGCTATTTCGTGTGGAACGAGTGGAACAATCTCTCCATCACCAATGTGATCACCGCCATTCTGGTGATAGGACTCGTCGGCATGGTGCTTGACCAGGTGCTGGCGCGCGCGACGCGGCTCGTGACCTTCCAGGAGTAGCCCGGTTCACGCACATGAGCGACAAGTTCATCGCCATAGAGGGAATTACCAAACAGTTCGCCGCGCCCGGTGGTGGACTCAATACTGTTTTCGAGAATTTGTGGCTCTCGATGGCACGCGGAGAATTCACCTGTATCATCGGGCATTCCGGCTGCGGCAAGACCACTGTGCTCAACCTTGTCGCCGGCCTTGATGAGCCCTCCCAGGGCACGGTGATTGTCGACAACCAGGCGATCGAAGGTCCGAGCCTCGATCGCGCGGTCATCTTTCAGAGCCACGCTCTGCTGCCGTGGCGCACGGTCAAGGGCAATGTTGCGTACGCTGTTTCTTCCAAATGGCGTCGTATGCGGCGCGCCGACGTGGACAGGCGCGCGCAGAAATTCATTGACCTCGTCGGGCTCTCGGGCGCCGAGCGCAAGCGCCCGGCTGAGCTTTCCGGCGGCATGAAGCAGCGCGTCGGCATCGCCCGCGCGCTCTCCATCGAGCCCAAGATCATGCTCATGGACGAGCCTTTCTCGGCGCTTGATGCGCTCACCCGCGGCACGCTGCAGGATGAGGTGCGGCGCATCTGTCTCGAAACAGGTCAGACGGTGTTTATGATCACTCACGATGTGGATGAGGCGATCTATCTCGCCGATCGCATCGTGCTGATGACCAACGGGCCAAATGCGGTGCTGGCCGAGATCGTCGACAACCCATTGCCGAAGCACCGCGCGCGCAAGGATGTGCACCGGCATCCGCTTTATTACGGGGTACGCAATCACATCATCGATTTTCTGGTCAGCCGCAGCCGCGGCTGGCGCGAGGAGAACTTCAACCCGCGCCATATTCGGGTGGTGCGGCCGGGCGTGCCCGAGCCGATCGTGGCCGCCGAGGCTGCCGTTGCGCTCAGGCCCCCATCGAAAGACGACCTGCGCGAGGGAAAATTGTCCCAGGGTTCGTGCGGGTGAGCCGAAGGTGAAACCGTAATCGAGGGAGAGACGTATGCTACGTAGCGAGCTCACGGAGAAAATTCTCGACATCAAGCGCGCAAAGGGATGGAGCTGGAAACACATCCATCAGCAGATCGGGGGCTATTCTCCGGTGCTCCTCGTTGGGGCGCTCCTTGGCCAGATGAAACTGACCAAGCCCCAGGCGCTGAAGGCGGGCGAGCTCTTCGGCCTCACGCCGACCGAGACCGCCATGCTCAACGAGATCCCGATGCGCGGCTCGGGCGTGCCGATGCCGCCCACCGACCCCCTGATCTATCGATTTTACGAGCTGGTGATGGTGAACGGGCCGGCGTGGAAAGCGCTGATCGAGGAGGAATTCGGTGACGGTATCATGTCTGCGATCGATTTTGATATTCAGATCGAGCGTCTGCCGAACCCAAAAGGCGATCGTGTGAAGATCACCATGTCGGGCAAGTTTTTGCCGTACAAATATTACGGGAACACCGGCAATGTGCCGGAATACGGCTATAAGGAAGAATGAACTCGCAGCCGTCATTCCGGCCGAGGCTATAAGCCGAGGGCCGGAATCCATAATCCCAAGCCTGTGCTTATGGATTCCGGGCTCGCCACTTTGTGGCGCCCCGGAATGACGGTTCAGCAGTTATTGCGGGTCGAGTGAGAGCGGCGCGCCTTCTTCGCGCGGCGGCAACTCACGCGGCCGCGCACGCACTATGGAGCGCCGGACGGGCGGCGTGGCGCTCGCTTCAAATTGATTATCAAACCCGTATATCAGAGCCACAGGATCCGAGTACCACGTCTTTACTGCGCGATTCTCCTGCTGCGCCTGCAGGGCGGCAATCGTGTTGGCTGCGCGCTGATGCTCTTCGGTGAGGTCGGCGAGCTCGCGCCTGAGCATCTCCACTTCCTGCGTGAGGCGCTGCACGGCCGCTTCCGGCTTTTCCGCTGCACCTTCCGTCGCATCCTGGGTCAACGGCCCGTTCGGCCAGCCCAAGGCGACCGCGGTGATCACGCCGGCAGCAAGCGCCAGTCCAATTACCGTCGAGAGCTTGAAGACGGTATTCGGCCGGTGGGCGGAATCCGCCTCCTCGCGTCCGAACTCCTCATCGAACGCCTCCAGCCTCGGCAGCACGCCTGCACGCGCAGCTGACATTGACCTACGCCCCGCTTACTCGACCCAACCCATGATGCGCCGGCCCTGTCAATTACTCAAGCGGCTCGGCGCGGCGAGATTGCGGCGGCCGATCGCGGCGCTTCGGTCATTGCCATGACTTGGCAGCTATTTTCCTTGATATTTCAATTTGATGAGGCAGGAAGCGCCCGCCGCAGGCTCGCAATGGCGGGCAGCGCTGTAAGGCAAAGCCCCGCCATTGCGAAAAAGCCGTGTGGTCCGAACCGGGCATAGAGCCATCCCGAGGCGATGGTCAAAAGCGCAGTCGTCCCACCAATGCCGACCGCCCCATAAAGCGCCTGCGCGGTACCCGCTAAAGAGGATGGCACCGTTTGCGCAATGAGCCGCATGCAGGCGAGGTGAAGGAGCGCAAAGGTCAAGCCATGCAACGGCTCAACGAGCGCCAGCGCTGGAATCGCGGTCGTCTGCGCCAGCACACTCCAGCGCGCAATGCCGCAGAGGGCCGCAATGGTCATCGCCGTTGTCGGCTGGAGCCGCCGCAGCACAAACGGTCCGATCCAGAAAAAGACAAGCACCTCGGCGGCAACGGATTCGGACCACAGCACGCTGGTGACGGACGAGGCTATGCCCGCCTGCCGCCAGCTGATCATGGCGAAGGAATCATGCATCGCGTGACTGCCGAGCACGAGCGCCGCAACCACGACCAATCGTACAAAACTTTGCTGGCGGATCAGAACGAGCCAACCCTGCGGCGGCTGTGCATTCGTATTGTTTGGGCGGGCGGTGCTGATGTCCGGCAGTCGCGCGGAGGCGAGGGCGGTTGCGAAAAGCAGGAAGGCAGCAGACCATATGATGGAAGCGAGACCGAGCCAGCCTGTCATTTGGCCGGCAACAAGAAGGCCGGCAATGAATGCGGCGGAGCCAGCTCCGCGCACCCAGCCGTATTCAAAAGCGCCGCGGCTGAAATTGCCGCGAGGCTGCGCCGTTGCCAGCGCCATCGCGTCGCCAAGGGGCACGAGCGGCGCGATCATCGCGGCCTGAAACAGACATGCGAGCACGAGTGGCCAGAACCCGTGTGCGGGCAAGCAGAGCAGGAGCGCAATGGCCGAAAGCAGCGCGAATATCGCAAGCTCCAGTCGAAACGCATGCAGCACGTCGGCAAGGCGGGCGGCAAGCGGCGCAGAGAGAATGCGCACGATCGTCATGGCGCCAAGCAGCATGCCGAGTGCTTCCGCCTCGATGCCGCGGCCGCTCAGAAAGACAGGCAGGAACGGGGAGACCACGCCGAAGGAGGCATAGAGCGCGCCATAGAGCACGACAAAGCGGCCGAGTATGCTTCTGTTGGTCATCAGGGAGATAACGCATGGAGATCGGGTTCATCGGGGTAGGTCAGATGGGGTTCCACATGGCGCGCCGGCTCGTCGAAGCCGGCCACCAGGTGTTCGCCTTCGATACCCGGCGCGAGCCGCTCGAGCGGCTGGGCGCGTTGGGCGCCAAGGTTTGCGCTTCCGCGCGCGCCGTGGCGGATGAAACCGAGACCGTCATGGCCAGCCTGCCAACGCCGGACGTGGTGCTTGCGGTCGCGACCGGCGAGATCGTGCACGGCAAGGCGGTGCGGCGCTTCGTGGACCTTTCAACGACGGGCTCGGTGATGGCCAAGCGTGTCTACGAGGCGCTCAGCGCGCGCGACATCGTGCAGATCGACGCTCCGGTAAGCGGCGGGGTCAGCGGTGCATCAAAGGGCACCCTGGCAGTGATGGTCTCCGGCCCGCGCGATGAGGTCAAGGCGCTGGAGTCGGCGCTGTCGGTGTTCGGCAGGATTTTCTTCATCGGGGACAAGCCCGGCGCGGCCCAGACGATGAAGCTCTGCAACAATTTTTTGTCCGCGACTGCCATGACGGCGACATCGGAGGCCATGGTCATGGGGGTGAAAGCAGGGCTCGACCCCCGCATCATGCTCGACGTGATCAATTCAAGCACCGGCCGCAATACCGCGACGGAGGACAAATTCGGGCGTGTCATCCTGCCGCGCCTTTTCAATCTCGGCTTTACCACCGGCCTGATGGCGAAGGATCTCAAACTGTGCCTGCAGGAAGCCCAGGCATTGGGCGTGCCCATGGAAGTGGCGGAAACGGTCACGCGCATGCTGCAGATCGCCTGCGACGAGGTCGGCGCGGATGCGGATCTGACCACAGTCGTGATACCGGTCGAGCGCCGCGCCGGGGTCGAGGTGCGCGGGTAAGACTCCAAAGCCGGTTTTGTGGACGACCGCGTGAAGCTCGCGCCGGAACGTGCGGTGGTGGAAGGCCACGGACTTCCGCATTTGCCACGCTTTTCCACTTGCAAGGTGTTGCGAAACAAGTTAGAACAAAAAAGGAACATTGATCCGGGCTCCGCCCTGACTTGCCAAGGTCTCGAAAATGACTTGACACTGTACAGCGCGGTGCTATGATTCGTTCAGTCTCGCGAGGTGCGAGCGGACCCGGCGATAACCCCGCCGGGTTTTTTGTTGGCCCGCGATGCCCCGCATCGCGGGCTTTTTCATTCCAGCAATGAGGAGATCGAAAATGCCCTTCCAGCCTGGTCAAAGCGGCAATCCCGCAGGTCGTCCGCGCGGCGCGCGCCACAAGACGACGGTCCTGTTCGAGCAGCTCATCGAGGGCGCTGCGGAGAGAGTCATTCGCACCCTCATCGAGCGGGCAAAAAGGGGCGATGCCAACGCCCTCTGCCGGCTTTGGCGAACAATGCTGCCGACGCGCAAGGGCGCGCCGGTCGAGATCGATCTGCCGCCGATCGAGCGGCCCTCCGACCCCCCGCGTGTCATCGCCGCCATCTTTGCCGCGGTTTGTGCGGGAGAGCTTAGCCCGGAAGAGGGCAACTGCCTCACCCGCATGGTCGAGGCCTATGTGCGGGCACAGCACAAGCTCGAGAAGCTCGGCCGTAAACCCGAGTTGGAGAAAGCAGCGGCGGCCGCAAGAATGCGCGATCCGGCGGAGCGCGACGTCCGTCGGGAACGTCAGGCCCCCTCGCCGGCTACCGCCATGGTGCAGGCCGATGCTCCAGTGCCGGCAGACGAGCCAGACCTCGATTCGGCCGTGGCGGAAGCCTTGGGCTCCTTCTTTGCGGGAGCGCCCGGATCTCTGCCGCGGCGGCGCAAGGAAATGTTGAGCGCCATCTCGCCGCTGGCGCACGGCGCGACAAATGGAGCCGGTCATTGTTCTCCATTGTTACCGCCGCGCATCTCTCCCGACCTGTCGGGGAGAGATCACGCTAGCAAGTAGCGCCGGCGCACCTGCTTTAGCCAAACCCCAGGGTGGTGGGGGCGGGTGTCAAACCCGCCCCGGCATACATCAGGATACGTGCGTGTGCGCGACTGTTTCCCATTGTTATTGCCTTCGTCCTCCCCGCCTCCGCGCTGCGCCCGGCATTGTTACCCATTGTTGTTGCGCGCGAGCCGTCCAGCCGCGGGGGTCCCGCTTGCCCATCTACATGATGGCGTAGTCGCTGTTGCGGCGGTCGGTCACCAGCATGCTGCCCGGGTAATGCGTGATGCAGAAGTCCGGCTTGGCAACCGCCACCACGGGTTGCGGCGTGACGCCGCACGCCCAGAACACCGGGATCTCATCGTCTTTGATGGGAACGGCGTCCCCCCAGTCGGGCTTGCTTAGGTCGGAAATGCCGATCAGCTCCGGCTTTCCGAGGTGAACCGGCGCGCCGTGCACCGCCGGAAAACGGGTGGTGATCTGCACCGCGCGGATGGCATTGGCAGGTGTCATCGGTCGCATTGAGACGACAAGCGGCCCATGGAAGGGACCGGCCGGAACGGTCTGCACGCTCGTGCGATACATCGGGCAGGTCAGGCCGCAGCTGATGTGCCGCAACTCGATGCCTGCATTGGCGAGCGCCTCCTCGAATGAGAACGAGCAGCCGATCACGAAGGCGACCAGATCGTCCCGCCAATGCGATCGGATGTCCGTAGGCTCGTCGATCACCTCGCCGCGCATGAACACGCGGTAGCGCGGCACATCGGTGCGGATGTCGAGATCCTCGCCCAAGGCGGGGATGCGGTAATCGCCGGTGTTGGAGGCGGCAAGAAGCGGACATGGCTTCGGATTGAGCTGGCAGAAGCGCAAGAAATCTGCCGCAAGCGATGCCGGCAGGATAGCGAGATTGCCCTGCACGTAGCCGGGTGCAAAACCGGCGGTCGTGCCGCCGAGCGCGCCTCGACGGATCGCGAGCCGCGCCTCGCGGCCGTCCTGGGGAATATCCGCGCGCGGGCGCGCGAGCGTGACAACGTTCATGGATGCCTCACCCTTGGAACGCGGCAAAAAGTCCGCGGCCGAAGGCGGATGATAGCATCGCGCGAGCGAGGTAAAAGCAGTTGAATAAGCTTGTGGGATCGCGTTTGCTGATCCGCAACAGCAACACACCATAACGGGAGGAACAAGCATGCCCCACTCGACTCCGGCGACTTCGCTTGCCGCCGCATCCATGCTCATCGCCGCGCTCGCTGCAGCGCACGCCCAGTCGAGCACCGAGACGGCCTCGGCACCCGTGAAGCTCGGCATCGTGTCCTTCCTGAGCGGACCCGCCGCGTCCCCTTTCGGGGTGCCCGGACGCAACGGGGCGGAGATCGTCATCGAGGCGCTCAATAGCGGCAAGGCGCCGGAGCCCTACAACACGGTCGGCCTCGGCGGCGCGAAGATTGAGGCCAAATACGTCGACGAGGCTGGTTCCACCGCTCAGGTGGTCACCGAGTTCCGCAATCTGGTGCAGCGCGACCAGGTGGATGCGGTGGTCGGCTACATCTCATCGGGCAGCTGTCTTGCAGTCACGCCGGTGGCCGAGGAGCTCAAGGCGCTCACCGTCTATTTCGATTGCGGCACGGTGCGCGTTTTCGAGGAGAAGCCACGCAAATACGTGTTTCGTCCTTCCCCGCATGCCAGCATGGATAATACCGGCGCTGCGCGTTACCTGGTGGCCAAGAAAAAAGATATTTCACTCTACTCCGGTATCAATCAGAATTATGCTTGGGGACAGGATTCCTGGCGCGATTTCGTCGGCGCCATGACCGTGTTGGCCCCCAAAGCCAAAGTCGACAAGGAGCTGTTTCCAAAACTGTTTGCGGGCGAGTACGGCGCCGAGATTTCTACTCTGCTCACGTCCAAATCACAGGCGGTGCACAGCAGTTTCTGGGACGGCGACCTCGAAGGGTTTCTTTATCAGAGCGAGGCGCGCGGGCTAAGCAAGCGCATGCCTTTTGCCGGCACGACGGTGGAAGCGTCAATCTGGCGCATGCGCGACAAGATCCCGGACGGGACCATCGTGGGGGGGCGTGGCCCGAATGGACCGCTCGCGCCCCACACCGCTCTCAACGACTGGTTCCAGAAAATCTACACGGATCGGTACGGCACGCCGCCCACCTATCCGGCCTATCAGATGGCGCTTTCGCTCCTCGGTCTCAAAGTCGCGTGGGAAAAGGCACAGAAGGAGAAGAGTGGCACGAGACCTTCGACTGACGATGTCATCGCGGCCTTCGAAGGGATCACCTACGAAGCGCCTAACGGGCCGGTAAAGCTTGCGCTGGGCAACGGCCACCAAGGAATTCAGGAGACCGCCTACGGTACCTACCGCTTCAATAAGCAGAAGAACCAACCCGAGATCGTGGATGTGATTCGTTTTCCGGCCGAATGCGTGAACCCCCCGCCCGGCGTCAATGCGGAGGACTGGATCAAGGGCGGCATGAAGGACGCCAAGTGCAATTGAAAGCAGCGTTGAGATAATGATCGTCATTCCGGGGCGCCGCGCAGCGCAGCGTAGCGGCGAACCCGGAATCCATAACCACAGGTCTTGGATTAAGGATTCCGGCCCTCGGCTTACAGCCTCGGCCGGAATGACGAATTCCGTGCACGTCTCGAACCGAGGTCGGTTGTGCTGACCCTGTTCGCCATTGTGACGGATGGCCTTGTCTATGCCGCCTACCTTTTTCTGGTGGCGGTGGGGCTCACTTTGATCTTCGGCGTAATGAAGATTCTCAACGTCACGCACGGCTCGTTTTACGCATTTGGAGCTTACGGCGCGGCCACCGCGGTGGGCATCTATTACGATCGCGGCCTGCCCGACGCAGGCGGCTTCCTGTTCATGCTGCTGGTTGCCGCCGGCATCGGTCTTGTCCTCGGCTTTGTGCTCGAGCGCGGCATCCTGCGCCTCGTCTACGGAAAGGATGAGGTGATCGTGGTGCTCGTCACCTATGCGGCCTTTCTCATTCTGGAAGACGTGATCGTGCTGATCTGGGGACCGCAGTCTTATGCCGCCTATCAGCCCATGGTCGCGGCCGGCAGTGTCGAAATCGGCGACCTCGTCCTCTCCAACTACGACATCCTTCTCGTCCTGCTCGCCACATCCCTGGCGGTACTCACCTATTGGGCGCTGAAACACACCCGTTATGGCCGCTTGCTCACGGTTGTGATCTACGATCGCGAGACCGCAGCCGCATTCGGCATCAACGTGACGGTGGTGTTCACCGTCACATTCGCGCTCGGCGCCATCCTGGGCGCGATCGGCGGAGCCGTTATGGCCCCGAAAATCTCCGTAACGCTTGGCATCGGCGTCGAGGTCATCGTGCTGGCCTTTGCGGTGGTCGCAACCGGCGGGATGGGCTCCGTTGAAGGCGCGCTCGTCGGCGCGCTGATCGTAGGTCTCGCGCGCGCCGCGGCTGTCCACCTGTTCCCGCAGCTGGAGCTGTTCGTGATCTATGCGGTAATGGCGCTTGTTCTGGTGTTTCGGCCCTACGGCCTGTTTACGCGCGCAGCGCCACGGAAGATCTGAAGACAATGTTGCGCGGCGATCTTTTTGGCAGCCTTGCCTTCGTTATCCTGGCCGCCATAGCGCCGCTGCTCCCGATCTGGCTCGTCTCGCTTGCCACTGTGGCCTTTGCCAATGCGCTGGTGGTGCTCGGCTTGATCATCCTGTGGCGCGCCGGCCTGGTGCCCTTCGGGCAGGCTCTCTTCTCTGCCATCGGTGCTTACTGCGTCGCGCTGCTCGCCCGCTACGCTGGCGTGCGGGACGTGTTTCTTATGATCCTTGCTGCCGCCGGCGCGGCCGGTTTTGTCGCGTGGCTGCTCGGGTTCCTGCTCGCGCGCTACCGCGACATTTTCTTTGCCATGCTCAGCCTCGCGATGTCCATGATCCTCTATGGCGTGCTGGTGAAGACGGAGACGCTCGGCTCGACCGATGGATTTCATGTGGAAGCCGGCACTTTCCTGAATTATCGGCCCCATGGAGACATGCTCGATCTCGCATTGTTCTGGCTGGTGCTCGGCACCTGCGCCGTCGCGGCCTTGCTGGTCACCGCCTACCTGCGCACGCTCGCCGGGGCGCTCGCCGTTCCGGTGCGGGATAATGAAATCCGCCTCGAATTTCTTGGCGTCTCCGTCAATCGGCTCATCCACGTCAAGCTGGTCATTTCCGGCATTCTCGCTGGCGTGGGCGGCGCGCTCGCTGCACTGGTCATCGGCCATGTGGATCCGAGCATGGCCTACTGGACGACCTCCGGAGGTTTCGTGTTTGTCACCATCCTGGCGGGCGCTGGCTCCATTGCGGGCGCGTTTGTTGCCTCGCTCATTTTCGAGCTGGTGCGCTCGATCGCTGTCAATCTCCTGCCCGGCACCTGGCAGATGATTCTCGGCTCCGTCTTACTTCTGACCATTCTGTTCGTGCCTGAGGGGCTGAGCTCGGTCTGGCAGCATTTCCGGCGCCAGGAGAAGACCTCATGACGCCAATTCTCTCGGTGCGCGCCCTGGAGAAAACCTTTGGTGCAGTCGTTGCGGCCCGCGATATTACGCTCGACGTCCCGCCGCAGCAGACGATCGGCATCATCGGGGCGAACGGCGCGGGCAAAACCACCTTTATCAACATGATCACCGGCCACCTGCGCCCCAGCAAAGGCAGCATCTTGTTCGAAACGCGCGACATCACCGGGCGGCCCTCGCGCGAGATCACGCGGCTCGGCATCTCCCGTTCCTTTCAGGTAGCGCAGGTGTTTCCTTCGCTAACGGTCTTCGAGAACATGTGCGCTGCGGCTGCGCTCGCGCAGGCGTCCGCCGGCGCGCTTCGGCGCATGCTCATGCCTCTGCGCTCGCCCGCGGCGTTGCGTGAGGCCGAGGAAAACATCGAGCTGTTCCGCATCGCGCCATATCGGCAGGCGCGTGCTTCCACGCTGCCACAAGGGGTGCGCAAGCTTCTCGACATCGCCATGGCGGTCGTCGGCACCCCGCGCATTCTGCTGCTCGACGAGCCCACAAGCGGCATCTCCATCGAAGAGAAATTCGATCTGATGCAGGTGGTGATGTCGGCGCTCAAGAGCCGCAGGCTTACGGTGCTGTTCGTGGAGCATGACATGGAGATCGTGGGGCGCTTCGCAGATCGCGTCCTCGCGTTCTATGACGGTACAGTGATTGCAGATGGCACGCCCGCGCAGGCTCTCGGGGATACGCGCGTGCAAAACCTGATAAGTGGCACCAGGACGCCGAGCGCGGAGCCTGTTCATGCTTAGGGTGAGCAAGCTCGACGTGGCTATTGGACCGGTGCCGGTTGTGCGCAACGCCTCCCTCGAGGTGAGCGAAGGCGAGATGTGCGGGCTCATCGGCCGCAACGGTGCCGGCAAAACAACGCTCTTGCGCGCGCTCATGGGCAGCATTCCGGCCAGCGGCAGGGTCGAGCTCGACGCGACTGATTTGCTCACACTGCAACCGCATGACCGCGTGCGTCACGGTATCGGCTACATGCCGGAAGACCGGCGGCTCGTTCCCGAATTCAACGTCGAGGAAAATATATTGCTGCCCACCTGGACAGCGCGCAGCGACGACGCGGCCGGGCGCATGGAATGGGTTTTCTCCATCATGCCCGAGCTTGCGTCGTTGCGGCGGCGCAGCTCGCTGCAGCTTTCCGGCGGGCAACAGAAGATGGTGGCGCTCGCGCGCGCGCTCATGGCGGGCAGACGCATCCTGCTGCTCGATGAGCCCTTTGAAGGTCTGGCGCCGGCGCTCGCGCGCCGGCTGGGCGAAGTGCTGGCGAGCCTCAAGGCGCACGGCCGCGCCATGCTGATCGCCGAATCCAACGAGGGGCACATTGCAGACCTGCTCTCGCGCGCATATCGCATTGAACGCGGTACGGTTGCGCCGGCGTGAAAATAGGGACAGAGTGTTGACTGCAGGGAGACATGCATGAGGAAAGCATCCAGGAAGACCAGTAGGAAGAAAGCGGCGAAACGGAGCGCAGCCAAATCGGGGTCAAGAGCCTCGCGGTCCAAAGCCAAGGCCACGTCGCGGGCGAAGGCCGGCTCCGCGAAGGCCGGCAGGGCGAAAGCTGCATCGAAGCCACCCGGCAAGCCGAAACAAGCTCCGAAAACGCCTTCGCAGCTCAAGAACGTGGCGAAAAAGGCGGCGAAAGCGGCGGCAGTTGCCGCGGGCCTCGCGGCGCTGCAGACCGCGGTGACAGCGCTCGCCCCGGGCAAACGGGAGCGACCCGAGAGCCCACCCACTGCGCCACAAGGCGGCGAGCACGAACCGAGCTGATCAGCTGCGTCATTGGCCGCGATACGCCGTGTAGCTCCACGGCGTGATGCGCAGCGGGATGTGGTAACGACCCTCCGGGTCGGCGACCGCAAACCGCACCGGCACGACATCGAGGAAGAGCGGCCTCGATGCCTCGCGCTGGCGCGCGTGATAATCGCCTACAGAAAACCGGAGCTCGTAACGGCCGATCGGAATCGGGCAATGCTCAAAAAATGGAATGTCGGTCGATCCACGCGCATTGATCACGGAGGACGTCAACAGACGATCGGAGCCTGAGCCGGAAAGCTCGCGCAATTCCAACGCGAGCCCCGCCGCGGGCAGTCCCCGCTTCAGGTCGATCACATGCACGTCCATGAAGCCGTGCACGTTGAGCCGATCGTCGGCAGTGACATGCTGGTCGAGGCGCAGGGCGGTGATGCGAAAGATTTCAGCGAGGGCTGCCTCAAGCTCGGTAGCTATGGAGTTTTGCAAGCGCCTCTCGAACTGGCGAAAGATCGAGTCTTTCGAGTGCCGGCGCACGCAAATGATGAAGGGGAAGCCGAACTTGTCATTATAGGCCCTATTGAGCGCGCCAAATCGCTCGAATTCTTCCGCTCCCAGACGATTGAGGCCGGCGCTGTCCTGCTCGCGTGTTGAGTCCGGCGTCATGCTCCCTGCCTGCGCGGCTCTGCCGGCAAGCTCCGGATGCCGCCTCAGGAAAGCGAGTTTCTGTGCATCGTCCACCGCGCGCACCGTTTTCGTCATCGCCTCATGCAGCGCGGCAAGGCTGGCAAACGGTCTCTGACCGACGATCGCTTCCGCCACCCAAGGCGAATGCTCAAAGATGCCGCCGAGCGCTCGAACGAATTCCGCCGGCGCCATGCAATTGAGCTGATCGAGCGAGAAGCGCACCATCTTTTCACAAACGCGGCTCTTGCACCGTCATCCTGAGGTGCTCGGCGCAACGCGCCGAGCCACCGCAAGTCGAGCCTGTCCTGCCCGACTTGCGCACTCATGATCCGATCTCGGGTAAACCCGAGATCGGTAGATAAGGCCCGAGTTGTGGCCGTTCATCCTTCGAGGCTCGCTCGCTTCGCTCGCTCGCTCCTCAGGATGACGGGCTGATATAGGTGTCTTCGGCATGTCGCATCACCGCATCTGGCGGCTCAGGCCCGCCATGCGTTCGGTCACAATCATCAGGATCAAGGTGAAGGCGATGATCAGGCCCGAAGCGGCAGCAGTGCGCACGTCGAGATTGGTCTCGATCTGCTGCCAGAGGTGAATGGGCAGCATCTCGCTGCGCTCGTCCGCCAGAAACAACGACACCGGAATGTTGTCGAACGAGGCCATGAAGGCGAGAAAAGCGCCGGCGCCGAGCCCGGGCGCGATCAACGGCAGCGTGACACGCCGGAAGGTCGTCCAGCCCCTCGCGCCGAGGCTTGCGCTCGCGTCGAGCAAGGCGGGATCGAGCTGGGTGAGCGCCGCAACCGTCGTGCGCAGCACGAACGGCACGCAGACGATGACGTGGCCAACCACCAGGAACGGGATGTTCGGGGAGAAGCCGAGCCGGTGCACGTAGACCAGCGCGGCAAACCCGAACGAGAGCGCCGGCAGCAGAAGCGGCGACATGAACAGAAGGTCGGCTGCGCGCACCCATTTGGCGCGGCTGCGCGCGATGGCGAGAGAGGCGCCGGCGCCGAGAACGACCGAGATCACGGTGGTCCATACCGCGACGACGAGCGTATTCCAGGCCGCGCGCTGCATCTGGTCGGCATCAAGCAGCGCGTAATACCAGCGCAGGGAGAGCCCGGGCGGCGGAAAGCGCAAAGATTCCGAGGCGGTAAAAGAAGTGAGCAGCACGATGAGCGTGGGCGCGACGAGAAAAATGACCGCCACGGCGGTGAGCGTGCCGAACACGAGCCGCAGCGACAGGCCTTCCCAGTCAACCGGCGGCCTAGGCGCGGGCATATGTCTCGGTCCTGCGGCCGATTACGCCGATCACGGCCAGAATGATCAGCACCGCAACCATGAAGATGACGGAAATCGCCGCCGCAAACGGCCAGTTATTCGCGCCGATCGCCTGCTGATAAATGTGGAGCGGCATGTAGATGAGCCGCGCGCCGCCGATAAGCGTTTGCGACACGAACGCGGTGATGCAGGCCGTGTAGGTGAGGATGCAGCCCGCAATCACCCCAGGCAGCGACAGCGGCATGGTGACGCGCCAGAAGGTGCGCCATTCGCCCGCGCCGAGCACGCGCGAGACATCGGTGAGGTTTTGGTCGATCTTCGACATCACCGTGATGATCGGCAGCGCCATCAGCGGCATCTGTACCTGCGCGAGCACCATGATGAGCCCGGTCTCGGTGTAAAGAAGCCGCAACGGCTCGCCGCCGCCGAGCGCGAGCCAGATCTGGTTGAGCACGCCTTGCCGGCCGAGAATCACGATCCAGGCGAACGTGCGCACCACCACGCTCGTGAGGATCGGCAGAATCACCAGGAACACAATGATGCGCTGCAATCCCATGCCGGCGCGCACGCAGACCCATGCGAGCGGATAGGCGAACAGGAGGCACACGATGGTTGCCTTGAGCCCGAGCAGCAGGGTCTGCCACAGAATCGAGTAGTTGAAGGAGTCGGTGAAGAATTTCGTATAATTCGCAAGCGTCCACGTCCGCATCGCCGCCTCGCCATGCAAGGACAGGGCGACGAGGATGCAGAGCGGCGCGATGAAGAATGCGACAAACAGCGCCGCGAGCGGCAGCGCCAGCGCGGATTGCCGATCGTTCACCGCTGGTTCAGATCCTGATCTCGCGGTTGAAGCGCTCGATCAGCGCCCCGCGCTGCGGATTGAGCTTCTCCCAATCGAACCCGCGGATCTTCGCGAGGTCGTCTTGCGATTGCGCGATCGATTTGGTGATCGGCCCCTCGAGCTTCACCTGAGAGCTCGTCGGGATCACATCGTAGGGAGCCAGCATGAGCTTGGCCTGGATCGCGGGATCGAGATGAATGTCGATGTATTTCACCGCGAGCTCAGGCTCCTGTGCGTTGGCGACGAGATGCAGGCTCGTCTCCCAGCCCACGGCGCCGGTCTGCGGGATTGCCAATTCAACCGGCACGTCCTTGGCCTTGAGCGTCTGCACGAAATTGAAATTGTAGGGCGCGATGTCGATTTGCTCCTGCTGCCATAACGTGGCGTAAGCGCCCAGATTGGCCGCAATGGCGCCGACGTTCGGCAGCAGCTCGCGCAATGCCTTGAATGCCGGCTCGAAATCGGTCTCGCTGCCGCCCTTGATGCGGTTGAGCTCGGCGAGAAAAGCGATGCCGAGCTGGCTGTTCAGCGCCGTGAGCCCCACCCGCCCCTTGTATTTCGCATCCCACAGCTCGTCCCAGCTCTTGGGCGGCGTGGAAATTTTTTTGGGGTTATAGCCGATGCCGACCACCTGCATGGTGATCTTCGGCCCCCATTTGTCCTGAAACTTGGGAATGAGCGTCTTGAAATGAGGCGACCGGGCTGCCGGGTATTCGACGATCAGCCCGTCCTTCACCGCGTCGAGCACCTGTGGCGTGTCGAAGAAGGCCACGTCGAAGGGCGGCTTGCTGCCCTTGGCAGCCGTCAACCGCGCCACCTGATCGGTGCCCAGTATGATGGATTGCGTTACCGCGGCGCCGGTTGCCGCTTTGAAGGCGGGCGCGATGACGTTGCGGTCGGCCTCGTTCCAGGTGCCCGGGAAAGTCGCGGCAACCAGCGTCTTGGATTGCGCCAATGCGCGCTGCGCAATCGCAAACCCCGCGCCCAGTGCCGCAGCACCCTGCAAAAGTTTCCGCCGATTGGGATGAATGTTCATATCGGTCTCCTCAACTCTCACGGTGCTTGAAATACGTGACAGGCCGCGAGCGATGTCGGTGCAACCCGTACATGCTCGCCACTGCGGCGGATTACGGTATCTCCTTCGCGGGCCTGACTCACCTTGAGCGAAAGCCCGCAGCCGAGCTCGATTTCGTAGACGACGTGGGCACCGAGCGGCAGGACGGCTTTCACGGTTCCCGAAACTCCGCCGTCCGACACCAGGCGCAAGCGTTCCGGCCTGATTGACAGCGTCACGCGAGCGCCATCGCTTAGGGTGGGCGCGGGCGGCACATCGAAGCCGATGCCCTCGGCGAGCCTCACCCGCGCGGCACTCCCCTTTTTCGTGAATTCTCCGGGCAGCATATTCGCAGTGCCGACAAACTCGTTGACGAAGAGCGTCTTGGGATGATCGTAGATGTCGACGGGCGAGGAGACCTGCTCGATGCGGCCGCGCGACATCACCGCGATGCGATCGGCCATGGACAGCGCCTCCTCCTGATCGTGCGTGACGAGAATCGTGGTCACGCCCGATGCGCGCTGCAGGCGCTTCACCTCGATCTGCATGTCGAGGCGCAGGTTCTTGTCGAGCGCGCCGAACGGCTCGTCGAGCAGCAGCACCTTGGGATCGATGGCAAGGCAGCGCGCCAATGCGACGCGCTGCTGCTGCCCGCCTGACAGTTCCCGCGGCTTGCGTTGCGCAAACTCGCTCATATGCACGAGCGCGAGCATCTCGGCCACGCGCGTCCGGACTTGCTTGCGCGGCCATTTGCGCGCCTCAAGGCCGTAGGCGACGTTTTCGGCAACCGTCATGTGCGGAAACAGGGCGTAGTTCTGAAACACGATGCCGACCCCGCGTCGGCGTGGAGACAGCTGATCGACCGGCTGGCCGTCGAACAGGACACTGCCTTCGGTCTGCCGCACGAATCCCGAGATGATGCGAAGGAGCGTCGACTTGCCGCAGCCGGAGGGACCGAGCAGCGCGACGATCTCGCCGGGAGCGACCTCGAGCTCGATGTCGCTCAGCGCGACGAAGTCGCCGAACCGCTGGGTGATGGCCTGAAGCCGGAGCTCGTGGCCGCGCAGCGTTCCCATGCGTCAGCTTCCCCGATACGTGGTGTAGGACCAGGGGGTACACAGGAGCGGCACATGATAATGCAGCGAAACATCAGCGATGCCGATCTGTACCGGAACGATGTCGAAGAAGGGGGGATCAGGCAAAACCGCGCCGGCTTTGCGAAAGTAGTCTCCGATGTGAAATTCGATGCGGTAATTTCCGGCCGTGAGCTCGGCCCCTTCCAGCAGTTGCTGATCGGTTCGCCCGTCCCGATTGGTAAGAATCGACTTCAGCGATGTCCAGGCGCCGTCGGCAAGTCGGGACAGGTCGATCCGTACGGCGGCCGCCGGGCGGCCGTTGGATGTATCGAGAACGTGGGTCGACAGATGGCCCATGCTCAGGCGCTCCTCACACGGGTGGCCGTGCAATATCCAGGCCGGAATGCGCTATACAAACTCAGATCGCTTGATAGCTCAATAAGGAGCGGGGGAGCCAATCATCGTGCAGTTCGGCGCCCGCATTCTGGAATTGGCTGATCGTCTGGGGAAATGGTCGGAAGTTCCCGATTCCCTCACCTGCACCTATTTGTCGCCCGCGCATCGCGCGGTTGCGGCCGAGATTTCGACGCTGATGCAGGCGGCGGGACTCGAAACGTACACCGATGCTGCCGCCAATGTGGTCGGCCGGTACCCCTGCAAGGACGAGAATGCAAAAACGATCATTGTCGGCTCGCACTATGACACGGTGAGCAATGCGGGCAAATACGATGGCCGCCTCGGCATTCTGGCGGGCGTGCTGGTGGCCGAGCACTACGCGCGAACCGGCACGCAATTGCCGTTTCATCTCGAAGTGATCGCCTTCTCGGAGGAAGAGGGCGCCCGCTTTGCGGCGCCTTACATCGGCAGCAGCGCCGTTGCCGGCCGGTTCGATGCGGCCTTGCTCGATCGTCGCGACGGTAAAGGGATCTCGCTTGCCGAGGCGCTGCGCGAGGCGGGGTTCGATCCCGCCGGCATTCCGCCGCTCGCACGCCGCGGCACCGATGTCTGCGCGTATATTGAGATTCACATCGAACAAGGCCCGGTGCTGCTCGACGCCGATCTGCCAGTGGGCATTGTCACCGCCATTGCGGGGAATTCACGCCTCGGCGTAGTCATCGAGGGCTCGGCGGGTCATGCCGGTACCGTACCCATGAGACTGCGCCATGATGCCGCCGCCGCGGCCGCAGAAGTCGTCCTGCGGGTCGAGCGGCGCTGCAGCAGGCCGGGCCTGCTCGGCACGGTCGGCCGGCTCTCCGTGCCCATGGGAGCCATCAATGTCATACCAGGCTGCTGCGAGCTGTCGATCGATATCCGAGGCGATGACGACGCGCGGCGCCATCATGCCGTCAAGGACGTGCTCGCCGACATCGACGAGATCGCAAGCCGTCGTGGCGTACGCATAAAGGCAACCCCATTGCTCGATGCTCCGGCCGTGCCGTGCTCCCTGAGGCTGCAGGACATTTTTGCAAACTCGATCACGCAGCTCGGCATTCCGGTGTTGCGGCTGCCGAGCGGGGCCGGGCACGACGCTGTGATGTTCGATCGCTTCACAGAAATTGGCATGCTGTTCGTTCGCTGCGGAAACGGCGGCGTCAGTCATTCCCCGCTGGAGACGATCACGGCCAGCGACGCCGACCTCGCCACGCGTGTTCTTCTCGATGTGCTCGAGCGATTGTAGCCCGCATGAGCGCAGCGATATGCGGGGATGATGCTCGCGGATGTCGCTGACGCTCATCCGGGCTACGAACATGAGGAATTCCCATGGACAAGCTTCGCGTCATTTCCGGCGCATATCGGTTCGATGCGCGTTTTGAGACGCAGGCGGCGCCCAAGACCGTCGCCGTGTTCAAGAAGTTGCTGCCTTACGAGAACAAGATCATTCATGTGCGCTGGAGCGGCGAGGCAGTTTGGATTCCTCTCGGCCAGCAGGATTTCGGACTGGCTTACGAGAATCACACCAGCTATCCGGGCCCAGGCCAGATGCTGTTATATCCAGGCGGGATCAGCGAGACCGAAATCCTGCTCGCCTACGGCGGCGTGCGGTTTGCCAGCAAAATGGGCCAGCTCGCCGGCAATCATTTCATCACCATCAACGGGGATCTCGATCGCCTTGCGGAGCTGTGCAGATCGGTGTTGTGGGAAGGCGCTAAACCGATCCGCATCGAAGCCGCGTAAGTGATCTCACCGGAGGGACGCGCGAATCGGCAGCACGAGCCGCTCTGATTTGCAGTACCGTTGGCGGTGCGAAGGCAGAATCCATGCTGTGAACGCCACGCTGATGCATGCTCACGGAGCGGGGTTCGCAACGATATTCACGGCGGTCTGCTGCTTCGCAGCGCAAAACTGTGGGATTTTTGCAACGGTCCGGACTTATTTTCAAACCGCCACAGTGCAGGGCCGATTTTCTGCTCCCGTGTTACGAAACGACAACAGGGGGCGTTGTCATGAGCATTTCCACACTGATGGTGCTTTTGTTGCTTACGTTCGGCCAGATTCTGGCTTTGTCGATCGGTTTTCTGATTCTGTGGCTCGCGGGTGAATTCGATGATGGTAGCGATCGCGGCGTGCAAGCGCGCGAGCAACAAGGCTCGACCGGCGTGGGTCAGTCCATCAGAGCCACCGCTGCCGGCGTGATGGGGCACTGGCGCAGGCATGTTCCGGCATTGCGTTCTGATTGGATACGGGGGCACCGTTCCTTAGTCGCCGCCTGTGTGCTGCTCATCGCGACAATCAGTGTCTTCGTCGGCGTCGGCAAGCTCAAGCGATGGCAGATCGCGCATTTTCTGCCGCCAGCTCTGACCGACGGCTCGAAGTCGTCACCGCGTTAGCGCTCTCACCATCTCGGCGCGCGTTTTTCGATGAAGGCGCGCAGGCCTTCCTGGGCCTGCGGGGTCGCCGCGACCTTGCAGAATAGTTCGACGGCATGCGCGATGGCACTTCGGTAGTCGTTTGCGCGCATGAATGCGGCACGGGCCAGGCGCATGGTGCGTGGCGGCTTTGCCGCAAAGGTCTGCGCCAGCGCCCTCGCTTGCTCCTCGGCTTTTTCATCCGGCGCCACGCGGCTGACCAGGCCAAGAGCGGCGGCCTCCGCAGCCGCAAAGGACCGGCCGCTGAACAAGAGCTCGAAGGCCCGATGTCGCCCCGCAATCGACGGCAGATGCATAAAATGAATCGCCGGTACAAGCCCGAGATCGATTTCCGGATAGCCGAACGTGGCGCTCTCACCGGCGACGATGACATCGCACGAAATCGCGAGCGTCATGCCGCCGCCTCGTGCGGCCCCATTCACCACCGCAATCGAGGGCTTGCCGAGCGCGTATTGCGCCTCGCCCAGTTCGACATAGAGCAGATCGAGCAAGGCTCGCACCTGCTCGGATGAGGTGCCAGAAACGGCGTGCAGGTCGAGCCCGGCGCTGAATGGACCCGGCAAGGCGCTCGTGAGCAGAACCGCGCGGACGTTTTCATCGGCAGCCGCCCGGTGGAGCGCAGCAACGAGCTCCTTGAGCATCACGAGCGACAGGGCATTCACCGGCGGACGGCTGAGACGGATCTCGGCGATGTGCTCTGCGATTGCGTATTCTACGGCGGCCTTGCTCATGGCGTCTTCCTCATGGGTGCTTTGCGCACTGCTGCTTGATCTCTAGCAGAATGCGGGCGAGAACCCGGAATACGCGGACCGATTGCATGACGGTTGGCACAGGCGGGCGGCTGGCGATTACGCGGGATGAAGGCCGTGCGGCGGCGGTTGCCTGCGGCGCCCATGCGCTCCACGACGGCTTCACCGATCTGATCTATGTCATGCTGCCGGTCTGGCAGTCCGAGTTTGGCATCGGTTATGCCGAGCTTGGTTTCCTGCGTGCGCTCTACGCCGGCAGCATGGCCGCGTTTCAGATACCGTCAGGATTCCTGGCCGAGCGCATCGGCGATGCGGCGCTGCTCGCGTGCGGCACCGCGCTTGCCGGCGTGGGCTATTGCCTCGCCGGCCTGAGCGCCGCGGTGCCAACGCTCATGCTGGCGCTTTTTCTGTCCGGGCTGGGATCGAGCACGCAACACCCGCTCGCCTCCTCGCTCATGGCACATGCGTTCGCGGGCGCGCACTCCATGAAGGCGATCGGCGCCTATAATTTTGCCGGCGACATCGGAAAGATGACGCTCCCCGCGGTCGCCGCGCTCCTGATCGTTGGCATGCCATGGCGCTCTGCGCTCGCGCTCCTGGGCTTTCTCGGCATCCTCGCCGGTATCCTCGTCTTTGTCTGCATGCCGCGGATCTGTGCGTCCGCAACGATCGCCGATCTCGGGCCAGGAAAACCGGCGCAAGAGCGCTCGGGTGGTGCCGGGCGCATGGCATTCCCGCTGCTGGTCGCGATCGGCATGCTCGATAGCGGCACGCGCATGGGATTTCTGTTGTTTCTGCCGTTCGTGCTCAGTGCCAAAGGCGCGAGCCTGCCGACGCTTGGTCTCGCGCTCACCCTGGTTTTCACGGGCGGCGCCGCGGGCAAGCTCGTGTGTGCCTGGATTGGCGCGCGCATTGGGGCCATTGCAACAGTCTGGCTGACGGAGAGCCTCACTGCCGTTCTGATCCTCACGCTCCTGCTATTACCGCTCGAACCTGCGCTCTTGCTGCTTCCGGTCATCGGGATCGTGCTCAACGGCACGTCCTCCGTGCTATATGGCTCGGTGCCGGATCTCGTCGCTCCCGAGCGGCGCACGCGTGCCTTCAGCGTCTTCTATACCGGAACCATTGGGACCGGCGCGGGCGCGCCGGTCATCTATGGCGCAGTCGGAGATCTTTTCGGCGTGACCGTCGGCATCACCACCGCGGCCCTTACCGTGCTTCTCACCTTGCCCCTCTCGCTTGCGCTGAAGACAGCTGCGCGCGATGCGATCCCGAGTAACCCCTGATGCCGATTGAAGAGGCCGATCCCTGGCGCCTGCAGTATTTCAAAGACGTGCCCTGCCCGGCGCACGTCCGTATTCCGACCGAGGATGCGGACGCGTGGCTCTGGTATCCGAAACAGCGCTGGGTTTATGACAAACTTGCGGTTGCTTTGAGCCAGGGGCTCGCAGCCGGCCCGCACGGAACCAGGCCTCCGCGGTTTCCCATATTCTCGAAACCCATGATGAATCTGCGCGGAATGGGCGTTGACAGCCGCATCGTCGCATCAGCCGAAGAATACGCCCGCCATCTCACCCCTGGGCACATGTGGATGACACTGCTCACCGGAGATCACGTCAGCTCGGATGTGGCGGTTGTGAGCGGAAAGCCGATGTGGTGGCGCCATGTCACGGCCAGCCCGGGTGTGCTGGGCACATTCGATTACTGGACCGTGCATGCGGCACCGAATCCGCATGTCGAAAAATATTGCGCAGGATGGGTCGGCCGCCACCTGTCGGACTATACCGGCATGCTCAATCTCGAAACCATCGGTGGGCGCATCATCGAGGTGCATCTGCGCTTTGCCGACCAGTGGCCCGATCTTTATGGCCCGGGGTTTGTCGAAGCGCTGATCGAGCTTTATCAGAACGGCACGTGGAATTTCGCAGATACCGAACGCCGCGACGGGCACAGCGTTGTGCTGTTCGGTGCCAATGGCACGCGGTACCGTCATCCGCCCGCCAGCATTATAGAGGCGGCGCTGCGGCTGCCCCATGTCTCGAGCGTGCAGATCACATTCCACGAGGATCGCGATCCGGAAACACACGCCATGCCGCCCGGCGGGTTTCGCCTGGCCATCGTCAACGCTTGGGATTTGCGCGCGGGAATGGAAGCGCGGGAATGCTTGAAAGCGGCAATCATAGAGAATGCCACAGCCTCATGACGGAGTAATGCGCGCAGCGGTGCTGATCGGTCCGGGGCAGCTGCGCATAACCGAGGTGCCGCGTCCGCGCCCCGCTCCCGGCCAGGTGCGCATCCGCCTCGAAGGCAGCGGTGTGTGCGCATCGAACCTCACGCCGTGGGCAGGCCCCCAATGGATGCAGTTTCCCACCGAGCCGGGCTCCCTCGGACACGAAGGCTGGGGCGTAATTGACGCCCTCGGCGAGGCTGTCAAAGGACTCGAGATCGGCGACCGTGTCGCCGCGCTCACCTATAACAGCTACGCGCAATATGACCTCGCCCGCGCTGATGCTGTCGTCCGGCTCCCCGCATCGTTCGCAGCACAGCCCTTTCCGGGGGAGCCCCTCGGCTGCGCGATGAACATTTTCCGGCGCAGCGAGATTGCGGCAGGACAGACGATCGCAATCGTCGGCATCGGCTTCCTTGGAGCAATCCTCACCCGACTGGCGAGCAATGCGGGAGCGCGCGTCCTTGCGATATCGCGCCGGCCGTTCTCACTCGATCTCGCGCGGCGCATGGGCGCTGCCGAATGCATCCCGATGGACGCTCCGGCGCAGGTCATCGCCAGGGTAAAGGCGCTTACCGGCGGGGCTTTCTGTGACCGGGTGATCGAGGCCGTGGGAAAGCAGGCCCCGCTCGATTTGGCGAGCGAGCTCACGCGCGCAAAGGGCAAATTGGTTATCGCCGGGTATCACCAGGACGGGCCGCGACAGGTGAACATGTGGCTGTGGAACTGGCGGGGGCTCGATGTGATCAACGCCCACGAGCGCGACCCGAACATATATGTCGCCGGCATTCGCCAAGCGATCGAGGCGATCCAGTCCGGGCGTCTCGATCCCGGCCCGCTCTATACGCACCGTTTTCCGCTCGAGCGGCTTGATGATGCTTTGAATATGACGCGCGATCGGCCGGACGGGTTTGTCAAAGCGCTGGTGATGCTTTGATGGATGCGCTCTCAAAATGCGTGTTGGGCTGCGATGCTCTGGCCGCAGATTCAGTGCGTTCCCTCTCCCACAGGGAGAGGGTTAGGGTGAGGGGTTACAAACCGTCGATTGCTGTAACCCCCTCACCCCAACCCTCTTCCCAAGTGCAAGTGGGGAGAGGGAGTACACCGAGTGCGCCTCGCTGATGTCTGCAGTGGCGGGAAGTGCGCGCGTGCAGGAACGCCCCCGCATCGGCTTTCTCGGTGTGGGATGGATCGGCCGTCACCGCATGGGCGCCATCATCAAAAGCGGAGCCGCGGAGGTGGCAGGTATCGCCGATGCCTCGCCGGAAGCGACTGCGGAAGCTTCTCGCCTCGCCCCGGACGCGGAGCTCGTGCGCGATCTCGACGAGCTGCTCGATCTTGAGCTCGATGGAGTGGTCATTGCCACGCCGAGCGCGCTGCACGCGGAGCAGGCGATGCGCGCGCTTGCATACGGCACCTCCGTGTTCTGTCAGAAGCCGCTCGGACGCACCGCGGCGGAAGTCGAGAACGCGGTCGAGGCGGCGCGCACGGCCGACCGCCTGCTTGGGCTCGACCTTTCCTACCGTTTCACCGAAGGAATGCAGCGCATTCGCGAGCTGATCCGGTCAGGCGGGCTGGGCGGCGTCTTCGCTGTCGATCTCCTGTTCCACAACGCCTACGGGCCCGACAAGCCATGGTTCTACGATCCTGCGCTTTCCGGCGGCGGCTGCGTCATGGATCTTGGCGTACACCTCGTCGATCTCGCGTTGTGGACGTTGGATGCGCATTGCCGCGATGGCGTGCGCGCGAAGCTTTTTGCGCACGGCCAGCCGCTCGCCGATGCGGCGCATCAGGTCGAGGATTATGCGTCCGTTCAATTCGAGCTCGACAACGGAGCAGCCGTATCCCTCGCCTGCTCGTGGCGCCTGCAGGCGGGCTGCGACGCGATCATTGGCGCGGCGTTCTACGGCACGCAAGGCGGAGCGGCGTTGCGCAACGTGGATGGCTCGTTCTACGACTTCATTGCCGAGCACTATCGCGGCACCGCGCGCGAGCGCCTGGCAAGTCCGCCCGACGCATGGGGCGGCCGGGCCGCAGTCGACTGGGTGATGCGGCTGCACGACAGCGGCCGCTTCTCTCCCGAGGCGCTCCAATTCATCGAAGTGGCGCGCGTCATCGACCGCATCTACGGCCGCTAGCTAGCTGCGCTCAGAACTGTATTTCGCGCGTGTGCTGCACCTCTGGAGGCTTTTCGAAGAAATGGCCGACCAGCCGCCGCCACTCCTGGAAATCGGCAGAGGAGCGAAAGGTGACCACGTGGTCGTCGACCGTGTCCCACGCAACCACGAGCAAATACCGGTTCGGGTGCTCGATCGAGCGTTCGAGCCGTATGCCGTGGCAACCCGTAGCGCGCAGAAAGAGCGGCACTGCTTTCGCAACGCCCGCCTCGAACTCGCTCTCCTGCCCTGATTTGACGCTGATCTGCGCAATTTCGGAAATCATGGGCGCCCTCCCGATTCGCAACCAGATTCTGCAGTTTTCAGACAAATTATGCACATGCGCTGCATGCGTCACCTTTACGTTGCTTCCGCGCGCGGATTCGTTTTAACGTTCTCATCGCCAGCTAGCGAGTCCTGCACGCCACGCATGGAGGACAATTTCGCGGACATGTCTTCATGCTTCAGCAATGGAGCGGTGAAGACAAGAAAACGAGAGAGCTAGTATCTGCAAGGAGGTGAAGCGCACGTACGATCCGGTGTTGCCGATACGGCTATCGCAGCATTCGGAGCGCCAGGGCGTAACCGCGAGGAGACGCTTTAAGCGATACCGAGTGAGCGGGATATGCCGCTGAGGCAAAGGGCCTGATTGCACAGTCCGTGGTTCATTCTGCGGGCAATGCAACGCCTCCTTGTGGGGCAAAGGGAACGGTCGGAGCGCGCATCCGACCGTTCTTCTTTTGTCGCCGGGAGCAGCGTGCAGGGAAAGGGCTGCGGGCAAACGCAGTGCAACGCACGATCGGTTTGCTACTCGATCACCTCATCGGCACGGGCGAGCACCATTGGCGGCAAGTTGAGGCCGAGCGTCTTCGCAGTCCTGAGATTAATGGTCAGCTCGTATTTGACTGGCGCCTGCACGGGCAGGTCTGCGGGCTTCTCGCCGTTTAGGATGCGATTAACATAGCCGGCGGCGCGGCGGTACGGGTCGATCGTATCGGCGCCAAAGGACATCAAGCCGCCGTCGTTCGCGAAAACACGGAGTGCGTAGATGGCAGGCAGCCGGTAGCGCGCCGCCAGTGTAATGATGAGCTCGCGATGTAACATGGCCAGCGTATTTCCCGGCACGATGAGTCCGCCATGTGCGCGGCCGGCGAAGGCGGTAATGCCACGCTCGATCTCGCCAGGGTCGTTCACACCGACTGGAATCAACTCCATCCCGAGCGAAGCGGCTGCGGACTGGATTGCACCCAGGTAACCGATGCCTGAGCTGGTGGCGGCGTCGCGAAGCACCGCTACACGCGTGACTTGCGGCGCGATTTCTTTGATCAGTTCCACCCATTTGCCGGCGAACTCATAGCCGGAAGCGGTAAAGCCTGTAGCATTGCCCCCCGGGTGCGCCAGGCTTGCGACCACGCCGGCGCCTACCGGGTCAACGACCTGCGCGAATACGATCGGCAAGGTCCGCGTTGCCTGCAGGAGCGGCGTCGCGGCCGGAATACCACTGGCAAAAAGGACATCCGGCGCGAGCGCGACCAGCTCCGCCGCCTGCTTGCGAAAGCTGTCCACGTCGCCCGCGCCCCAGCGCAGGTCGACGCGCAGATTGCGACCGACCGCCCAGCCCGCCTCCTGCAGCCCCTGCAGGAAGGCTGCGAGGCGCGCGTGTCCTTCCGCGTCGTCCGGAGGCAGATTCATCAGCACGCCGACCCGGCGAATCCGCTCGCGCAACTGCGCTCGTGCACTGGCGGGCCACGCCGCCGCTGTGCAACCAAGAAGCGCGATGAATTCCCGCCGTCTCATTTGCAATGACGAGCCCGCCTGACCGCGAGCTCAGGGCAGCCTACTTTCCGCTTCGCTGCATCTCATAGCAGGTCGCCACGATGGATTTGCTCGGGCTCAGACCATTGTGCGCGTAACACATCTCCATGCGATCGGGAGCCATGATCGTCAACTGATAATACCCGTCTGTATCGGCTCCAATGACGGATGTGTTGTCGCTCGAAACGGCCCAGGCAAAGGGCTCGTTGGTCTGGGCGACACTGGAGAAGGAGTGTCCCCAGGCGAGGCGGCCATCCTGACCATCCACGACGAACGTGAACTCGTACTCACGCACGCGCGGCGGACTCGTCATCGTTTCCGAACCAGGATGATGGGGATTGTTGCCGAAGACAATGGATTTGCCTTTTCCGGACCAGGTGCCTTTCAAATCGGGGATTGCATCCTGCGCGCGCGCGGCGCTCATGGCGAACAGAACAGCGAAGACAACGGCAAGATATCTCATATGCGGTTACCTCTTCCGTGGCAGACTGCCCGCCAGCTCGATTACTCGATCAGCTCGTCAACGAGCAGTTCGCGAATGGGGCAAGATATCGAAATTGCAGCGGCGAGTCTGCCCGGGCTTGTCGTGCAATGCGGCGCTACGAAAGCTCCTCCCCGGTCGCGTTTTTTACCGCAGGACGGCCGGAGGCGGCTATGAAGCTGCCGAGGGAATGCGCTGCGCCGATGCAGCGATCGCGCGCAGCTCGTCGGCTACATCGAGATATTTGCCGGCCAGCTCGTCGACATCTCCCGCTTCCACGTCTTGTGGCACGACGCCGGGCCATTCGGTGCTCGCGCCAAGAAACCAATTGCGGGTGCCGGTGACTCTCGCGGTGTGGAACGTGCCGCCCGGGATCAGAAGCTGGAGGCGCTGACCGTGTTTCAAGTCCGGCCCCACAACCGCGCGCGCGGCGCTGCCGTTCGCATGCAACAAAAACACCTCGATGGGATCGCCCAGATAATAGTGATAGAGCTGGTCGTTGCGGATGCGGTGCAGCCGTACGGGGGCGCTGGGCGTCACCATGAAAAACAGCGCCGAGCCGAGGGGACGGCCTTCGGCGAAGGGTCCCGGCAAGCCGCCCGGCGCAATGGATTGCGTGCTGACGAACTCACGTGCACGAACCCGCAGGTGCCATGGGGGTCGAGCTGCAGCAGGCGGCGAACCTCGTCTGCAGTCAACCTGGTGCTCATGTCCTCAGGGCGGCTCATGTGCGTCGTTGTCGGTTATCCTACGCCGCAATGGCCCCGGGCGTGCCGTTCTCAACGACAAACCGCCTCAATGTGGAAACTGTCGCATTCGGATCGAGGCGATCGGAAATCACCTGCAGCTGTGCCTCCAAGCGCGACCGTGTAATTTCGATGACAACGTAACCGCGGTAATCGCTTTCGAAATAACGGATGTGCGGATTCTCCGGCAGCACTGCGTCGAACAGGTCTCGTGGCGCCGGATCTGACGTGATGCTGGTGCCTACGAATTCGGTTGCTATGGTCGGCGATGCGGGCTTGGCAAAATCGGCCTTGAGATCCGTGACCCAATAGGAGTGACTGTCGCCGCCGATAAATACCGGATTGCGCAGGCGCGTTGCGGCAACAGCATCAAGCATTCGGTTTCGGGCGGCCGGATAGCCATCCCAACCGTCGGTCCAGTATCCCCAGATGCCCGCGCGGTCCTTCTGCCGCAGCATGGCGACGAGCTGTTCTTGGGCAATGACGTTCCACACTGATTCCGATCGCTTGAAGCCGTCAAACAGCCATCGCTCCTGCTCGGGCCCCAGATAAGTTCGCGCCGGATCGCGACGTTCCGTGCAGCTGTCCGGAGCGACATGGCCGCCTCGGTAACGAGGCAGCTCACAGGGTTGCTTGCTGCGATATTGGCGGCCGTCCAGCACCGTGAAGCTCGCGAGATCCCCGAATCGGAAGCGGTCGTAAAGGCGCGAGGCGCTGCCCTGCGGCATGGAGAAGGCGCGCAGCGGCATGTGCTCGTAATAGGCCTGATAGGCCGCAGCGCGCCGGCGCAGAAACTGCTCGGGCGTAACGTCGACGCGCAACGACCACTCGTTGGCGTAATCATTTTCGACCTCATGGTCATCCCATGTCATCAGGCAGGGCGCTGCGGCATGGAGCGCCTGCAGATCGGCGTCGGTGCGGTACAGCGCGTATCGATTACGGTAGCCGGTGAGATCGACGGCGGTCCGGCCATCGTGCCGGCGCGGCCGTTTGTCTGCCTCCGTGCCCTCGTCCGTGTATTCGTAGATGTAATCGCCGAGAAAGACGACCAGGTCGAGATTCTCCGCCGCCATGTGCCGATAGGCGCTGAAATAGCCGTGCTGCCAATTGGCACAGGACGCAAATGCGAACCGGAGAGTGCCAGGTTTCCCCTCCGGTAAGGGCGCCGTGCGGGCGACTCCCACCCCACTCTGCTCGCCCAGGGCCGTGAACCGATACCAGTACGGGCGGCCAGGCTCCAAGCCGAAGACCTCCACATGAACCGAGTACGCAAAGCGGCTGTGCGCTTCTGTCGATCCTGAGCGAACGACACTGCGCATCCCTTCATCCGTCGCCACCTCCCACAAAACCGAAGCAGAGGACGACATGCCGCCAAGACCGTCTGGCGCAAGCGGAATGGGTGCGACCCGCGTCCAAAGCACAAAGCCGTCCGGTAACGGTTGGCCTGATGCCACTCCGAGCGTGAACGGATAAGCGGAAGCGCGCCCAAATCGCGAAATTGCAAAGCCTGCCGCGCTAGCTGCAGACAGCAACACGAACTGTCGGCGGCGGAGCATGTAAAACTCACGCCGCAACGGGCTGGGGTGAGGCTTCCATGTGCCGGCGGTAGATGCGCGCATAGGCGGCATCGACCACCGGGACATCGTAGTACCTTTTCACGCGTTGCTGCATCACCGAGCCGAGCCGCTGCCGGCGCTCTGCTTCCCGCAACAGCTCGCCGATGGCGGCCGCGGTCTGCTCGGGAGAGGCGACATCGGTGATGATGCCTCCCGCGCCAAGCGACGGATGCTCGTCGCTGCGGCCGAGCAGGATCTCGCGGCAGGCTCCCACATCGGTTGCTATGGTGGGGATCGCTGCGGCGCCCGCTTCAAGCACGCTCAAGGGCTGCGATTCGCTCACGCTGGTGAGCACGTTGACGTGAATGCGCGGGAAATACTCGCGAATGTCAACCTGTCCGGTGAACTGGATGCGATCACCGAGACCGAGCGAGGCAACGAGTGCCCGGCATTCATAATAGTAGTCAGGTTGCTCGTCGGTCGGCCCCATAATCAGCGCAATCAGGTCGGGGAATTGCGCCAGCAAGATGCCAATGGCATGAATGAACGTCTTTATATCCTTGATCGGGACCACGCGACCCACGAGCGCGACCGTGGGCGGATCGTCGGTGCGCGCTTTGGGCAGCGCGCTCAGGGTCTGGAAGTCCACGCCATTGGGGATGATCTTCATGCGCTCTGGCGAGGCGCCCTGCATGACCTGCGCCGGCTGATTGGCTCCGTGCAACGTGATCACCTCGGTGCATGCCTCGTAGCATGCGCGCGCGTAGCTTTCGAATGCCGTGGTCCAGAAGTCGCGCAGGTCGCGACGCGGATCGTGGATTGCGAAACCCTTGTCGAGCGTGTCCACGATCCATTCCGCCTGGAGAATCTCGATGCGACGCTCGTTCGTGTAGATACCGTGCTCGGTGATGAGCGCCGGGCGGCCCGTTTCCACAGCGGCGCGTGCGGCGAGCAAACCGGCATATCCGGTGGAGACGGTGTGATAGACGCGCGCGGGAGGAAGCGGAAAAGACAGTGTGGCAATCAGCCCGCCGAACAGGGCGCGCCAGGCCCAGAAGAAATGCAGGAACGACTCATGCGGCATTTCGCGGTCGTAGAGATCGCAAACAAGCCGCCAGGCCAGCGCGGAGTCGAGCAGGTCGCCGGCGCGCCGCGCGCGCACAAGCGGTGCAAGCAGCCGGTCCACTCCGGCCAGCTCCTTCAATCCTCCGCGGCTGAGGAATAGATCGACGGCACGGTCGAATTCAGGCTGATCGAAGCGGCCTCGCGGTCGCCAGCCGCCGTGACGTGGTAACCTGCTCAGATAGAGGTGATGCAGCCTCGCAAGGTTCGGCAGATCGCCGTATTTGCGGGAAGGCGGCGGTGGCTCGGGAAGAATGGCCACAACGCTGAAGCGCAAATCCGATTGCCTGCGGATCAGTCCGTGCACCCACGCAGAGACCCCGCCGGACACGTAGGGGTACGCGCCCTCGACGATCAGACAGACATCGGCGTTTTGCTCAGGGGCGCGAAACCACATGCGTTTGGGGTAAACACTCCGCTCATTCCCGCGCAAGCGGGAATCCAGCAGGTTCTGGGTCCCCGCTTTCGCGGGGACGAACGGTCAATACGTCAGCCGGTGGCCCGGATGCCGACCACAGGCGCATCTTTTCGTTCATATCCAGCCGGGTTGCGACGGCGGCGGCCTGGGCACGAATGAAACCGTTTCTGTGGCGCAGGGCCTCCCGCAATACGGCCCGAAACTGCGCATGATAGCGCCGCCCGAGCACGCCGAGCACACGCTGCTGCTCTTCGACCGGAGCGCTTCGCAGGATGGGCCGGAAGCGGGGGACGGCCGCGTTCGTGTCCGACGGCAGACGTCCGGATTGCAGCTCCTCGTAGAGGTGCACAATCCGCCAGCGGGCGACGATGCCGGAAATGTACTCATACCAGTGCCGCAGCCGCTCGGGAGCAGGTTGGCGGCTCCAGAGCGCAAGCGCAAAAAACGCACAGCCGAGCGCGCCGATCGGGCCGGCAGCGGCCGTCGTCATCAGCAGGAGCATCGCAACTGTCAGCTCGCGCTGCTGCCTGTATCGCATGATGCATGCTGCCGCCGGGATGAGCAGAACTGCTGCGTGAAAAGCGAGAACGATGCCTATTTTGGCGATGGGACTCATCGCGTAACCAAGCACCGCCATGCTCAGCGCGAATGTGACGAGTGAGCACACTGCGTCCCTGCGTCCAACCGCCACAGGCGGCACTGCGAAGGCCACAGACTCGGTTTGGCTTTGTGCATGTGTCATTGCAGGCTCGGCCTTTGCTCCGGCGGCATGAGCGAAGGAGTGCCCTTCTCATTGGCCTCGGGCATTGCAACCTCGTCGGCCTCACGCAGCTGGCCATTCCTCGCGGCACGCCACGTATTGATCAGCTTTATGCGCTCGACCAATCGGGAAAGCTCGGAGCAGGCGAGCGTGAATCGGCGCTCGATGTCCTCGGGCAGCGCATCAGCCGATGCGCCCGAGAGCGCAAGCATTCCGACGACACGGCCGGAAGCGTGTGCCTCCAGCAGGGGACCGGCGAAAATGCCGACGCTGCCCAGGAGCGCGGCACCCCCCGGAGTGGCGGCAGAGACGACCTGCCGTTCATTGACAATGGAATTGTACAGTGCAGTCGCCGGTTTGATTGCCGCATGCACAATCCCCGGGCGCTCGCCTTCGGGCAGGACCGCTGCCTCAAGCCCATTCTCCGCGAGTAAATACACGGTGAACTCGGCAGCCCCGGTCATCACCAGAACAACTTGGCGCAAACAGGCGGCGAAATCATCCCAGCCCGCTTGTGCGAGTTTGATGATCGCTTCGGCTACCTCGGAGACCGATGCGTCCTCGTTTGCGGCAATGTGGCGTTCGAGGGTCTCGATGCGCTGCCGCAGATGCGTGCAAAGCTCAGCGACGGCATCCGCATGACGAGTGCGCTCGAGCAGGCGCTCCCTCAGCGCAGCCAGCGTCATGATCTCGCGACTCCGAAGCTGACCGATACAGAGCGCCACAGCGGTCCATGCGATCGGTTCGAAAGCGATCCTGCCGACATAGGCATAGATGTCCTCTGCGAGAGAAGGAGCGGGCAAGCCGGGCAGCAATTGCAGCGCCGCGGCGATCAACGCGGCGCTCAGTCCTGCGGCAAGACCGCGCTGCAGTGCAAGCACTGCGACCGGCATCCAGAACGGGCTGGGATAGGGAACGCTGGTCCAGGCGGAAAGTGCGAGTTTGAGCAGGATCGCCGCGCCGAACCAGAATGCGTATTCCAGAGCAAGCCGCGACCAAGCTGACCAGCGCGATCGAGGCACCGGCTCTGTCAGATCAGCATCGTCAATCATGCTGCTCATCGTCGCTTCCTGCGCCCCGGCTCTTCGCGTGCAGTGCCATGGGTGACGACATTGTCGGCGGCCTCGGCCTCGGCCTGTGCGCCGGAGATCGCGAGGTCACACGAGGTTTCCTTTCCTGGTTCAGCGGTCGCCAGCGCCAAGCCGTCCGGCGGCTGCGGATCGCAAAGGAGTCGGCGCGTCTCGGTCTCGTCGACCGCCCGCATCATGTGAATGAGCCGGGCCGACGCTGCCTCTCCGGTTCCTGCGCGATGCACGCCTGCCTTGCGGAAATGCCCGATCCAGGACGCAGCCCTGCCGAGCGCGCCGGCGGTATCTCCGGTCTTGACCAGCACGTCGAACAACACAAAGCGTCCAATGCTGCGCTCCGGATTGGCGATCTCGTCGAAGCGGATGAGCGCCTCGCGCGCGCCGTAGAGGTCGCCCTGTGCAGCGAGCATCAGGCCCAGCCGCTCGGCGTCATTCGCCGTGATCATCTCGTGCGCGAGCAAGGTGCGCAACAGCCCCTGTTCGCGCGCGAAGTCCCCGCCAAGCCGGTAGTGCGTCAGCAGCTCGCGCGCTGTGGCCAACGAAGGCTGCAGCTCGAACAGGGCCTCCAGCGCGCGCATCTCGGCCGCCGAATCCTGGATATCGGCGTAGTGTTTTGCGAGCATCGCCAGCCTTTGCGCATCGTCGGGTTTTTCAGCAGCAAATTCCTGGATCACCCGCGTGGCCTGGGCGATCTCGGCAAACCCCATATAGAGCCGATAGAGATGCACGATGGCATCCGGCTCGCGCTCGCCTGCACGGTATCGCGCTTCCAGTAGCGCGAGCGCCTCCTGGTTATGCCCGTCGCGCACGAGCATGGTCCATTGCTCGCGTCCGCCAGGCACGATGGCAACCCCCGCGGCAAGCGCCAACGCCGTGACCACGCCGATGAAGGCGATGTGCCGCAACATCAGGGCGCTCCCTGTCTGTCAAGGCATCGCACCTCGATGTCCAGCGGGGATAGCGCCTCTGCATCGACGGTGAACGCGAGCCGGCCGTCTGCGCGAACCTCGAACTCCTCTTCCCAAACCGTTTCCTTTGCGTCGCGCGCAATCACGAGATACGCGCCCGGCCGCATGCCACCCCAGGTCATCTGACCGCTACCGTACCCCTTGGCCGTCACAGCGAACCCGCATTCCTTTCGCTGCAGGTCGCGGAAGCTCCAGCGCGCATCGATCAGGTACGGCCTCTGCACAACCGGCGGCGCAGTCCGGGTGAGCGTGATGACGGCCTCGTCGATTCCCTCATCAAGCGCCACATACAGCGATGCTCCTTTCCGGGATTGTCCGATCACGCCAGGGCTGCGGCCGAAGTCGACGTTGAGCTCCGCCGCATCATCGAAGCGCAAAGTCTGCAGCGCCCCGCGATTGGACACGCGCCAGCTCAGCTCCGACAACCTGGTCATCTCAATCGAGAAGAAGCCATCGGCCATGGCGGCGTAATGCGAGGCTGCCACCGGGGCAAGCGCAGACTGGCGCGCGGCGTCGAGATGATGACGCACTGCGGCGAGCTGAGCGGGACGCTCGCCGGCATACATGTGATAATAGACGTTCACACCTTTCAGCCGGCGCGGACTTTCGGTCGCGGCGATCGTCGCGTCCAGATGCAGAAACCCGTGATCGCGCCCCTGGCCGTCGGTGATGTAGATGTAGTCGTTGGCATTGCCTGCATATATCTGCCGCTGCGTTCCTGCCGTGCGGGAAATAGGCGCGAGATAGGTGATCGAAGGATAGTCCGGATCGAATCGGGAATCGCCGCCGTTGAGATTGCGCAATCGCAAGCGGCGGGTACGCGCAATGGCCTCTTCAAACGGCTCGGCGCCGCCGCTCCACAGATAAACGGTGGCCCGCTTTCCCTCCGGCGCCAGCTTCTCCGCGGTGGCGATGCTGCCGCCGATCTCCTGATCCAAATCGAACGGAAATTCGCTGTAGGCACGCGGCGGGTCCTCCTCCGGCTTCAACGACTCCGCCTCGTTCTTGCGGCTGAAGCCCGGAAACAAGCGGCGGGCGATGCGCCGCACACGATCGCCGAGCACGGCCGTCCATTCGGTCTCGTCGGGGCTGACGAGGCGCTCCTCGAGCTTGCGGTCATAATTCTCGAAGAAGCTCCACTTGTACGGGTGAGAATAGCTGTGTGAAGCGACTTCCACCTGCGGCAGCGCGAACAGCTCGCGCGCGGCCTGGCGGCCGGCCTCCGGAGTGCCATAGCGCTCATCCACATCCGCGCCGATGAGCCCTACCGCAACCGGCAGGTCCGGGTATGGGGCGATCAGCTCATGCAGGACCACGCTCGCAGCGACGGTCGGCCGCTCCCGATACTCCTCGATGTAGGTAATGTTGTTCCAGCCGTCACCATCGATGTGACTGAACCACACGCGTCGGCCGGACAAGGTTGTCACATCCGGAATTGGCGTGAGCCGCACATCGAAGCCTTTGGAAAAAAACGCAAACGGATCCAAGATCCATTTCGTGCGACCGCTCACCGGCTCCTCGTAGATGAAATAGCCATTGGCGGCGTAACCGCCGCGACCGCTGGTGAGCACCAGGCTCGAGGCGAGCACCTGATTTCCCTCGCGGTGCTCGAGCACGAGATGCGACGTCACGTCGGCTCCCTGCGTCCCCACGATTGGAAACGCCGGCAGCACAGGATCGAGATTGCGTTCAAACCCGATGAGCGCATCGCGGTAGAGGACACGCGCGCCGTAAGTAATATCGGCGACGCTGCCGCTCAGGCCGAAGCCGATTGCACCAAACAATTTGTTGGCGGCGGCGAAGGCGGGGGTGCCGAACGACAATCCGGCATCACCGATTACGACCATACGAACGCCGTTTGCGATCTGGTCAAGACCCCAGGCGTAGAACACAGGCGGCGGCGCACGCCTGAACCAGGTCAGCACGCCACGCAGGTTGCCGGTCCGTTCGGATGAGGGCATGCCGCGATTGATGTCCCAGTACGTCACCATGAGCCCGAGGTGATTGAGCGGCATTTCCGCAAAGCGATGAATGCGAGTTTGATCGGGCCGCGCCTCCTCACGACTGTCATAGAGCGCGAGAATTTCGCGTCGCACGGAGTCGGACGGAGCAGTCACTGCCTGCGCGGAAGCCGCAGAAGGGAGCAGAAGCGGGCAGGCCGCAACCAGAAGAAAGGAGCACAAAAACGAGATGAACAGATATTCAAGTACGGGGAGGCGGACTGCGGCGGGCGGGTAAAAGCCGTGCTGGGCCAAATCTCGCCGACAGGCAGCACTCATCTTGCTCATTTCCGCGCAGGCTTGCGCCAGGCTGGCCGGCTCTCCGCGCACTCTCCAGTTATCGGCTAAGTTTCTGTCTTTGCAACGGTTTTTCCGCAGACATGACCGCGCTTGGTTAACCGGCCGAAGCGCATTGGCTCGTGCGTAGATCACCCGGCACTAAGTCTTTTTTCCGGCGGAAACAATTAGCAATGTGACACGTAGTCGTCGAGGAACGGGTGCGCGGGGCCGCAAAATGCGGGTCAAAGTGAACGGGATCAGTATTAATTATGAGGTCGACGGCCTTCGCGGCGCGCCCTGGCTCGTCCTGAGCAACTCGCTGGCGACAAACCTTGCGATGTGGGACGACCAGGCGCGCGAGTTTGCGCGCGCTTTTCGCGTTCTGCGTTACGATCAGCGCGGACATGGCAAGAGCGACGCGCCCGCGGGCCGATACACCTTCGCGCAGCTCATTGCTGATGCCATCGCGGTGATGAACGCGCTTGCCATCGACAAGGCGCATTTCGTCGGCCTTTCGATGGGCGGGGCGACGGCGCTTGCACTCGCACAATTGCATCCGGACCGTCTCGACAAAATCGTCGTCTGCGATTCCGTATGCCAATCGACGCCGGCGACTGCGCAGCAATGGGAGGAGCGTATTGCCGTTGCGGAGAAGGACGGCATGGAAGCGCTCGTCGAGTCGACGGTCGCGCGCTGGTTTCCGCCGGAGCTTATCGAGGCCAAGGCGCCGCACATCGACAAGGTGCGGCAGATGATCCGCGCGACGCCTGTTCCCGGCTTTATCGGATGTGCCGCCGCGCTCGCCAGCCATAACTATGCTGCGAAGGTGGGGACAGTGAAGCGGTCGGTGCTTTTTCTCGTTGGTGAAAAGGACGGGGTCACTCCCGCAGCCATGGCCAAGCTGCACGAGGCGCTGCCAGGATCGCGCTACGTCGAGATCGCCGGCGCCGGGCACATTTCCAATCTCGACCAGCCGGTCGCCTTCAACCGCGCCCTCGCGCAGTTCCTTTCAGCACGATGACGCGCATACCTCCCCCTTTCAGGGGGAGGTATTCACGCGGCCTGGGGGGCGCCCGGTTGCCGCAAGGGGTGTGCGCGCGCGAACGTGTCGTGCTGCATGCAGCGCTCGGCGATGCGGCGCACGGTCGGGAAGGGCGCGATATCGTAGTTGAAGAACTTGGCGCCCACCGCCTGGCTCACGAGACAGATGTCAGCAAGTGTGATTGCATCGCTGTGGCAGTACTGACCCGTCTCCTTGCTGCCGGAGAGATTTGCTTCAAGCGCCGCAAGCGCCTCGTCGATCCAGTGGCGGATCCATTTCAGCCGTGCCGCCTCGTCGAGCTTGAACTCGTGCTCGAGATACTCGCGCACGCACGGCACGATGAGCGGATGGGAGTCGCATGCGACAATTTGCGCTAGCGCGCGCACCCGCGCCCGCGCCTTCGCGCCAGTGGGCAACAGCGGCGGCTGCGGATGGGTCTCGTCGAGATATTCGATGATTGCCAGTGACTGGAACAGCACGGGACCTTCGCCATCGATCAAGGCGGGGAGCAGCATCTGCGGATTGACTGTGCGGAAGGGGTCGGCGCGTTGCTGGCCCTGCATCAGATTCACGTTGATGATCTCGTCGGGCACCAGTCCCTTGAGATTGAGCGCAATGCGCACGCGAAACGTCGCGAGCGAGCGCCAGAATGAAAAGAGCTTCACGTCGCCTCCGGAAATTTGTGAGACCTCGGCTCATACCATAGGATAGCTGCCGGACGAACGCGCCGCGCTTGCAATGACGGCGTCCTGGAGGAAGCCATGCCCGCAGCCGGGCGCACGGCGCCAGACACACCCGCGGCCCAGACCCATGAGCATCGCAGCGAGCTGCGCGACGGCATGCGCATCGATTGGGATGTGCCGCTGCGCATGGACGACGGGACCGTGCTCCGCGCCGATATTTTCCGCCCGCCGCAGGAAGGCCGATATCCCGTCATCCTGAGCTACGGACCTTACGGCAAGGGGCTTGCATTCCAGGACGGCTATCCCAGCGCCTGGCAGCGCATGGCCGAGCAGCATCCGGATGTCACTGCCGGCTCGAGCAATCTCTACCAGAGCTGGGAAGTTGTCGACCCGGAAAAATGGGTGCCGCACGATTATGCATGCATGCGGGTCGATTCCCGCGGCTGCGGCTGTTCGCCCGGCCATATCGATCATTTCTCTCCGCGCGAGACGAGGGACTTTTACGAATGCATTGAATGGGCCGGGGTGCAGCCGTGGTCCAACGGCAAGGTCGGCCTCAACGGCATCTCGTATTACGCGATCAATCAATGGCACGTGGCGAGCCTGCAGCCGCCGCATCTCGCCGCCATGTGCATATGGGAAGGCGCCGCCGACTGGTATCGCGACATGACGCATCACGGCGGCATCATCTGCACCTTCTGGGAGAACTGGTACGACATGCAGGTGAAGACGGTGCAGTATGGCGCGGGCGAGCGCGGCAAGCGCTCCCGCGTGCATGGGCAACTGGTATGCGGGCCGGAAGTTCTTTCAGAAGCGGAGCTTGCGAGGAACCGGACGGATCTCGGCGCAGAAATTCGCGCGCATCCGCTCGATGACGAGTATCACCGCGCGCGCTCGCCTGTCTGGTCGAGGGTGAAGACGCCGTTTCTTTCCGCCGCCAACTGGGGCGGGCAAGGCCTGCATCCACGCGGCAATTTCGAGGGCTTCATGCGCGCTGCGAGCCGGCAGAAGTGGCTCGAGGCGCACGGCATCGAGCACTGGACGCATTTCTACACCGATTACGGACGCAAGCTGCAGCTGCGCTTTTTCGATCATTTCCTGCACGGCAAGCAAAACGGGTGGGACAGGCAGCCACGCGTGCTCCTGCAGGTTCGTCACATCGACAGGTTCGTCGAGCGCGCCGAGGCAGAATGGCCGCTCCAGCGCACCAAATGGACGAAGCTCTATCTCAACGGCACAACCGGCATGCTGGATGAAAAATCCGGCCGATCGAGTGCGATATCATTTGCGGCAATGGGCGACGGGGTGACGTTCATGAGCGCGCCGTTTGCGCAGGAGACGGAAATAACCGGGCCGAGTGCGGTTAAGCTGTTCATTTCGTCATCCACCGCCGATGCCGATCTGTTCGCCGTGCTGCGCGTGTTTTCGGGCGATCTGAAAGAGGTGGTGTTCCAGGGAGCGATCGATCCGCATACGCCCGTCGCGCAGGGCTGGCTGCGTGCCTCGCACCGCAAGCTCGATCGCAAGGTCACCATGCCCTATCGTCCGTATCACACCCACGACCGCCCGCAGCCGTTGAAGAGGAGCGAGGTTGTCGAGCTCGATATCGAGATCTGGCCGACCTCCGTTGTGGTGCCGGCAGGGTATCGCGTCGCGCTGAGCATTCGCGGCAAGGACTATGTCTATCCGGGCCCGAGTGGGGGCAAGCTCTCGAACTTCAAAAACGAGCTCACCGGATGCGGCCCATTCCTGCACGACGATGCTGTCGACCGCCCGTCAAATGTCTTTAGCGGCATAACGACGCTCCATTTCGGAGGCGCCAGGAAACCTTATGTGCTGCTGCCGATTATCCCGCTAAAAGTACGGGCTTCGCGCGTGCCGAAGCAGCGCCGGCGACTTACGAACCGTACATAAGTCGTGCTTGCAAAGGAGGAAACGATGCGAATGAAACGCAGAGCCGTGCTCAAGGGAATGCTTGCCGGAACAAGCATGGCGGTGCTCAAGGCACCGTATGTTCAGGCGCAGCCCGCGGCATTCAAGATCGGCCTCCTCACCGTCAAGACGGGCCCCCTTGCCCAGGGCGGCATTCAGATGGAGCAGGGGATCTCGACCCTGCTCAAGGAGAAAAACAATACGCTTGCCGGCCGCAAGATTGAGTTCATCTCTGCCGACACGGGCGGCAATCCCGCGGGTGCCAAGACCAAGGCGCAGGAGCTGATCGAGCGCGACAAGGTCAACGTGATCCTCGGCCCGCTCGCCGCCTTCGAGCTTCTCGCCATCACCGACTTCGTGCGCGACAATGAGACGCCGCTGATCAGCCTCGCGGCGGCCGAGGATGTCACCCAGCGGAAGGCCAATCCATTCGTGATACGGCCTTCGGCTACTTCTGCGCAGTGCTGCCACCCCCTCGGCGATTACGCCGCGAAGGACCTCAAGTACAAGCGCGCCGCTACCATTTCCGAAGACTTCGCCTTCGGCTACGAGCAAATGGCGGGATTCCAGCGCGTGTTCGAGGACGATGGCGGCAAGATCGTCAAGAAGCTCTGGCCGCCGTTGGTGACGCCGGACTACACGCCCTACATCGCGCAACTCGGCAATGTGGATTGCGTGGTCAACGGCTTTGCCGGGTCGAATCCCGTGAAATTCATGCGCGCCTATGCGGATCTCGGCATGAAGCGCATTCCGCTGCTCGCCGGCTGGACGGCCATGGACGATGCCTTGTTGCGCAGCCTGGCAGACGAGGCGGTGGGCGTCATCTCGGCCGCCTGGTATTCGGCCGAATATGAGAGCGAAAGCAACAAACGGTTTGTTGCCGATATGCAGAAGGACTACGGCGTGCTGCCGGGCGGATATTCCGCCGGCATGTACATTGCCGGCCAGTGCGTCGAGGCGGCGATGCAGAAGCTCGGCGGCAAGGCCGACGACCACAAGGCTTTTGCGGAGGCGCTGCACCAGGTGTCGCTGACGGACACGCCGCGCGGTCCCGTCAGGTTCGATCACCTTGGCAACGTGGTGGGCAACGTGTTTATCCGCAAGTGCGAGAGTAAAGGCGGCAAGCTCGTCAATACCGTCATCAAAACCTATCCGGATGTCAGTCAGTTCTGGACCTACAACGAGAAGGAATTTCTCGCCAATCCGGTTTACGCGCGCGACTATCCTCCGGCGAAAAATCTGGAGCAGTAACAGCAAGCCCATCCGCCTCGCCGCTTGCGCGGCTCGGCACCCTCTGCCCGCAAAGCGGGGAGAGGGAAGACCCCGAGCGCAGCGAGGGTCGGGTGAGGGGCATCGCTCGGGGATCCCATGAGCCTGTGGCTGACGCTCGCGGTGAACAGCATTGCCCTTGGCGGCTTGCTGTTTCTGCTCTCCGCCGGCTTCTCTCTCATCTTCGGCCTCATGAACATCCCGAATCTGATGCACGGGTCGTTCTTCATGCTCGGCGCCTATTTCGGGGTGTCGTTGCTTGATCCGCGCATCGGCTTGAATTTCTGGGTCGCGGCGCTCATCAGCGGGTGCGCCATGGCGGTGATCGGAACTCTGATCGAACGTTTTCTGTTGCGGCGATTGAGCGGCCAGGAACTGCCGCAGGTGCTGCTCACGCTCGGGCTCGCCTTCATCGTTGCCGACCTGTGCCTGATGGTCTGGACCGGCGATCCGTGGCAACCGGCAACGCCGATCCATTTGCGTGGCGCGGTGCAGGTCGCCGGGATGTTCTTTCCACTGTATCGGCTGGTCATCGTGCTCGTCGCCGTCGTGATCGCGGTGCTGCTCTGGATCATGGTCGACTGGACTCGCCTTGGCGCCATGATCCGCGCCGGCGTCGACGATGCGCCCATTGCCCGCGTCGTGGGCATCAAGGTTTCGATGCTGTTCACGCTTGTCTTCGCGCTGGGCGCGGCCTTGGCCGCCTTCGGCGGCGTCGTTGGCGCGCCCTATCTGTCGGTATATCCCGGCCTCGATATGGAGATGCTGCCGCTCGCGCTCATCGTCGTAATCCTCGGCGGCAGCGGCAGCCTCATGGGCGCGCTCGTCGGCAGTTTCCTGATCGGCTTTTTATACAATTTCGGCCAGGCGATGTTCCCCGACCTCGCCTATGTCATCCTGTTCTTGCCCATGCTGCTCGTCCTCGTTCTGCGACCGCAGGGCCTGTTCGGGAAGGTGATCTCGTGAAGAGTGCGCCGCGCATGCTTGCGGCTGCATTTGCCGTGCTCGCGCTCCTCGTGCTGCCGTTCGTCCTGCGCAATGCCTATTACGTCAATATATCGAGCCAGATTCTTGTGTTCGCCGTCATGGCGCTCGCGCTCAACGTGCTGGTGGGCTATGGCGGCCTCGTGTCCCTCGGGCACGCGGGCTTGCTTGCCATGGCCGGCTATACGGCCGCGCTGCTCCTTGCCGCCGGTCACGGCCATCTAGTCGCAGATACGGCTGCCATCGGGGTCACGCTCGCAAGTTCTGCCGTGTTCGCCGTCCTTGCGCTGCGCTCGACGGGCATCGGCTTTCTCATGATCACCCTCGCGCTCGGGCAGATCGTGTGGGGAATAGCCTACCGCTGGGCCAGCCTGACAAACGGCGATAACGGAATCAACGTCTCCACGCGGCCTGCGCCCTTCGGCATTGGGCTCGGCGATGCCTCGTCGTTCTATTATGCGACGTTAGCGGTGTTCCTGCTGTGCGTGCTGAGCATGGCGGTGCTGGTGCGCTCGCCGTTTGGAGCGAGCCTGCGCGGCACCCGCGATCAGGCACGGCGCATGAATGCCCTGGGCTACAATGTCTGGCTCATTCGTTTTGTCGCCTTCCTGTTTTCCGGCCTCTGGACCGGCGTCGGCGCGCTCCTGTTCATCTATTACAACCAGTTCATCAGTCCGCAGGTGGCTGCGCTGCAAACGTCGGCCGAAGCCCTGCTGATGGTGATTTCCGGCGGCACTGCCACGCTTTTAGGTCCGATCGTCGGCGCTGCAATCGTAGTGCTCATGAAGAACGTGGTCAGCGCCTATGTGGAGCGCTGGAATCTCGTGCTCGGCATCGTCTTCGTACTGATCATCAGCTTCATGCCCGAGGGGCTGGTGCCTGGTTCCGTGCGCCTGTGGAAATTCGGCTGGCGCGCGCTGCGCGAACGCAGCCGGGCAGACCCGCTCAAGCTGCCCGAGGCCGCGTCATGACCGCGCTGCGCGTGGAAAAACTCTCGAAATCCTTTGGTGGACTGCGCGTCACCCGCAACGTGAGTTTCACCGTCGAGCCGGGCGAGCGGCGCTTGATCATCGGGCCCAACGGAGCAGGCAAGACGACGCTCTTCAACCTGATCACCGGCGAGATCGCGCCCGACAGCGGCAGCGTCATATTCTTTGATCGGGATGTGACCCGGCTCGCCAGCCGGATGCGACCGCATCTCGGTATGGCACGCACCTATCAGATCATCACGCTGTTTCAGAATGACACCATCCTGCGCAATGTGACACTCGCCCTGCTCGGCCTTTCACCTCGGCGCTGGAACCCGTTCATCAGCGTCGATCGGCAGCGCGACCTGTTCGAGCACGCGCATGCTGCGCTTGCCCGCGTGGGGCTTGCGCAGCTGGCCGATCGACCGCTGTCGCAAACCTCCTACGGGGAGCGGCGGCGCGTGGAGATCGCCATGGCGCTCGCGCAAAATCCGCGCGTGCTGCTGCTCGACGAGCCTTTCGCAGGGCTGTCCATCGATGAGCGCCGCCACGTGCATGAGCTGCTGTGCGGCATGCCGCGCGACATGACCATCGTCATGATCGAGCACAACATGGACGTGGCGCTCGATTTCGCCGAGCGCATCACGCTTTTGCATTTCGGCGAAGTGATCGTGGAAGGCACGCGCGCCGAGGTGGTTGCCGATCACCGCACGCGGGAAGTCTACCTTGGCGAATAGCGCAACGCATCCCGCTCTCGCGCTGCGCGACATCAACGCCTTCTATGGAGACAGCGAGGCGCTGCATGGGGTGTCCTTCTCGCTCGGCGAGGCACGGCTGCTTGGATTGCTCGGGCGAAACGGCGCCGGCAAGTCGACCTGCATGAATGTGACGGTCGGGCTGTTGCCGCCGCGCGACGGCCGGGTTGAAGTGTTTGGGGAGCCGGTGACGCGACTTGCGCCGGAACAGATTGCCGCACGCGGTGTCGCGCTCGTTCCCCAGGGCCGGCGCGTCTTCAAGAGTCTGACGGTGCGCGAGAACCTCGCCGTTGCGGCACGCAAGGCGCCCCAAGGCGCTCCGACCGCGTGGACCATCGACACGGTGCTGGCAAGCTTTCCGCGCCTCAACGAACGGCGCAGCCATTTGGCGGCTCATCTCTCGGGCGGCGAGCAGCAGATGCTCGCCATTGGCCGGGCGCTCATGAACAATCCACGCGTGCTCCTGATGGATGAGCCTTCCGAAGGCCTGGCGCCGCAGATCGTGGCCGACGTCATGGCGACCATTCGCAAGCTCAAGGAAGCTGGACTTTCCATCGTGCTGGTCGAGCAGAATCCAAAGCTCGTGTTCGACATCGCCGACGATATCGTGATCCTCAACAGCGGCCGCGTGGCGCTGGCCGATATGGCCGACCGCCTGCGCGACGTCGATTTGCGCCAGCACCTCGGCGTGTTTTAATATTGCTGCGCACACGCTCAACCTCAATCCGTCATCCTGAGGCGCTCGGCGCAACGC
>JBKPOZ010000123.1:0-40557 GCA_046733355.1 Pseudomonadota bacterium | reverse complement strand
TCACGCCGGCGAGGAACAGGATGACGAGGAGCGGAATCCCCCAGACCAGAAGCTCGAGACGCCCCGAATAGACCCAGTCGGGCAGATAGGTTGCGCGGGAATTGCCGGCACGAAACCACCAGGCAAACGCCAGGGTCGCGCCGATCGTCGGCACCACGATGGTGAGCATGATGGCGAGCGCATTCAACATGATCTGAACGTTGCCGCCGGCAATCGGCCCGCGCGGCTGCAGCACGCCGCCTGCGCAGCCGCTCAGGGTGAGAGCAAGCAGCGCAGCCGATACTCGCAGGAAGCCGCTCGGGGATGTCATGCGGCGCTCAGGATAGGACACGTAGCGCGCGCGAGACCAGTGACGCGGCGGTTGAGGAATGGCGTTGCGCGGAACACCCGACACAATAATCTTACACCGATCGTGATGCATGTAGGGGCGGGTTTGAAACCCGCCCCTACAATAACAGAGGCCGATGTGTCGAACCCATCTGAACCTGATCAGCTCCTGAGCGTGCGGAAGCGGATCATGTAATTGTCCATTGTGGAATCCGCGACCTGATTCCACAGATACTGGTCGCTTCGGAATGCAACGAAGTGGTCATAGACGCGCTTGAACCACGCGTTCTTCTCCGACACTTCTGCATAGAGCTCGTTGGCAGCTTTCCAGCTCGCAATCATGACGTCCTGCGGGAACGCCCTGAGCAAAGTCCCGGCGGCGACCAGTCGTTTCAACGCTGCCGGGTTCTGCGCGTCGTACTTCGCGGACATCCACTGGTTGGTCTCTGCCGCCGCCGACTGCAGGATGTTCTGATAGAGCTTCGGCAGGCTTTCCCATTTCTGAAGGTTTATGTAGGTGCCGATCGTCGGCCCGACTTCCCACCAGCCGGGGTAGTAGTAGTATTTCGCGACCTTGACGAAGCCGAGCTTCTCGTCGTCATGGGGCCCCACCCATTCGGCCGCATCGATGGTGCCTTTCTCGAGCGCGGGATAGATCTCGCCGCCCGCGATCTGCTGCGGCACCACGCCGAGCTTGGTCAGTATGGAGCCGGCGAAGCCGCCGATGCGGAATTTCAGACCCTTGAGGTCGTTGAGCGACGTGATCTCGTTGCGAAACCATCCGCCCATCTGACAATTGGTGTTGCCGGCGGGCAGGAACAGTGCATTGTAGCTTTTGTGAAACTCGTTGAGCAGATCGAGCCCGCCGCCGTGATAAAGCCACGCGTTGCGCATGCGCACGTTCATGCCGAACGGCAGGTCGGTGCCGAACGTAAACGTCGCATCCTTGCCGTAATAATAATACGGCGAGGTGTGGCTGCACTCGACGGCACCGGTCTGCACGGCATCCAGCGCCTGCAGGCCGGGGACGATCTCTCCCGCCGCAAACACCTGGAGGTGGAATTTGTTGTCGCTGAGCTCGGCGACGCGACGCGCCATGAATTCACACCCGCCGTACAGGGTGTCGAGCGACTTCGGCCAGCTTGTCGTCATGCGCCATTTCACGTCCGGCGCTGTTTGCGCGAGCGCCGGCGCGGCGATTGCGCCCGTGGCAAGGGTACTGGCGCCGATTGTTGCACCCCTAAGGACGCTTCTTCGGTCCGTGTAACGGCTCATCGAATGTTCCTCCCGTGGCGAGCTGCCCTTCAATGCCTTCAGTGCGCTATACACATAGCGCCTTTTAAGGCGCAGCTACACCGGCAAAAGCAGGCACCGCGCCGGCGCAGGCGCAGCGAGAGATCGTGCTCGAACGTCAGCTCGCCGTGGCCGATTGGCTCAAGGATTGACGGCGTGGAGGAGCGTGATCATGCGCCAAGACTAGGCTGGAGCCTGCTGCCGGCGATGCGGTGCCCTGGGTGAGGAAATAGCCACATCCGCTGCACGCCTGCAGCCATCGTGCCACCTCTTGCAGCGCCCGCTTGTGCGGCTGTCCCTCCTTGCGGAGCTGCTTGTACATGCGCAGCTGGAGATGCGCCGAGGTACCGCGGTCGCAAATTTTCAGAAGATGCCCGATCTCGCGTTCAAGGCCGAGCGCGGCAACATCTTCTGCGGTTTCATCAAGCGTCCGTTTGAGCAGCGTGCCGAAATCAATTGCCTTGCGGCTGCCGAGATCAAAATAAGTACCGTCGGTGCCATAGCGCTGGGCACGCCAGCGATTCTCTTCCGTCAATGCGCGAGTGACCGCGCAATATGACTGATTGGGGCCGCGGCGGCGCACCAGGTAACGCACGAGTGCGCGATAGAGCGAGGCAATCGCGACGGCGTCGTCCACGGCCGTGCAGCAGTCGGTGATGCGCAGCTCCAGCGTCGGATGACGCAGGGAGGGCCGCAGCGCCCACCAGATGAACGTCGAGTCGCGAATGACCTGCGCCTCGGTGAGCGCCCGCACATAGGCCTCGTATTCTTCCATTGACCGAAACATCTCCGGGAACCCGGTGCGCGGAAATGCGTCATTGGCGGCGTTGCGATAGCCGAGAAGTCCAGTATCGCACCCGGCCCAGAACGGAGAGGAGGTCGAGAGCGCGAGAAGCAGCGGCAGATACGGCACCAAGCGATGCATCAGCTCGACGCGCCGCTCGGGCGCCGGTACCTCGACATGCACGTGCAGGCCGCAGAGCGGATTGCCCCACGCGACCATTCCGAGCTCTTTAGCCGCCGTCGTGTACCGGCGTTTTCGCGTCGTGTGCTGCTTACCCGGCAAGGCGAGCGGGTGCGTGCCGGCGGCGACAATTCCGATGCCGAAGCTCTGGCCGGCTTCCGCCAGAGCGGAGCGGAAGTAGCGAAGTTGCTGCCGCGCTTCCTTGGCTGTGTCGATCGGGGACGTTGCCACCTCGACCTGCGACTGCAACAGCTCGTACATGAGCTGCGGGCCGATCTTCTTCTTCGCCTTTTTCATGAACTGCCCGGCCAGGCGCGATCTCACCGCGGCCGTGCGCCTGTCGACCACGAAATATTCTTCTTCCATGCCGAAGCGAAATTCACCCATGGCCGGACTGAGAACGCTTTGCCCGGCAATTGGTTCTTTCGTTTTCTTTCTTGTGGTGAGCGAGCGCAGCGGCAGTTGGCAAGCGCAGTCCGGCTGCTGTAGGAGACGCGTATGAGCAAGGGTTTGCGCAAAGGCCTTACGAGCTATGGCGATCCCGGCTTTTCGCTGTTTTTACGCAAAGCCTTCATCAAGGCCGCCGGATACTCAGACGACGCGCTGGAGCGTCCGATCGTCGGTATCACGAACACGTTCAGCGACTACAATCCGTGTCATGGAAACGTTCCGGCGCTGATCGAGGCGGCAAAGCGCGGCATCATGCTTGCCGGCGGAATGCCGCTGGTATTTCCAACCATCTCCATTCACGAGAGCTTCGCCTATCCAACTTCCATGTTCCTGCGCAATCTCATGGCGATGGACACGGAGGAAATGATCCGCGCGCAGCCGATGGATGCGGTGATCGTGATCGGCGGCTGCGACAAGAACCTGCCGGCACAGATCATGGCGGCGGCAAGCGCCGACTTGCCCACCGTGGTGGTGCCGACCGGCCCGATGGTCGTCGGCCATCATCGCGGCGAGGTGCTCGGCGCCTGCACCGATTGCCGACGGCTCTGGGCGGGACATCGCGCAGGTCAAATCGACGCCGATGAGATCGACGCCGCAAACAGCCGTCTCGCTCCGTCGGTGGGCACCTGCATGGTCATGGGAACGGCGAGCACCATGGCCTGCATCACCGAAGCACTTGGCCTGTCGCTGCCGCTGAGCGCAACCGTGCCGGCGCCGCACGCCGAGCGCGTGCGCATTGCCGAGGCGAGCGGCAAGCGTGCGGCGGAGATGGCGATTTCTGGCGGGCCGCGGCCAAGCGAGATTCTCACGCCTGCGGCGTTTCGCAACGCGCAGATTGTCCTGCAGGCCATCGGCGGATCGACGAACGGCATTATTCACCTCATGGCCATCGCCAACCGCACGGCGCACAAGATCAGTCTCAAAGAGTTTGACGGGCTCGGCCGGCAAGTGCCGGTGCTGATCGACCTCAAGCCGTCCGGGCAGCACTACATGGAGCACTTTCACCACGCGGGAGGCATGCCGAAACTGATACAGCAACTCGGCAATCTGATCGATCTCAATGCCGTCACGGTCGCAGGAGGCACGCTTCGCGACGTCGTCGCAGCTGCCGAGGACGTGCCGGGCCAGAATGTCATTCGTTCCGCTGCCGATCCCATCAAGCCGGTGGGCGCCATGGCGATCCTCTATGGCAATCTCGCCCCGCGCGGCGCGGTGATCAAGCACAGCGCAGCGACACCGAAGCTGCTTGCGCACACGGGGCGCGCGGTTGTGTTTGACTCCATCCCGGAGATGACCGAACGGATCGATGATCCTGATCTTGATGTCCGCCCCGAGGACGTCCTGGTGCTGCGCAATGCGGGCCCCAAGGGCGCGCCGGGTATGCCCGAGGCCGGTTACCTTCCGATCCCGAAGAAAATCCTCGCGAGCGGCGTCAAGGACATGGTGCGCATCTCGGACGCACGCATGAGCGGCACTGCATTCGGCACGATTGTGCTGCACATCACCCCGGAATCGGCCGACGGCGGGCCGCTGGGCCTCGTGCAGAATGGCGATCAGATCCGGCTCGACGTGGCGGGTCGCAGGATCGACCTTCTTGTCGATGATGCCGAGCTCGAGCGCCGCCGCGCCGGCTTGAAAGCTGCCGCGGAGCCGGCCTGGGCCGAGCGCGGCTATGCGCGCCTGTTTCGGCAAACGGTGCTGCAGGCCGACGAGGGCTGCGACTTCGATTTCATGCGAAGCCGAAGCGATCGTCAGCCGCGGATTGAGGAGTAATCGGGGTTGGCCGGCTCCAGTCCCGAGGCGCGCAGGATCGGGACGCTTTCGCGAGAAGAGAAGAGCTGTAAGAGCCGCGCAGAAGCATCACCATGAGGCGAGCCCGAGAACACGCCCGCCGAGAACATGGTCGGGCTGTGCACCTCCGACGGCAAGCGGCCAACCACTTCTATTCCGGGAACCATCATCAGCTCGCTGATCTGCTGCACGGCGATATCGGCCTCGCCGCTTGCGACGAGCTGCGCCGTAAATCCGCCTGGAACGATCCGCGCCTTGCGGTTGATTTCTTCTGCGATCCCCAGACGCCGAATGAGGTCGGCAAAGAACACCCCGCTTGCTCCAAGCTTTGAGTAGGCAATCGATCGCGCATTGAGGAGCGCGCACTTGAGCGTGGCGACCGAGGTGATGTCGGGCTTCCGCGCGCCGGCTCGCACCGCGAGCCCTACGAAGGAGAGCGCCAGATCAATCGTGCTGCCGCGAGCGATGACGCCGGCATCGGCCAGTTGAACGATGGCCTCTGCTGTGAGGATAGCAATGTCAGCTGCCTCACCCGATCGGATGCGTTGCATAAGCTCGTTCGTCGCACCGAACTCGGTGGTTACGGCCGCTCCGACATGTTGTTCGTATCGCGGCACCAGCTCTTGCATCGCTTTTGCAAGCGCGAGCGTCGACAGGATTTTCATCGTCGCTTGTGCCGGTGTCACAGCTTCGGCATCGGGCGCTTCTGCTTCGCAAGTGCCGGCACCTTCACCAGCGCCTCGCCGTCGAGCACGATCTCATTATCGACCATGCACGTACAGGCAAGGCGTGCGCGACACCGGTCGGGGATCAGCTCGACCACGGCGACCTTCACCGTCACCTCATCACCGATCTTTACCGGTGCGTGGAAGTTGAGCGTCTGGGATATGTAGATCGCTCCTGGCCCAGGCAGACGGGTGCCGAGCACCGCCGAGATCAGGCTCGCGGTGTAGAGCCCGTGCGCAATCCTTCTTCCGAACTGGGTCTTGGCGGCAAAGTGCTCGGACAGATGGATCGGGTTGCGATCGCCGGTGAGCTGCGCGAAGCCGACCACATCGGATGACGAGATCGTCTTCGAAAGCGTCTCTGCCATGCCGACGGAGAGATCCTCGAAATAGAGCATGCGCAGCGCCAGGATCACAGGCGGCGGCTCTTCCTCCGGAGCCGATGTTTTATTTTTGGCTGTCTTTTTCACGCGGCGGCCGCCTCCTTGTCCTTGGCTTCGGCGCGTTGCAACGCGCTGCGTTGCGCCAGGCGTGAGGTATAGGAAACAAATTCGGGGCGTTCGGGAAGCAGCTTGAACATCATGCCCCAACGCAGCGTCGAGCCGATCACCACATCCGCGGCGGTGAATTGCTCGCCAAGGAGGTACGGTCCGCGCGCGACCGCATCGGCGACAACGTTCATGCAGGTGTCGAAATCGCCATAGCCCAGCGCAGCGCGGCGCGCCTCCTCCTGCGCGGAAACGCGCGATCCATGATCGCCGGCTCGATGCAGCTCGGACCGAAGAACAGCCATTTCAGATAAGGCCCGCGGCGTGGATCGCCGATCGGCACATTGAGCCTGGCGCGGGGAAACGCATCCGCCAAATAGGCGCAGATCGCGGCCGCTTCGGTGATCACCACGTCCCCGTGCTTGAGCGCCGGCACTTTGCCCATCGGATTGACGGCAAGATAGTCCGGGGCGCGATTGTCGCCGCGGCTCAAGCTCAGCAGGTGAATGTCGTAGGGCTCGCCGAGCTCCTCGAGCATCCAGCGCACAATGGACGAGCGCGAAGGCGCGGCGTGATAGAGCGTGAGCATGATCATTCGAACTTCCATCTCCCGTAGCGTGGGCTAAGGCGCGCAATACCGGATTCTACCGCGTGGGCAAAATCGCGGCGCGCGCGGAGCCCACCATAACGAGCTCGTCAGGCGATTTTGCCCACCCTACACACTGTCCTCCGCGCTGAGCGCATGCAGGCAGGCGAGTGCGTCGGCGGCGAGCTTGCGCGCAAGCTCGCGCGCCGGGAGCGCGGGAGAGAGCGCCGCCGCCTGGCCGGCCCAGAGCGGTGAGAAGTCGCCGGAACCCTGCTTTTCCGCCTTGGCGCGCAACGGCGCGAGCGCGCCCGCGGCGAGAGGAAATTGCGGCGGCAGATCGGAGATCGGGCCGAGCTCGCGCATCACGCGATTGACGAACCCGCGCGCCGGCCGGCCGGTCATCAGATTGGTGAGCGCCGTGCCATCATCATGCGCGTTTTCGAGCGCCTTGCGATGGGGTGCCGAGATACGCGATTCCGGACATTTGAGGTAGGCGCTGCCGATCTGCACGCCTGCGGCGCCGAGCGCGAACGCGGCAGCAATGCCGCGCCCGTCCGAGACCGCGCCGGTCGCGATGACCGGCACGTCGACGGCGTCGACGATCTGCGGCAGCAGCGCAAACGTACCGGCCTGCCCGGCAATATCATCGTCCAGAAAGTTGCCGCGGTGGCCGCCCGCCTCGAAGCCCTGCGCAATGATGGCGTCGCAGCCGTGCTCCTCGAGCCAGCGCGCCTCCGCGACCGTCGTCGCCGAGCTGACCACGCGTGCCTGTGTCGCTTTCACCCGCTCGACGAGCCGCGGCTCGGGCAACCCGAAATGGAAGCTCACGACCTGCGGCCTGGTCTCTTCGACCACGTCGCACATCGCATCGTTGAAGGCCGTGCGGTTGCTCGACGGAATCGGTGCTGCCGGATCTATGCCAAGCTCGCGATAATAGGGCGCGAGCCGCTCGCGCCACTTCGCCTCCCGCTCGTTGCTGAGCACGGGAGGCGCGTGACAGAAGAAATTGAGGTTGATGGGCTTGGTCGTGCGCGCCCGGACGCGCTGCATCTGCTCGCGCGCCTGCTCTGCACTGAGCATGGCGCATGGAAGCGACCCGAGTGCGCCGCCTTCCGCGGCCTCGGCCACAAGCTCCCAGTCGATCGCGCCCGCCATGGGCGCCTGCACCACGGGAAGCTCGATGCGGAAACGCTCGATCAGTCTGGTATTCGGCCACATAGACGCAAATTATCCACAGTCCGTTTGGTCCCTGTTCACAAGCGCGTCAGTAGATTCGCTCGGTCATAACGAGGTCATGGCAGCGTGCCATGCAGCGGGTGCGTGGAGCACGGGAATGGAACACCTGGTCTTCGTTTGCCCCAAGAGCGGGCGTGAGGTCGACAGCGGCGTTGAAACCGAAATCGGCACACTGTTGCGCATCCGCCAGGAGAACGTGCGGGCGCTTTGTCCCGCCTGCCGCGAATGGCATGAGTGGCGGGTACGGGACGCATCCCTGGTAAAGGCAGCCTAATCTCCAAAATCGGCTCCTCTGGTGCGGCGCAACACAATTGCGCCTGCGTGGCTATATCCTTGGACTCCAACACGAATTACGATTGGGAGTCATGGCATTTTTGCATATCAGGGAACAAATTAGCCTCTCTTTTGCGCTGCACAATTCGCGCTATGTATGAAGCGCATAGCTTGTTGACTCGAGAAAGGAAGAACAATGCTCGTTGCTATCCTCAACGCGTTGCGCTCCTGGCGTCGATACAATCAGAGCCTCCGGGAGCTTTCGCGGCTCAATGACCGGGAGCTGGCTGACATCGGCCTCACCCGGGCGGACGTTGCGCGGGTTGCCTGGGAAGATGCCCAGCGCGGCTAAAAAAACGCGCGACACGCAATGAAAACGCCCGCCTCGTGCGGGCATTTTCATTTCTGAAGCGCCGCTCGCGGTTCGCGAGCGCCGTCCCGTTGTCCGCATCGCCGCGGCGCCCTAGCTTGCCTGCATGGCAGATGTTTCGAACCCGGTGCACATTGTGGGCGGCGGGCTCGCCGGCTCCGAGGCCGCCTGGCAGCTCGCAACCCGCGGGGTGGCGGTCGTGCTGCACGAGATGCGGCCCGTGCGCGCCACGGCAGCCCACAAGACCGCGCAACTGGCCGAGCTGGTGTGTTCGAATTCCTTTCGCTCCGACGACCGGGAGCACAATGCCGTCGGCCTGCTGCATGAGGAAATGCGCCGGCTCGGCTCGCTCGTCATGGCCGCGGCGGACGCCCACCAGGTACCGGCAGGATCCGCGCTCGCGGTCGACCGCGAAGGTTTCGCCGCGGCAATCACCAGCGCGCTGGCCGCACACGGGCGGATTGATATTCGCCGGGAAGAGATCGCCACCCTGCCACCGCGCGAGTGGGACAGTGTCATTATTGCGACCGGCCCCCTCACCTCACCCGCCCTTGCCGAGACGATTGCCACGTTGACCGGCGAAGGCGCGCTCGCCTTCTTCGATGCCATCGCGCCCATCGTGCACCGCGATTCAATCAACATGCAGATCGCGTGGCGCCAATCGCGTTACGACAAGGCCGGACCCGGCGGCACGGGGGCCGACTACATCAATTGTCCTCTCGAGGAGGAGCAATACCGCCGCTTCGTCGAGGCGCTATTGACCGGCGAGAAGACCTCCTTCCACGACTGGGAGACGCCGTATTTCGACGGCTGCCTCCCCATCGAGGTGATGGCGGAGCGCGGTGCGGAGACCCTGCGCCACGGGCCGATGAAGCCTTTCGGCTTGACCAATGCGCACGCGCCACGACGCAAACCCTATGCAGTGGTGCAGCTGCGCCAGGACAACCGGCTCGGCACGCTCTTCAACATGGTTGGCTTTCAGACCAAGCTCAAACACGGCGAGCAGGTGCGCATCTTTCGCACCATCCCGGGCCTGGAAAACGCTGAATTTGCCCGGCTTGGCGGTGTGCACCGTAACACTTTTATCAATGCGCCGAAGCTGCTCGACGGAGAGTTGCGGCTCAAGCGCGAGCCGCGGCTGCGCTTCGCCGGCCAGATCACGGGCTGCGAGGGCTACGTGGAGTCCGCGGCCGTCGGCCTGCTCGCCGGCCGCTTTGCGGCGGCAGAGCGTTTATCTCAACGCATGGCGCCGCCACCGCCGACGACTGCGCTGGGCGCGCTGCTCGCTCACATCACGGGCGGCCATCTCGATACCGATCCTGCGGAGGAGGCTGCCGCGCGCGCGTACCAGCCAATGAATGTGAATTTCGGTCTGTTTCCTCCGCTCACCGCAAGTGCCCGCACAGAGGATGGCCGCCGTTTGCGCGGCACGGAAAAAAATCTGGCGAAAAAGCGCGCGCTCACCCAGCGGGCGCTCAACGATTTAGACGAATGGCTCGGGCTTCGTACGGCTGCGGAGTAATTGCTCTTCCGCCGTCATTCCGGCCGAGGCGACAGCCGAGAGCCGGAATCCATAACCCCAGTCTATGGTCATGGATTTCCGGGCTCGCGCTGCGCGCGCCCCGGGGGAAATTACTCAGCAAAATATCCGCGCCGGGTTGCGGGCGGCGCGCCAGAGGAGCCATTGCTTGCGCCAGGACGGGGGATCGACCGACACGAAGGGATCATCCCTGCGGCGCTCCATGAGGGCAAGCGTCGGCCCGGTGAGCGCAACCGGAAGAAATGCGGGCAGCGCCGCAGGTGCCGCGCTGCGGAGCAACGCGCTCGCGCTCCGCAGATGTTCTCGTGCCCTGTCGCGCAATTCGGCCAGTGCCGCGCGCAGGCCAGCGGTTGCCGATCCGCGCGCCACCTCGTGTGCGGCGCTCCCGTGCCGTTCCAGAACTTCGAGGGGTAGGTAAGTCTGCCCCCGGCGTGCATGAATCGGAAACGCTTTGAGCAGTCCTGCGAGCCCTGCCGCAATTCCGGCGTGACGCACGAGGTCGAGGCTTTCAGATGCAACCGCAGGAGCGCCGAGAACGGCGCTCGCCAGGGCGATCAGATTGGACGATGTTGCTTCCGCATAGGATTCCAGATGGGGCAGAGAGCGCATGGGTTCGGCCCCTAGATCGAACGAGCGCGCATCCAGAATTTCCGTGAGCCGCTCCTCGGATAGTCCATGTTCGACTATGGTCGCGCGCAACGCCGCCGCGACTAGATTTCCCTCAATCCCGCCGCGATCCTGCCTGCGCAAAACCTCGCGCCACCATTCAAGCCTGATCTCACCGGCCAAGGGGTTGCGCACCACTTCGGCGATGCGGGCTATTTCAAGATTGAACGCGTAAAGTGCCAACAGCGCGCCGCGGCGCTCCGCCGGCGCAAACAAGGCGCTCAGGTAGCGCTCCCTGTCGCCCGTGCGAACCAGCGTCTCGCAATGCGCGAAGGGATCCATGGATCCGCAAACTCCAGCGCGCTCCCTCTCCCCTGCGGGGAGAGGGTTGGGGTGAGGGGGATCCGAATGATCGATACGGCTTAACCCCTCACCCCACCCCTCTCCCAATGGGAGAGGGAGCAGGCCCGAGCTCTGCCGCTGAAATGCGAGTCACTGCTTAGCTAAGCGCGGGCGGGGCGTTTTGCCGGCTGTTCCGCCACTTCGGCCCGGGTCGTGCCTACGCCCAGATAGATCAGGATCGGGGCAGCAATGAAAACCGAGGTGTAAGTCCCCACCAGGACGACGCCGAAAATCATGGTGGCGACAAAACTGTGAATGGCATGCCCGCCGAAGAGGAGCAGCGCCAAGAGTGCGAGCGTCACCGTCACATGGGTGATGATGGATCGCGACAGGGTGGAGTTGACCGAAATGTTGAGCAGCTCCGGCATGGACATGCGTTTGTAGCGGCGCAGCATTTCGCGAATGCGGTCATAGATGACGACGGTGTCGTTGAGCGAATAGCCCAGAATGGTGAGCAGAGCGGCAATGCTGGAGAGATCGAAATCGATCTGGGTGAGCGACATGTAGCCGATGGTGAGCACGAGATCGTGCACGTTGGCGATCATGGCGCCGAGTGCGAACTGCCATTCGAAGCGAAACCAGAGATAGATCAGGATGGCGAGAATGGCGAGCATCAGGCCGATGGTGCTGTAGGCGAGAAGCTCCTTGGAGACGCGCGGACCGACGACCTCTTCCCGCTGGATTTCCACGTCGTTGCCCAGCGCGGCTCGCACCTTCGCGAGCGCGGCCTGCTGCGCCTCCTCGCCGCCGGGTTGCTGGGCGACCCGAATGAGCACGTTCTCTGGCCCGCCGAACTGCTGCAGCTGAATCTCGCCCAGCCCCAGGGCGCCCAGCGTCGTGCGCATCTTGGCGAGATCGGCAGGGCCGGATTTCGACTTCACCTCGATCAGCGTGCCGCCAATGAAATCGATTCCGAAATTCAGACCGTGAAAGAAGAACAGGCAAATCGCGACAATGGACAAGAGCGCCGATGCCGGAAAACTGATGCGCCGAAAGCGCATGAAGTCGAACTTGGTATCGTCCGGCACGATCCGCAGCAGCGGAATGGAGTGATGCAGGCGCACGTCGAAAGCCCGCTATGAGATCGCCAGTTGCCGCGGCCGCGCCCACCGCACCCACCAGGCGACAATCAGCCGGGTGAGCGTGAATGCGGTGAACACGGTGGTCACGATGCCGATGCCCAGGGTCACCGCGAAGCCGCGGACCGGCCCGGTGCCGATAAAGAACAGCACGGCCGCAGCGATGAACGTCGTAATATTGGAGTCGAGAATGGTCGCGAGCGCGCGCGTGAATCCGGCATCGATGGCGGTAATGGGCGTGCGGCCGGTGCGCACCTCCTCGCGGATGCGCTCGTAGATCAGCACGTTGCTGTCGACCGCAATGCCGATGGTGAGAACGATGCCGATGATGCCCGGCAATGTGAGCGTAGCGTTGAGCAGTGACAAGATGCCGAAAATCATGCCGATATTCACGCCGACCGCGATGCTGGCAAACACGCCGAACAGCCCGTAGGTGACGACCATGAACACGACCACGAGCGCGGCGCCGAAATAGGATGCCATTTTTCCTTTTTCGATGGAGTCCTGGCCGAGCCCCGCGCCGACCACGCGCTGCTCGATGACCGTGAGCTTGGCGGGCAGGGCGCCGGCGCGCAGGAGGATGGCGAGATTGTTCGCCGATTCGACGGTGAAATTGCCGGAAATCTGGCCGGTGCCGCCGAGAATGGGCTCGCGGATCACCGGCGCCGAGATCACTTCCTCGTCCAGTACGATGGCGAAAGGACGCCCGACATTCTCCTGCGTGACCTGCGCGAACTTGCGCGCGCCCGAAGTGTTGAACTTGAATGTCACGATGGGCTCGCCGCTGCGCTGATCGAAGCCGGGCTGCGCGTCGGTGAGCTCCTCACCGGAGACGATGACGCGCTTCTCCAACAGGTAAGGCTGCCGGTTCTCCGCCTTTGAGCCATAGACGATCTCGGATTCCGGCGGCGGCCGGCCTTGCAGCGCCTGCTCCACGGTCATCGACGTGTCGACTAGGCGGAAAGTCAGCTTCGCAGTTGTGCCGATGACCTTGATCAGCTCTTCCGGATTGCCGAGGCCCGGCACCTGCACGAGAACGCGATCGATACCCTGGCGCTGAATGGAAGGCTCGACCAGACCCATCGCGTTGACGCGACGGCCGATGATCTCGACGGACTGGTCGACCACCTGGCGCATGCGCTCGAGGATGGCGGCTTCCGTAACCGTCAGGCGGATCACGCCGCCGCCGGCATTCTCGATGTCCACCGTGCGCGCGCCGCCCGCACCGATGAAGGTGCTGATAGGCTGCGACAGTTCGCGCAGCTTGGTGAGCGCCTGCTGCACATCGGCTTCGCGCACCACGACCTCGACCAAGTTGCCGCGAATGAGAGGCGCGCGCACGAAGCCGATGCGCGACTCGCGCAAGAGCTTGCGTACGTCATCCTGCAGGGATTGCAGCTTCTGCCGGCGCACGTCATTGGCATCCACCTGCAGCAGGATATGCGAGCCACCCTGCAGGTCGAGGCCGAGCACGATGTGTCGTTGCGCCCATTGCGGCCAGCGCTGCACCATTTTCTCGGGAAAGAAGTTTGGAACCGCGAACAGGCAGCAGATCAATGCCGTGAGCAGGATCGCCGCCGCCTTCCACTGCGAAATATGAAGCATCAGTGCACCTGTTCGTCATTGCCGGGCTTGACCCGGCAATCCATCTTCTTGCGAAGAAAGATGGACCCGCGGGTCAAGCCCGCGGGTGACGACGGCTGGCGTGAGTTAAAGCACATCGCAATCTGCTCTAGAGAGTGCAGCTGCGATCAGCTCGCGCTGCTCTCGTCCTTGACCGGCTCGCCCTTGGCACGCACTCCCGAGATCATCGAGCGCACCTGCCGCACGCGAACCCCATCCGCCACCTCGACCTCGATCTGGTCGTCATCGACCACCTTGGTGACCTTGCCGACGAGCCCGCCTGATGTGATCACGGTATCGCCGCGCCTTACGTTCTTGACCAGATCCTGGTGCTCCCGGGCGCGTTTTTGCTGCGGCCGCAGAATCAGGAAATACATGATCACGAAGATCAGAACGAAGGGCAGCAGCTGCACCATGATGTTGTCGCCGCCCAGTATGCCGCCACCTTGCGCAAAAGCCGGCGTTATGAACATTGCTGATCCTTAATTTTGCGGACACACGCCGGAGAGAGCGCTCGGTTGGCGAGATGGCGCCGGACTATAGCCCTCACGATACCAATTGCAATGCGCTGCGCCCGCCCGCATAACGCGCCATGCCGAAACGTCCAATTAGAAACTCCTCGCAGTCGCAACCGCCTGCGCAAAGCGCAATCGAGCGCATCGCCGCCGCGCTGGAGCGACTTGCCCCCGGCGAGATGGAAGCGGCACGCTATGAGGCGGCCGACGCATTTTCCTGGCACCCGAATGCGCGGCAGCTGCAGCCGGTCGGGCGCGTCAATCGCGTGGAGATGTCGCTGCTCAAAGGCATCGATCGCGTGCGCGACATCCTGCTCGAGAACACCGAGCGTTTTGCGCGCGGGCTGCCCGCCAACAACGCGCTGCTTTGGGGGGCGCGCGGCATGGGCAAATCGTCGCTGGTCAAGGCGGCGCATGCCAGCATCAACGCCGCGCACAAAGCGCGCAAGAACGGTGATGGCCTGCTCAAGCTCGTGGAGATCCACCGCGAGGACATCGAGAGTCTGCCTGACCTGATGGCGCGCATCCGCAATGCGCCCTACCGGTTCATCGTCTTTTGCGACGATCTTTCCTTCGAAGCGGAGGACACGAGCTACAAGTCGCTAAAAGCGATGCTCGAGGGCGGCATCGAAGGGCGACCGGAAAACGTGGTGTTCTATGCCACGTCAAACCGACGCCATCTCATGGCCCGCGACATGGTCGACAACGAGCGCTCCACCGCCATCAACCCGGGCGAGGCGGTGGAGGAAAAGGTTTCCCTCTCCGACCGCTTCGGCCTATGGCTCGGCTTTCACCGCTGCAGCCAGGACGAATTTTTGGACATGGTGGACGGCTATGTCGCCCATCACCGCATCAAACATCCGCGGGAGGAGATTCACCGCGAAGCGCTGGAATGGGCGACCACCCGCGGCGCGCGCTCCGGCCGCGTCGCCTGGCAATACGTGCAGGACCTTGCCGGCAGGCTCGGGATTCGGATGTCGGATGCCAGATGACAGATGTCGGATATCAGAGATCGGAAGTCAGCTTTACATCTGACCTCTGACATCTGACATCCGATCTCTGAATCACGCGCCGTTCAGGAATTTCGTCGGGTCCAGGGGCGATGCGCCTTTGCGAATTTCAAAGTGGAGCTGAGGCGCATTCACGTTTCCGGACTGACCCGAGCGCGCAATGACCTGACCGCGCTTGACCTGATCACCTCGCTTGACGAGCAACTCCTTTGCGTGCGCATACGCCGTCACATAGCCGTTGGGGTGTCGCACCAGCACCAGGTTGCCGTAGCCCTTTAGCTCGCTGCCCGCGTAGGCGACGACGCCATCTTCGGCCGCCTTGACGGGCGTATTTTCCGGGACCGCGATGTTGATGCCGTCGTTCTGCTGGCCATTGGTCATCGGGCCAAAGGCGGAGATGACGCGTCCGTTCGCCGGCCAGCGGAATTTCGGCAACGATCCCGTGCCTTCCGCGGCCTTCATCGCTGTCGCTTGGCTCCCCTCGGCTGCGTCCGCAACCTGCGTGTAGACGCTGGCGCTGGGCTTCGCTTCCGGCTCGCCTGAAGACGGCACGGGCTTGCTTTCGGCCAGCGCCCCAGCACTGCCGGTCGGCGCCGACGCATGCAGGCCCGGAATAATCAGCCGATCGCCCACACTCAAACGCGCGCTCACGTCGATGTTGTTCGCCTTGGCGATGTCGGCAACGGGTTTGCCGTAAATGCGCGAAACCTTGCTCAAAGTCTCTCCCGCGGCCACCACGTGCACGCCGCCGCTGCTCAACGGCGTTGCTGCCGGCGTGGTCTTCGGAGCGCCTGGCACGTGTGAGCCCTGCACATAACGGGGAATGACGAGCTGCTGGCCAGGACGCAGGCTCTGCTGCGAGCTGATATTGTTTGTCTTGATGATTGCCGAGGCGGGCACTCCATACCGGCGTGCAATCGTCTCAACGGTGTCTCCGGGCGCGACCGTTACCGGGGTGCCGCCGTCCCAGCTCCAATGTCCGCTGGGAGCTGGAGGCTTGGATGTAATGCTCCCTGTTGCTTCCGCGGGCGTGGCCGCAGGCGCAGCGGGATTGTAGGAAGCCATGCCCCTGCCCCCGCCGGCGATCCCGGACCTGCCACCGAGCGAAACGGGAGTGACCTGAGCCGTCTGCGGCGGAAGCGGCCGCGTCTCGATGCGCGCGGGCGCCGCCTGAGCTTGCGAAATCGCGCCGGTCGTTTCTGGACCGGTGCGCGCGGCGCTCGGATTGTCATTCAATCGCGACGCATCGCCGCTACACGCCGTCACTCCGATTGCCGCCAAGACGAGCGCAAGAGCGCGCGGCCCAGAGGCTGAGCGCAGCCACCCCGTTACCGACATCCCACCCACTCACGCCAGCACGCAGTACAGGAGAGCCAGTTAATAGCTTGGAGGTAAATAAGACTTTAAGCCCTCACCCTGCGATCACAGCTCCTGCGCTCTTCCGGCCAATAGTGGCACAAAGCGCACACCTATGAGCTTTTCCTCGGAAATCGCGCCATTTTCTCTTCTTATGCGCACGAGTTGTTGCGATCCATGGTGCGGCCCGAGCGGAAGCACCATGACACCGCCAGACGCCAACTGCGCGATCAAGGCCTGCGGAACGGTCTCGGCGGCGGCAGTAACCATGATACGATCGTAAGGCGCGCGCTCGGGCCAGCCGTCAAGGCCGTCACCGATGCATATTTCCACATTGCTATAGCCGAGCGCCGCCAGCCGTGCGCGCGCGCTTTCCGCAAGCGTACGGTAGCGCTCGACGCTGACGACTTGGCGCGCGAGCCGCGAGAGGATGGCGGCCTGGTACCCGGAGCCCGTGCCCACTTCGAGCACCCGGTGCTCCGTCTGCACGTTCAGTTGCTCGGTCATGTAGGCGACCACATACGGCTGGCTGATGGTTTGCCCGCACGCGATTGGCAGCGCCTGGTCGGCGTAGGCCAGATCCGCGTAGCTTGTCTCCACGAAGTGGTCGCGTGGGACCTGGTCCATGGCGCGCAAAACCGCTGCATCGCCGATGCCGCGACGGCGCAGCGTGAGCAGAAACTGCATGCGCCCGACATTTTCGTCGGAAGACGAGTTAGTGGGCAAGCTGGACCTCTCGTCGGGTCAGCTTAGCCCAAAGCGCAACGCCGGCACGATAGGTCGGAAACTTACCCCTGCGGGCTCCATCTATGCACGCGTTAACCTGACCTGTATTTTCGCCTCGCCGGAGGCACGGATGCGGTCAGGACAGCGGGAGCACTCAGAGCCGCGCAGCAAGCGAGTCCTCATTGTCGAAGACGAGCTGATGATCCGCATGCTGCTCGAGGACATGCTGTCCGAGCTGGGCTATGCGGTTGCGGCCAGCGCCACGCGCCTCGATCAGGCCCTGGACGCTGTCGGCAGCACCGAATTCGACATCGCCATCCTCGACGTCAATCTGGAGGGCCAGGCCAGCTCACCGGTTGCCGACGTGCTTGCCGCCCGCGGCTTGCCTTTTTTCTTCATCACCGGTTATGGCCAGCACGGGCTTCCCGAGCATTACCGCAATCGTCCGCGGCTGAAGAAGCCTTTCCAGCTCGAGAACCTCAGAGACATGCTTCATCAGCTCTTGCAGGCATAGAACTGGGTCCTGTTCTTCGCCAACCAGCAGTGGACGAAAACGACTGCCACTGCCCAGAAACATGCGATGCCTGCGATGCTTTCCATTGTCGTTCCTCGGTTAGATCCGCCAACGCCCCCACCTTAGGGCATTGCCGCTCTCTGCCTGTGATCATCGTCACATCCTGTCGCTTTCACAGGTTGTGTTTTGTTCAAAGGGTGCTGCGATGAGTGTGTGCGACCTGCTCGGCCCCGCCGTGCTGTCAACGCCGTCTGATGGGATCATCGCCGCTGATCGCGACGGCGTGATCCGCTTCTGGAACGCGGGTGCGCAGAGAATCTTTGGCTTCGCTCGGGACGAGGCGATCGGGCAGTCACTCGACATCATCATTTCCGCGCGGCTGCGCGAGCGCCATTGGGCCGGGTACCGACACGCCATGGCGACCGGCGCAAGCCGCTATGGCGCCGGCGACGTGCTATCCGTCCCGGCGCTGCGCAAGGACGGCAAAACCATTTCCGTCGAGTTTACGGTCGTGCTGCTGAAGGGCGCCGCCGGAATGGAAGGCATCGCCGCCATCATGCGCGATGTGACCCAGGGCTTCGAGGAAATGCGTCGTCTGAGAAAACTGGCCGAAGCAGCTAAATTGCGTAGCCTGGATTGAGCGAAGCGAAATCCGGGTTCATGCAGAAAAAATCTCTCCCCGGGTTTTCGCTTCGCTCAACCCGGGCTACAGGCAATCAATCGAACAGCTTCGCGAGGCGAGTGAGAAACGGCTCATCCGTCATGTCGAGGCGCAGGGGTGTCACGGCGATGCGATTGTCCGCAAGCGCCGAGATGTCGCTGGCATCTGCGGGAGGCAGCCCACGCCCGCGCACATAGGCGATCCAGTAATAGGCGTTGCCGCGCCCGTCCTGCCGGGCATCGATCTGCAGCCGCTCCTGCCGATTGCGCCCCTGCGTCGTCACCGCGATCCCCTTCACGTCAGACGGCCGGCAGTCGGGAAAATTGATATTGATCAGCACGTCGCGAGGAATGCCGGCCTGGAGCACGCGGTTGATGATATTGGGCGCAAATTTTACGGCCGTCTCCCAGTGCGGAGGCGTGCCGGTGCGCGCGCGATAAGCCTGGGACAGTGCAAATGATGGAATGCCCAGAATGGTGCCTTCCACCGCACCCGCGACGGTGCCTGAATAAATCACATCCTCTCCGGTATTGCGCCCGCGGTTCACGCCCGAGAGCACCAGATTGGGCTCGCCGTCCTTCATCAAGTGCCGCGCTCCCATGATCACGCAATCCGTGGGCGTGCCTTTGACGGCAAATCGCCGCTCCTCAACGGCGCGCAAGCGAAGCGGATCATTCAGGGAGAGCGAATGCGAAACGCCCGACTGATCGAATTCCGGCGCAACGACCCATACGTCCGAGGAAAGCTCGCGGGCGATCTCGGCGCAGACGTCAAGGCCGTCCGAATGGATGCCGTCGTCGTTGGTGATGAGGATACGCATCGGAGGACAGATGTCAGATGTCAGATGTCAGAGAAAGATCGATGTTACCATCTGATTTCTGATATCTGATTTCTGACATCTGATCTCTGACATCTGTCATCTGACCTCTGTAACGCCGCCCATGTAGGGCTGCAGGGCCGCAGGTATAGCGATGGAGCCGTCCTGCTGCTGATAGTTTTCCATGACCGCAATCAGGGCGCGCCCCACCGCCACACCCGAGCCGTTAAGCGTATGGACGTGGCTGATCTGGCGACCGCCGGTCGCGCGAAAGCGCGCGTTCATTCGGCGCGCCTGAAACTCCCCGCAGTTCGAGCAGGAGGAAATCTCGCGATATTGCTTTTGCCCAGGCAGCCACACTTCGATGTCATAGGTTTTCCGAGACGCAAATCCCATGTCGCCGGCGCACAGGAGCATGACCCGATAATGGAGCTCGAGCCGCCGCAGCACCTCCTCGGCGCAAGCAAGCATGCGCTCGTGCTCGTCCTTGCTCTCCTGCGGCGTCGTGACCGAGACGAGCTCGACCTTGTTGAACTGGTGCTGCCGGATCATGCCGCGCGTGTCCTTGCCAGCCGCGCCCGCTTCGGCACGGAAGCACGGCGTCAGGGCCGTCAATCGCATCGGCAGCACAGCTTCTTCGACGATGGCGTCGCGCACCAGATTCGTGAGCGGCACTTCAGCGGTAGGTATGAGGCCGAGCCGGCTCGCACGCCAAACCTGAACCTCCTCGGATGACATAGGCAGCGGTTTGCTCAAAAGGCCGCCGGGGAGCGCAAAAAATTGATCGTCCTCGAATTTCGGCAATTGCGCGGTGCCATACATCACCTCGTCGCGTACCAGGAGCGGCGGGCTGACCTCGGCATAGCCGTGCTCGCGTGTATGCACATCGAGCATGAACTGGCCGAGCGCGCGCTCGAGCCGCGCGACTCCGCCGCGCAGCACCACGAAGCGAGCGCCGGACAGCTTGGCCGCGGCCTGGAAATCCATCAGGCCCAGAGCTTCGCCGATCTCGAAATGCTGCTTTGGCGTAAACTCGAGCGTCCTCCTGGCGCCGAAATGATGGTGCTCAACGTTGCCGGACGCGTCGCTGCCGTCGGGCACATCGTCGAGCGGCATGTTCGGAAGCTGCGCAAGCGCCTCGTCGAGCGAGCGCGCGGCCTTCTTCTCTGCTGCTTCGAGGGCAGGTATCTCCGTTTTCAGGCGGGCAATTTCGCCGAGCAGGGCTTCTGCCGTTGCTTCCTCGTTGCTCTTTTTGGCAGCGCCGATTTGTTTGGAGGCGAGATTGCGCCGCGCCTGCGCCGCTTCGGCGGCCTGAATGGCGGCGCGCCGCTGCTCGTCGAGCGCGACGAGCCGGCTGGCCTCCGGCGGCAGACCACGGCGGGCAAGCGCGCGATCAAAGTCCTGCGGATGCTCCCGGATCCATTTGACGTCGTGCATCAGCCCAGCCCCATGCTCAGCCGCAACGCAAAGGCAAACCTATGCAGGATCCCGAGGCCTTAGACGTGAACGAAGTCAGCACGGCGCACTGCTCCCCTCCCCCGCGAGCAGCGCATCTGCGCTGCGAGTGTGGGGAGGGGTTGGGGGTGGGGGCATTTTTTAGAGGGCAGACTTTTCGGAAATGGCATTCTGGATGTCCTCGAGCACGCCGTCGATATTCACTAGCACTTCATTGTTCCAGTACCGCAACACACGATAACCATGCGCACTTAAGATTCGCGTGCGTTCGGCATCGACTACTGATTGACTCCCGTGTTGCCCGCCGTCGACTTCGACTATGACTCTGTTGGCATGACACGCAAAATCAACAATAAACCGATCAATACGCACTTGCCGCCTGAAATGCGTACCCGGCATGGAGAGTCGATAACGAAGGTGCCACCAGAGCTTGCGTTCCGCTTCCGTTGGCGTGCGCCGCATCTGAGCAGCAAGCACTCGCAGGCGAGAGGGGCTACCCGGGCTCTCACCCAAACGACGTACTCGCGCCAAGTATGGACCCCCACCCCTAACCCCTCCCCACAAGGGGGAGGGGAACACGTCGAGTTTTGCGGCACGCGTATAGCGCTTCGTCACTCGGCCGGCTTGGGTTGCGCCGTCGCGGCGTCCCCCCGCTGGGCAGCGGCTTTTTTCTCGACGTAGCGCACCGACCATATCGACCCCTCATAGAGCAGCATGAGCGGAAGCGCGAGAGAGAGCTGGCTGATCACGTCCGGCGGGGTGAGAACCGCGGCGATGATGAATGCGCCGACAATGAAATAACGCCGCTTTGTCCTGAGCTGCTCGGAGGTGATTATCCCTACGCGCCCAAGCAGCGTCAGGATGACGGGAAGCTGGAAAGCGACGCCGAACGCAAGCACGAGCCACATCATCAGATCGAGGTACTCGCCGACTTTTGGCAGCAGCGTGATTTCGGTCTGATTATCCCCGAGCTGCTGCATGCCGAGCGAGAAGCGCACCAACATGGGCATGACCAGGAAAAACACTGCCATCGCGCCGAGGGCGAAGAAGAAGGGGGTTGCTATGAGAAAAGGTAAAAAGGCCTGGCGCTCGTGCCGATAAAGCCCGGGCGCAACGAACATGTAAATTTGGCCGGCGACCACCGGAAAAGAGATGAACGCGGCACCGAACATGGCCAGCTTCAGCTTGGTCCAGAAGAATTCGAGCAGCGCCGTGTAGATGAACTTGTGTCCCGGTCCGGCCACCCATGTGAATGGTTTTATCAGGATGTTGTAGATGTCGCCGGCAACAAAGAAGCAGGCGACGAAGGTCAGCCCGAACGCGACCAGCGCCTTGATGAGCCGCGAACGCAGCTCGATCAGGTGATCCATCAACGGCGCCTTGCTGGCGTCGATGTCCTCTTGCGTCACGCCGGCTTGCCCTCTCGATTGCCGTGGCCCGGCTCCGTCCCGGCGCCGGCCGGCTCCGCTGCGGTGCCAGCAGCCACGCTCTTCGCTTCGCCAGCCGTGTCGCTCGTTCCGGCGATTACGGTGTCCGGCTCGCCGGGCTCGCTTCGGGGCGCCGGAGACGCGCTTACGGCGCTTTCGATCTGGCGTTGCGTTGTCTCGAATTCGCGGCGCACGTCGGAGAGCGGATCAATATTGGCATAGCTCTGCGCCTTGCCGCTCACCTCGTCGACTTGCTTCTTGAGCTCGGCGAGCTCGGCCTCGCGCATGGCCTCCTGAAACTGGCTCTGGAACTCCGCTGCCATGCGTCGCAGCTTGGTCATCCATTGCCCGACCGTGCGCAATACCGCAGGCAGCTCCTTCGGCCCAATTACCAGGAGCGCGACGATGCCGATGAGGACGAGCTTTCCCCAGCCGATTTCCACCATGCTGCACTAACTCCAAGGGCGCCCCGCTCGCGCGGCCGGCGCCCTCCGGTTCCGCTCCGCCGCCCGCGAGGATCTATGCGGCGCCGCCCTCGATCTTGCTTTCCGCGGCCGCGCGCCGCTTGAGGTCTGCGGAAACAGTATCCTGCTGATGCTCAATGGTCTTTGCCGGCTCCGGCCTCTCCACTTCCGCTTTATCCTCCTCCGACATCCCTTTCTTGAACGCTTTGATGCCCTGGGCCATGTCGCCCATCAGCTCGGATATCTTACCGCGACCAAACAAGAGCAGCACGACGCCGATGACGATGATCCAGTGCCAAATACTCATGGAACCCATCAGATTTCCTCCGCACCGGCGATGCGCGCCCGGCGTTGCACTCTTCCCGAAGCTAGGCTCCGGGAGGGGCAAAAACAAGGACCGGCGCTGCAGCCTCAGGTCTCATTCCCGCGCGAAGCGGGAATCGAGCTAAAGGAACCGGGTCCGTGCTTTCGCGGTGACGAGCGGTTGATAACTCAAACAGAGTAATTTTTTCAGCTCTCTTTCCTTTCGGGACCGCTCTCCTCAGGAGAAAGCGCGAGCGCGAGATTGAGGTCTACCGGCTCAAGTGGATCCTCGTCCGGCCGCAATGCCGGATCATCGGAGGGGACCGGAACCGAGAAGCCGGGAGGCAGGCGACCATCGAGCAACCCCGATCCCTTCAGCTCCTCCATTCCCGGCAGATCCATTACCGCGTCCAGCCCGAAATGCGAAAGGAAAGCCTCGGTCGTGCCATAGGTGACCGGTCGACCCGGCGTCTTGCGCCTGCCGCGCGGGCGGATCCATCCGGTTTCCAGGAGCACGTCAATCGAGCCTTTCGAGGTCGTCACGCCTCTGATTTCCTCGATTTCCGCGCGCGTGACCGGCTGATGATAGGCAATGATCGCGAGCGTCTCGATGGCGGCGCGGGAGAGCTTGCGCGTCTCCACGACATCCTTGCTCAGCAGCCAGGACAGATCGGTAGCGGTGCGGAAGGTCCACTTGCCTCCGATGCGAACCAGATTGACTCCGCGCGGTGCGTATTCGCGCTGCAACTCGACAACGGACGCGTGAACGTCGGTGCCTTGCGGCAAATGCGCCGCCAGCGTCTTCTCGTCCATGGGCTCCGCGCACGCGAACAGCATGGCCTCAAGAAGGCGCAAGGCCTCGGCGCGCCTTTCCGCAACAACGTGTTCCTCGACCGCACTCACCACCTTCAAATTGGGCATTGCCGCACCCTCCTCTAGTCCCCTTCGCCTTCGCGGCGCTTGCGCACATAAAGCGGCTCGAACGCGCCGCCTTGTTGCACCTCGAGCAGGCCCTCCCGCACGAGCTCGAGCGTGGAAGCAAAGCTCGAGGCAAATACCGTCGGCGCCAACGAAGGCTCCACAACAAACGACATGAGATACTGATCGAGCCGCGTCCAGTCGGCTGATTGGCCGATCAGTCGCTCGAGGGCCTCGCGCGCTTCCGCCAGCGACCAGACGGTCCGCTTGGCGAGGCGCACGCGCGCAAGCGCCGAGCGCTGCCGCTGTTGCGCATAGACCGATATCAGATCGTAAAGCGTCGCACTCCATTCCTGACGCTTCACGTGCGCGATCGGCTCCGGGCTGCCGCGGCCGAACACGTCGCGATCGAGCTGAGGCCGTTCAAACAACTGCTGGGCAAGGCCGCGGAACGCCTCGAGCCGGCGCAGGCGCAGCGCCAGCGCTGTCGCCAGCTCCTCGGCGCTTTGTCCCTCCTGCGGGTGAGCATCGGGCAACAACAACCGCGATTTCAGGTAAGCAAGCCAGGCCGCCATAACGAGATAATCGGCCGCAAGCTCGAGGCGCACCTTTCGTGCATGCTCGATGAACGCAAGGTATTGGTCGGCAAGTGCCAGGATGGAAATTTTTGCCAAATCGACCTTCTGTTGACGGGCCAGTGCCAGAAGCAGATCAAGCGGCCCCTCAAAGCCCTCAACGTCGACGACGAGCGCCGGCTCTTCCGCTCCGCGGTCAGCAGCAGCCTCGAAATCGAACGCCGCTTCGTCGGTCATAGGCTCGCTCTGTGCAATTCAGCCGCCCCGCCAAGGACATTTGCAAGTTCCGCGCGCAACGCGACAACATCGGCCGTCTCGTGGCGGACGCGCAGAGCAAGCGCCGCTTCTGCGCGTACCGCGGCCTCGCCTGCAACGGCGGGCGCTGCGCTCGCCACCTGCTCCATCTCGGCCAGGTCGCCATTGCAGTGCAAGACCAGGTCGCATCCTGCGGCGACGGCGGCGCGCGAGCGCTCCGCGATTGGCCCAGACAGTGCTCCCATCGAGATGTCGTCCGTCATCAGCAACCCGCCAAACCCGATCCAGCCGCGAATCACTTGCCTGATGACAGTGGCGGAAGTGGTGGCGGGCGCAATAGGATCGATGGCGGCGTAGACCACATGGGCCGTCATCCCCAAGGGCAAATCTGAAAGCGGCCTGAAAGCTGCAAAGTCGCTGGCCCGAAGTTGTGCGAGCTCAGTCTCTACTTTCGGCAGCCTTCGGTGGCTGTCGGCGGTGGCCCGGCCGTGACCTGGAAGATGTTTCAGGACCGGCAGAACGCCCCCCGCAAGGAGCCCATCGGACAGCGCGCGGGCGATGGTCGCTACGCTTTCCGGAGTATCTCCATAGGCGCGATCTCCAATGATTGCGTCGGCACCCCGCACAGGCACATCCACAATGGGGGCGCAATCGACATCGATCCCGACGGCAAGGAGGTCAGCGGCGATATTCAAACCCGCAAGCAATGCGGCGCGTTTGGCGCTTTCGGCGCTCTGCCGAAAGAGCCGGCCATACACGGCACCCGCCGGGTACGCCGGCCAATGCGGCGGAGCGAGGCGCTGCACACGCCCGCCTTCCTGATCAACGAGGATGGGCGCATTCCATCCGAGCGCGGCCCGTACGGAGTCGGTAAGCCGGCGCACCTGCTCCGGGTCCTCGATGTTGCGCTGGAAGAGAATGACTCCCCAGGGCTTCGCTTCGCGCAGGAAGGAACGTTCAGCCGCCGACAAGCTGGTGCTGGCCAGGCCCGTTATGAATGCACGTGCCGTCATCGCGGGACGCGAACGTTAGTGGCCGGGCACCACGCAGCTGCCGCCTGCAGCCTTCAGACCAGCGCAGAACTGATTGGCCTCCTGAGCCGAGGCAAAGGGCCCGACCATGGCGCGGTAGAACACACCTTTTGCACCGAGATCCGCGCGGCGGACGACGCCCTGACGACTGCCAAGCTCATCAGGGAACTTTGATTGCAGGCTGCGATACGACGCCAACGCTTCAGATTCTGACTTGTGCGAGGAGAGCTGTACCATCACACCGCCGGATGACGCGGTTGAAGATGAGGCACGTGACGCGCCCGCAGCAGGCGCCGTAGCGCTGCGGATGCGCGCCGGGGCCTCGCTTGCCTGATCGCCGGCCTGGTCTTTCGCCTGATCTTTTCCTTGCGGATCGAGCGAGAGCGGAGAGGACTGCGGTGCCGCCCTGGATGGCGCCGGAACAGCTGCACGCGCATTCGGTCCTAATTGCGTGGGCGCCCCAGCAGGCCTGCCGCTCGTATCCCCTTCAGCGCGGATGGTAACCGTTCTGATTTTCTTCGGCTCATTGGATGGCCCCCCGCTCGCGCCTGCTGCTTGCGGTGAGCCGGCACTGGGGGCTGCAGTTACGGGTGCTGGCAGCACAACGCGAGGCGCCGTTGGCGTTCCGATGTCCTTTAGCGCGACGGGCTCTTCCTGCTTGGAAACGATTTGCTCCTTGCCGGCATTGGCGAGACGATCCTGGACGGCCTTGCCGGACTGCGCCTCGCCAGCGCTTTGCGGCACGATCTTGTTCGGGGTTTCGGCGGCGGCGATGACCGGCGGCGGCTGCATTCCTACCGGCTGTGCGTGGTAGCTCCGGTAGGCGTAGGCGCCGGCTGTGCCCAGCATGGCGCAGCCAATAAGCGCGAGAGCGGTGACCAGCGCACCGTGGCGATGCGCACGGGGAGGATCGTCGTAGAACTGATCCTCGGCGCCTTCGCCGTATTCGGACTCGTCGGCATACTGCGCGAGCTCGTGATCGTCGCGGGCATGGTGCTCGCGCTCGGTATCCTGATCGTAGTGATCCGATGTCGCTTCGTATCCGCCGGACGCAACGCGAGCTGCATCGTGCACACCATCATCCGTGCGCCAGGTGTCGAATCGCTCCTCGCGCGCAAACGGCACTTCGCGATTGTAAGGCTGGTACTCGCGTGCGGGTTCGGATGCATGCGCGGGCGCTGGATCCTCGGTATGCCACTCCCGGGGCTCGGGCTCCCGGTAGACGGGTTCCGGATCGCGGTAACCAGGACGCGCCGGCGACCGGGGCGCCGACCTTTCGGCGCCGGAATATTGCTCGCTTCTGCCGATGAGCCGCGCGAGCTCGGTGAGCGGATCGCTCGCATGGTCGCGCGGGCGTGCAACCACATCCGGTGGCTCATAACAATCGTTGAAGCGATTGGTTCTTCGTGTGGGATAATCCGCCATACTGCGTTTCCGGTACGTGCGTCGTTTCGGTCGGATTTATGGACCCGCCTGATCCATACGGCTTACGGCACCGAGCGCGATCAACGCATCTCCTCTGGCGCCTCGACTCCGAGCAAAGATAGCCCGCAGGCGAGAACGGTTACAGCGCCTTGCACCAGGGCAAGGCGGGCCAGGGTCGTTTCTGGATCATTCGGGATAATGAAGCGTAAATATGACGCGTCCTTTCCGCGATTCCAGTGGGTGTGGAAATCGCTAGCAAGAGCATAGAGATAGTAGGCGATGCGATGCGGCTCATGGCTGACCGCGCTCGCTTCGACAAGTGCCGGATAGCGCGCCAGCTGCCGCAGGATGGAAATTTCCCCTGCATCCTGCAGGCGCTCGAGCGGTGCTCGCATAAGGATGCCCTTTTGCTCTCCCGCTTGCGCCAGAGCAGGAAACAGCTCGCATGCATTGCGCAGCACCGAGCGGCCGCGCGCATGCGCGTATTGCACGTAGAAAATCGGGTTTTCGCGCGACTGCTCGATGACCTTGAGCAGGTCGAAATCCAGCACCGCGTCGTTGCTTCGGTAGAGCATCATGAAGCGAACGGCGTCGCGGCCGACCTCCTCCACCACTTCGCGCAGGGTGACGAAATCGCCGGCGCGCTTCGACATTTTCAGCGGCTCGCCGCCGCGCAAGAGCTTCACCAACTGGACAATCTTGATGTCGAGATCGGCGCGCCCGGCGCTGAGCGCCTTCACCGCTGCCCGCATCCGTTTGACGTAGCCGGCATGGTCGGCGCCCCAGACGTCGATCATGTCGTCAAAGCCGCGGTCGATCTTGTTCTTGTGGTAGGCGACATCGGAGGCAAAATAGGTGTAGCTGCCGTCCGACTTCCGCAGTGGGCGATCGACGTCGTCGCCAAATTTCGTGGCCGCAAAAAGCGTCTGCTCCCGGTCCTCCCACTCTTCGATGGCGGCGCCCTTGGGCGGCGGCAAGCGCCCCTCGTACACATCGCCGCGCTGGCGCAGCTCCTCGATGGTGCGGACAACGAGGTCGCCCCGCTCGATGAGCGAGCGCTCCGAGAAGAATACGTCGTGCCTTATGTTCAGCGCCGCAAGATCATCGCGGATCGATGCCATCATCATCTCGACCGCCCGCTCGCGCACGATCGGAAGCCAGCGCTCCTCCGGCGCGTCCAACAGGGCAGGGCCGAATTCGGCTACGAGCGCCGCGCCGACCGGCTTGAGATAATCTCCCGGATAAAGACCCTGCGGGATCGACCCAATCGGCTCGCCCAACGCTTCGCGGTAGCGGAGGAACGCCGAGCGGGCGAGCGCCTGAATCTGAGCTCCGCTGTCGTTGACGTAGTATTCGCGTGTGACGCGGTAGCCCGAAAAAGCGAGCAGATTGGCGAGCGCATCGCCGAACACCGCCCCGCGGCCGTGGCCGACATGCATCGGGCCGGTGGGATTGGCAGATACGTATTCAATGTTCACCGGCGTGCCGCGGCCAATGTCGCTGCGGCCGTAGTCACCGCCGGCAGCGAGCACGTGATGCAGAATCGCGATCCAGGCGGCGGGTTTGAGCGTGAGATTGATAAAGCCGGCGCCGGCCACTTCCGCGCCGGCCACCAGATCGTCCATGCGCAGTTTTTGTGCAATCTGCTCCGCAAGCTCGCGCGGCTTGCGCCGCGCGTCCTTCGCCAATACCAGCGCGGCATTGGTGGCCAAATCACCGAAGCTCGTATCCCGCGGCGGCTCGACAACAATTCTCGCGTGATCGAATTCGCTCGGCAACAAACCTTCCGCGGCAAGGCTCTGCGCCGCCAAGCGCACTTTCTCGAGAATGGCCGCGATGATGTTCTGATACTGCATGGAATTGCCGGCGGTCAGCGTGCCCGCTAACGCAATTCCGGCGTCGTGGCAAACAGCTTGGCGTGCTCGATAAGCGCGTAGCGATCGGTCATACCGGCGATGAAATCGCCAACATGACGGCGGCGCGCCGACTGATCGTGCAGTGCTCCGGCCTGCAACCAATCGGCCGGCAAGGCGCACACATCATCGACATAGCGGGTGAACAGATCCCGGACTACTCCTTCCGCATCCTGCATGATGCGCAAGATGCGCGCGTGGCGGTACATGCGGGGGCGCAGAAACTCCTTGATCGACAGATCGGTCTTAGCCATTGCGGATGAAAAGGCAACGACCGGCGCGCGCGCGCTCCGAATCTCGTCGCTGGAACGCGGGCAGAGCGCCTGCAAACGGCAGCGGGTCTCCTGGACCACGTCTTCAATGCTTCGCGTTATGATGCGTCGCACCAGCTCGTGGGCAAGCCGCGGTGTCTCGAGCTCTCCGAATTCGGAACCGATCTGCCCAAGCACCTCGTGGAGGAATGCAACCTCCGACAGATCCCCGATCTCGAAGAGAGCTGCACGCAATCCGTCGTCGATATCATGGGCATTGTAGGCGATATCGTCCGCAATCGCGGCGACCTGCGCCTCTGCGCTCGGAAAGCTCCACAGCAGGAGGTCGTGCCCTGCCGCATAGGAGGCGATCCCGGCCGGAATGCCGCGCGCCGCATAGGCTCCGACAGGAGTGCCGTCTCGCGCGATCAGCGGGCCATTGTGCTTGACCAGGCCCTCCAGCATCTCCCAGGTCAGATTCAAGCCGTCGAATTGCGCATAACGCCGCTCAAGCGACGTGACCACCCGAAATGCCTGCGCGTTATGGTCGAAACCCCCGCAGTCGGCGAGGCAGGCATCCAATGCGCGCTCCCCCGCATGCCCGAACGGCGGATGCCCCAGGTCATGGGCGAGAGCCAGCCCTTCGGCCAGATCCTCATCGAGCCCGAGCGAGCGGGCGAGCGAGCGGGCGAGCTGGGTGACCTCGAGCGTGTGCGTGAGGCGTGTGCGGAAGTGATCGCCTTCGTGGTAGACGAAAACCTGCGTCTTGTGAGCGAGGCGCCGAAAAGCCGTAGAATGAATGATGCGATCGCAGTCGCGGCGGAATTGATTGCGCGTCGAACTGGCCGGCTCGGGATGCAGCCGGCCCCGGCTTTCCCCCGGGTCAGCCGCATAGACAGCACGTCCGATTGCCGCTTTCACTGCCATGATTGACCAATGCAGCCGCTGCGCTTAGCTAGCGATCAGGGAGCGTGATGCATATGTTGCCGAATATGGAAAACATCACCGTTACCGAACGTGCTGCGCAGCAGATCGGCCGGATTCTGCAGAAAGAGCCGACAGGCACCATGCTGCGGGTGAGCGTGCAAGGAGGTGGCTGCTCCGGCTTTCAGTACAGATTCGATATCGACCGCACGCGCGAGCCCGACGATGTGGTGATTACGCGCGAGGGCGCAAGCGTCCTGATCGATCCCGTCTCGCTCGGCTATCTTGCCGGCTCGGAGATCGACTTCGTGGACGATCTGATCGGCGCGTCCTTTCGCATCAATAATCCGCAGGCGAAATCATCCTGCGGATGCGGCACGAGTTTTTCACTGTAGCAAGCAAGCTGTAGGCGGGATGAGCGCAGCAATATCCGGGTAAGGCTTTCCCGCATATCGCTGTCGCTCATGCGGGCTACGCGCTTCGGCAACTATTCCGCCGCCACCGCAGGCGGCCGCTCCTCGGGTTGTGTCACTGCTGCAAGCTGCGGCTCGAGACGGAGCTTCAAGAGGCGGTCGATACGGTCGAGATACATGTAGACGACCGGGGTGATGTAGAGGGTCAAAAGCTGCGAAAACAGCAAGCCGCCCACCACTGAAACCCCGAGCGGCTGGCGCAGCTCGGCGCCCGCGCCGGTGCCGAGCGCGATCGGCAGCGTGCCGAAGATGGCGGCAAATGTGGTCATCATGATCGGCCGGAAGCGCAGCAGCGCGGCCTCGCGGATTGCCGCTTCAGCGGAAAGCCCGACACGGCGCCGCTCGATCGCAAAATCGATCATCATGATCGCGTTCTTCTTGACGATGCCGACGAGCATGACGATGCCGATCATGGCAATGACCGACAGATCCATGTTGAAGAGCATCAGCACGAGAAGCGCTCCGACGCCTGCCGAGGGCAGGCCGGAAATGATGGTGATGGGGTGAATGAAGCTCTCGTAAAGAATGCCGAGTACCACGTAAGCGGCGAACACCGCCGCCAGCACCAACAGCCCCTGCCCCTTCAGAGAGTCCTGGAAAACCTGTGCCGAGCCCTGGAAGCCCGAGCTGACCGTGATCGGCAGCCGGGACTCTCGTTCAATTGCGCGAATCGCGTCGACCGCCTGGCCGAGAGAGAAATCGGGGGCGAGATTGAATGAGATCGTCACCGCCGGCTGGTTGGCCTGGTGATTCACCTGCAGCGGCCCCACCGAAGGAACCATCCGGGTTACGGCGGTGAGCGGGATCGCCTGGCCGACCGGATTGGAGCTTCCGCTGATGCCCGCCCCTACTCCCGTCAGGTTAGGCGTATTCGTCTTCACAAAAATGTTCTGCAGCTGGGAGGGATCAGTCTGAAACTGCGGCAGGCTCTCGAGAATAACCTGGTAATCGTTGGTCGGCGTATAGATGGTGGCGACCTGGCGGGCGCCGAATGCATCGAACAGCTCATTCCGTATCTGGTCAATGGTGACGCCGTAGACCGCCGCCTTCTCGCGGTCGACCTCGACCGTCATCTGCGGGTTTCGGATGTACAGATCTGTGGTGACGTCGCGCAGCCCCTCGATCTGCGCGATCTTGTCGCGCAGCTTGGGCGCGATATCGTAAAGCAGCGCAGTATCACTCGACTGCAGCGTGTACTGATACTCGCTCTTGCTGATCCGTCCGGTAATGTTGATGTTCTGCACGTTCTGAAAATAGACGGCTATGCCGGGCACAACGTTGGCTGCGCGGCGTAGCCGCTGAATGACGTCGGTCGAGCTTTCCTTGCGCTCCTGCTTCGGCTTGAGCGCAATGTAGAGGCGGCCGATGTTTAGCGTGGGGTTGGGCCCCCCTCCCCCGATCGTCGAGTTTGCGTAGGCAACCGCCTTGTCGGCGCGGATGATCGCGGAGACTTGCCGTTGCAGCACGCGCATCTGATCAAATGACACGTCGGAAGCAGCTTCCGTCGAAGCAGCGATAAAGCCCGTGTCCTCGGCGGGGAAAAATCCCTTGGGGATTATGAGATAGAGCCAGATAGTGCCGACCAGGGTGGCAAGCGTGACCATCAAGGTCACGAACTTATAGGCAATCACCTTGTCCAGCGACCACTCGTACGCGCGCAGCCATGCCCTGAACATCGCCTCAAACGAGCGCAGCACAAAATTTTCCCGCTCGCCTTCGCGATGAGCGCGCAGCACGCGCGCGCATAACATTGGCGTGAGCGTCAGCGACACAAATCCGGAAACGATGATGGCGACCGAGATGGTGACCGCAAACTCACGGAATATGCGGCCCACCATCCCGCCCATGAGAAGGACAGGGATAAATACTGCGATCAGCGAGAAGGTGATGGAAATGATGGTGAAGCCGATCTCGCGCGCGCCCTTGAGCGCCGCCTCGAATGTGCGCATGCCTCCTTCGATGTGGCGCACGATGTTTTCGAGCATCACGATGGCGTCGTCGACCACGAACCCCACCGAGAGTGTCAAGGCGAGCAGCGTCATGTTGTTTATGGAAAATCCGAAAACATACATCGCCGCAAATGTGCCGACGAGCGAGACCGGCACCGCAAGCGCGGGAATGATGGTCGCCGACAGTTTTCGCAAAAACAAAAAGATGACCAGGATCACAAGGACAATGGCGATACCCAGCGTATGCTGCACATCGGCAACCGAATCGCGGATCGAGATCGAGCGATCGAGCAGGAATTGCATGTTGATCGAGGGCGGCACGGTCGCGCGGTATTGCGGGAATTGGCTGCGTACCGCATCAACAACCGCGATGGTGTTGGCATCGGGCTGACGCTGGATGGCGAGAACGATGGCGCGGTTATCGTTGAACCAGCTCGCGACCTTGTCGTTCTCGACGCTGTCGATAACGCGTGCGATCTCCTCAAGATATACCGGGGCGCCGTTACGATAGGCGACCACGACCTTGCGGTATTCCGCCGCCTTCTCCATCGCCCCTGAAGCGAGCAACGTATAGCTCTGCTTCGGGCCGTAGAGCGTGCCGACGGGCGTGTTGGAATTGGCCTTCGCCACGACCGAGCGCACGTCCTCGAGCGAGATGTTGCGCGCCGCCGCGGCCACCGGGTCCACCTGCACGCGTACCGCAAACCGCTGGGTGCCATAGACCAGTACCTGCGCCACACCAGGGAGCTGCGAAATCTGCTGCGCCAGCGTGATCTCACCGTATTCGTTCACCACCGAAAGCGGCTGCGTTTCCGAATTCAGGCTGATGTAGAGGACCGGAAAATCGCCGGGGTTGACTTTGCGAAAGCTCGGGGGGGTCGTCATCTCGATGGGCAGCCGCCGTGCTGCCACGGTCAGCGCGGTCTGTACGTCGAGGGCCGCGCCATCGATGTTGCGGTTGAGATCAAACTGGATCGTGATCGTGGACAGGCCGAGTGATGAAGAGGAAGTAAGCGACGTCACCCCTGCGATGGTGGACAGCTGCCTTTCGATGGGAGAGGCAACGGAGGCGGCCATGGTTTCGGCGCTTGCGCCGGGGAGCGTTGCCGTGATGGCTATGGTCGGGAAGTCCACGGCGGGAAGCGCGGCAACCGCCAAGAGCCGATAGCCGAATATGCCGAGCACGATCAGGGAAGCTGTGACCAGTGTGGTGAGCACCGGCCGGCGAATGCAGGTTTCCGACAGCGTCATCGGCTACGACCCGGCCTTCGCCTCGCGCGCTTCAACCTTGGTGCCATTGGAAAGCAGCAGCTGACCGTTCACCACGACCGTTTCGCCTCCGGCAAGACCTGTCTGAATGATTGAATTCGTGCCCCACACGCGTGCCACCGTGACGGGCTGCACCTTGGCCGCCCCGTCCTTCACGGTAAACACGAACGTACCGTTCTGGCTGACCTGGACCGCCTCGGAAGGCAAGACAACCGCTTCTTCCTGCCGGAAAGTCAGGTGAACGGTCACCAGGGTACCGGGCCAGAGCAACTCGTCCTTGTTAGGCATGGTGGCGCGAACCGGCACAGTGCCAGTCGGCGCGTCCACAGGGTTTTCGACCATGGTGACTTGGCCGCCTGCGCGGCGGGGGTCACCCGGAATCACCGCCTCGATCGAGGCGGTTTCGTTTCGGAGAGCCTCCCGCAGGTGGGGCAAATGGACCTGTGGAAGATTGAATGAGACGTAGATCGGCGCCATTTGAATAATAGTCGCAAGCGGAGCGGTATCGCTCTGGTGAACCTGATTTCCGACCTTCACCACGGCCATGCTGGCACGGCCAGTGATCGGCGCCCGAATCGTGCAATAGCCGATCTGGATTTTCAGGTTTTCCAGTTGCGCGGTGTTGGATTCCACGGCCGCCCGCCAGATGTTGACCTGCGTTCGTGCATTTTGCAGCGTGACCAGGGTGGTGGCACCTTTGCCGAGGAGTTCCGTGTAACGTGTTACGTCGCGCTCCGCCTGCTCGAGATTGGCCTTTGCGCTCGCCAGCAGCCCTTCCACTTGCCTCGCCTGCGCCTCAAGCGTGCGGCTGTCGAGAGTGAAGAGCAGGTCTCCCTGCTTGACGGTCGCGCCATCGCGAAAGTGCACGCCGACAATTTCGCTATCCACCCGAGGCTTGACCGCAACGCTTGCAATCGGAGTTACCGATCCGAGCACCTCGATCTGAACCGGTACGGTTTGCTTCACCGCCGTCGTAACTTCCACGGCAACGCCGCGCTGCGCGGGACGCGGAGCTTGCGCCACCGCACCATTCCACGAAAAGTAGCCGTGCTTTGCCGCGGCTATGCCTGCCACCACAAGAACGGCGAGGACCCCCAATAGCCAAATGCGCCTCTTCATCGAAAATACCGCATAGGCCTTCCTTAGGCCTGGCGACCGCTCGCCGGGGTGGGGGCTGTTGTTCATGGGCGCGCCCGACCTGAGCGGGCTCACGGAGCTTCTAACATATCAACCGCAAGCATACATCGGCTAATCCGGAATGGCTGCTAAAAACCTCGTAACCTCATATATTTCCGGATAGCGCAGCCAAGCTCATTTAGCCGACCATCTGCAATGCGCATTGCCACTTGGAACGTCAATTCAATCAAGCAGAGAATGGAGAACGTGTGCGCATGGTTAGCGGAGCGGTCGCCTGACATCGCCTGCCTGCAAGAGACGAAATGTCTCGATGAAGCCTTCCCGCGAGAGCCGCTGGAAGCCCTCGGCTATAACGTCGCCGTGCATGGTCAGAAGGCTTTCAATGGAGTCGCTGTTCTCTCCAAGATTCCCTTTGAGGAAGCCAATGCGAGACTGCCCGGGGACGATAGCGACGATCATGCGCGTTTTCTCGAAGTGGTTGTCTCCATCGCGGGCAGTACGCTTCGGGTGGTCTCGCTCTATCTGCCCAACGGCAATCCACCTGACACGGACAGATTTGCATACAAACTCAAATGGATGGACAGACTTTTTGAGTACTCATGTGAACGTCTCCACTGGGAAGAGCCATTCATCCTCGCGGGTGATTTCAATGTCATTCCCACCGATCTCGACGCCCGCAATCCGGCACGTTGGGTGGGGGATGCACTCTTTGATCCGCGCACGCGGCAGAAATTTCGCGCCCTGTGCAATCTCGGGTTGACGGATGCGGTGAGAACTGCCGCCGAGGGCCCAGGGCCGTTTACGTTCTGGGACTATCAGGCTGGCGCCTGGCAGAAAAATGACGGCATCCGCATCGACCATCTGGTGCTGTCGCCACAGGCAAGCGACCGCCTGACAGGGGTGGGCGTCGACAAGCAGGTGCGCGCCTGGGAGAAACCTTCAGACCACGTCCCGGTGTGGGCGGACTTTGAGCTTGGGAATGCCTGAGGCGGGCAGAAGGGCAAGGCCCGCTTGATCAGCGGCGGAAGAAGCTGTCGAGGATGCCCCAGGGCAGCTTGTAATTGACGCCGAAGCGGACCAGGTGGTCATCAGCCGAGACACGCTGGCCACTTGAGAAAACCGGGTTCGGCGCGGGGTTGAAGTACGACTTGTCCTGCAAGCCCACATAGAGATATTCGATTTTTGCGGTGAGCTCTCGCGTGAGCCGCATCTCCGCGCCAGCTCCCACCGTCCACCCCCAATGGGAGTGTGTCTCGCCGATCAACCCAGGCGGACCTGCCTGGTCGTTGTGCACCGTCGCCCATACGGCACCGCCCGTAGCGTAGAGCAGCCAATTGCCATAATCATATCCAACGCGGCCGCGGAAGGTGGACAGCCAGCGCTCCCTCACCTCGTTCTGGAAAGCTGCGTTGGGCGGAAACTCGAACGCGTTGCCGCTCTTCCACATGTACGATGTGTCGCCCTCATAGCCGTAGACAATGCGGCCATTCTGAAGGTTGAAGCCGCTCGTATATCCGATGAATCCGCCTTTGAGGTCGAAGCGCGGTGTCTGGTCCAGCCCGGTCACGTCGCTGTGTACGACGGCACTGCCCCACGCTCCGCCGCCTGTAATGCCGAGATAGCTGCCACTCCAGTTGGCTATGGGCGCTGCGGGAACGGCGCGGTACATGGGCGCAACGCTGAGGTCAGCAGCGCCGGCAGGCATATGCGCAACCGACAGGGTCAGCGCGAGCGCAGCCGCAGCGCTGAGCAGGGGTCGCAGTCCGAGTGCACGAACCTGTTGCATTTGGAATAGAAGTACGCTGCGAACGGATTCAGGTCCATTACCATTAGGCCTGTGGAAAGTGATTAATTGGCGGTGTGGCTTGGGGGCAACAGAATCCGCCTTTTCAGCCAATCTTCCAAATACTTATGGGCTAAATTGCGCTCGCTTTCGCTCGCTTGGGCGATGGCGCTCGCGTACATCTCGGTGATCCAGGTTTCCTCCGGGGCAGCGCCGTCCTTGGCGACGATCAACCAGAACAGGCCCAAGGCAGGCTGGCGGGACACTTCCTCACCACGGAACAACATGCTTCCGAGCAGGGCCTGTGCGCGGTGCTCGCCTTTATTTGCCGCGAGCCGCAGCCAACGGGCAGCCTGGATCGGGTCCTTCGGCTTCTGTCCAAGATAGAGGTTTCCGAGCAGGTATTGAGCTTCTGCGTCCGCGTAGTAGGTGGCCGCGTAGCGGAACATTTCACGCGCGACGCTCGCATCGGGACGCAGCGTCCCGGGAATACCATTGAGATGATATTGAGCGAGCGCGACAAAAGCCTTCGCCAGATAACCGGCATTGGGGCTGTCGGCGCCCTCGTCCGCGAACAAGGTCGTCAGGCGCCGGAAATATTCGTATGCGCGCGCCTCGTTCATCGGGACGCCGTCCCCATCCGCGTTCATGCGGCCGAGTTTCCAAAGGGCTCCAGGAATGCCCTGCTCGGCGGCGTATTCGAGCTCGAGCACGGCCTGGTCGGTTCTGCCCTGGCGCAGCGCCTGGGTCCCTGAGCGGAATGCCTCGAAAGGCGTTGAGGGGCCGAGCGAGCGCGGGGGAACCATGGGGCTGACTGGGACGGCCACCAGTGGCGTCGCATTCCCCAGGCTGTTCATCTGAGGCGTGGACGGACCCGCTGCATTGGGCTTGGGCACCACTTCCGGCCTGCCATCGAAGCTCACGGCGGGCGATAGCCCGAACGCCAGCGCCAGCAATCCCGCGCTCAAGAGGACTTCAGATGTCCGCATAACACGTCTTCTCCGCAGCGGCGCCGGGATGCGTGACGGCGCCGAGCCGGGCGGGGCCGACTTGCTGCGCGTATTTCCACAAATAGCCGGAGGTGAATTGAAGCGCGGGGCGCTTCCATCCTTTGGCGCGCGCTGCCAAATCTGCATCGCTGAGCTTGACCTCGAGCGTGCCGGCAACCGCGTCGATGCTTATGACATCGCCATCACGGACATGCGCGATGGGCCCGCCGGCCGCAGCTTCGGGTCCGATATGACCGATGCAGAATCCACGCGTGGCGCCGGAAAAACGCCCGTCGGTAATCAGCGCGACCTTGCCGCCCATTCCCTGCCCATAGAGGGCAGCCGTGGTCGCAAGCATTTCTCGCATCCCGGGGCCGCCTTGCGGCCCCTCGTACCGGATCACGAGCACTTCGCCTTCCCTGTACTTCTTGTTTTTGACCGCCTGGAAGCACGCTTCCTCCCCGTCAAAGCAGCGCGCCGGGCCGGTAAATTGCAAGCTCGCCATCCCGGCAACCTTCACAATGGCGCCGTCCGGCGCGAGGTTGCCCTTGAGCCCGACGACGCCGCCGGTGGCGGATAGCGGCTTGTCGGCGGGTCGGACCACGGACTGGTCCGGGTTCCACTTTACCTGCTGCAGGTTCTCGGCAACGGTACGCCCCGTCACGGTCAGGCAATCGCCGTGCAAATAGCCGTGGTCGAGAAGCGTCCGCATCAGGAGCGGAACGCCGCCAGCTTCGTACATATCTTTGGCGACATAACGGCCGCCGGGCTTCAAATCGGCGATATACGGCGTTTTCTTGAACACCTCGGCCACATCGAAGAGATCGAATTCCACGCCGCATTCGTTGGCAATGGCCGGCAAGTGCAGGGCCGCATTGGTGGATCCGCCGGTGGCCGAAACCACGGTTGCGGCGTTTTCCAGCGCCTTGCGCGTCACGATATGCCGCGGCCGAACGTTGCCTTTCAGGAGTTCGAGCACCTTCTCGCCTGCGGTCATGCAGAGCGCGTCACGCACCTCGTAGGGTGCGGGGGCGCCCGAGGAGTATGGCAGCGCAAGGCCGATCGCCTCGGCAACGGTTGCCATGGTGTTGGCGGTGAACTGCGCACCGCACGATCCTCCCGACGGGCATGCGTGCTGCTCAAGATCCTCAAGGTCCGCATCCGGCATGGCGCCGACCGAATGCTTCCCGACGGCCTCATAAACGTCCTGGACGGTTACTGGCTGCCCCTTGAAGGTGCCGGGCAGGATCGAGCCCCCGTAAATAAAGATCGCCGGCACGTTCAGGCGGCACATCACCATCATCATTCCGGGCAGCGACTTGTCGCAGCCGGCGAGCCCCACCATGGCGTCATAGCCATGGCCGCGCATGGTGAGCTCGATGGAGTCGGCAATAACCTCGCGGGAGGGAAGCGAGGACTTCATGCCTTCATGGCCCATGGCGATGCCATCGGTCACGGTGATCGTGCAGAATTCCCGCGGCGTGCCTGCCGCAGCCGAAACCCCCTTCTTGACCGCCTGCGCCTGGCGCATCAGCGTGATGTTGCAGGGTGCCGCTTCATTCCAGCAGGTCGCGACGCCCACGAAAGGCTGATGGATCTGCTCCCGCGTCAGCCCCATGGCGTAATAAAAGGAACGGTGGGGCGCCCGCTCGGGTCCTTCGGTCACATGCCGGCTGGGCAGTTTTGCCTTCAGCGTCGCATCCATTGGGGTTCTCGCATCCCTCCAAGCCCACCCGAAACTGCCGCGAGACTCGCGTTCACGCGTGGTCGCTTTGATCTCAGCGTTGGGTATGGCCAAATAGCGGCGCGGCCGCGCCGGATTCTCGCCTGCAGCTCAATGTTTTAGCCGTGTTGCTCGGGCGCCACATAGTTAACAAGTGGTTAACACGAAATGTCACAGAATCGAATCACTTGGGGCACCGGAGGGCGTCCGGGCGCTCTACTAAGCTGCGAGTTCTTTGAGCGCAGCGTGCACGACGTCGCCCCTGAGTTGATAGGCGCCGAGCTGTATTTCAACGGCGCGGGCGGCATGATCGTCGAGGTGGAAGCCTATCATCACACCGACCCCGCCGCTCACTCCTATGTCGGCAGGACGGCGCGCAATGCGGTGATGTTCGGGCCTGCCGGCCGCGCTTACGTCTATCGCTCCTACGGCATTCATTGGTGTCTGAACTTTGTGTGCGAGCCCGAGGGATCGGCGAGCGCGGTGCTCATTCGCGCCATTGCGCCGACGCACGGCATTGCCGCCATGCGCCGCCGCCGCGGCACCGCCGAGGAACGCCTTCTGTGCTCAGGCCCCGGCAGACTGTGCGAAGCGATGGGCATCACGTCGAAACAGAACGGATTGCGGCTCGACCGTGCTCCATTTGCTGTTCGGGCGCGTCAATCGTTTGCGGAGATCAGCATCGGTCCCCGCATCGGCATCACCAAAGCTGCAGAGCATCCATGGCGCTACGGCCTCAAAGGATCGCGCTTTCTCAGCAAGCCATTCAAAATGTGAATTATCATCATCGGCCGCATGGATGGCCAAAGGCGACACGTGCGGGTACGAACAATAGCGGCAACACGCTGAGCGCCATCGGCGCAAAGGCAAAGCGGGGGCTGCCGCCGAGGTCCCAGGCGACGCCGCCGAGCACCGAGACGGTGAGCCCCTCGGTGTAGCTG
>JBKPOZ010000122.1:0-3977 GCA_046733355.1 Pseudomonadota bacterium | reverse complement strand
GATCGAACGGGTTTCGTTCCATGGTCGAGCGCATTCACGCGGACGCGCAGGCGGCGCTGGCAACGGCGGCGTAGAAACCTATCTCGCCGCCCAAAGGCCCTTTTACCTATCTCGCCGCGCCGCGCACCTTTTGCTCCGATTGAGAATAAGCCAGGCAGTGATCGAGCGCGCGCTCGCCGGCATGGCCGAACGGGGGGGCCGAGGTCGTGGGCGAGCGCCAGCACCTCGGGCGGATCCTCGTAAGGCCGAGCGAGCGCGCGAGCGAGCGTGCGATCTGGGTGACCTCGAGCGTATGGGTCAAACGGGTGCGAAAGTGGTCGCGTTCGTGAAAGACGAACACCTGGGTCTTGTGCGCGAGCCCGGAACGCGGTCGCATAGATATCGCGGCGGAAGGCGTTGCGGGTCGCGCTCACCGGCTCCGGATGCAGCCGGCCGCGGCTCCTGTCCGGAGCGCGCATAGGGGCGCGCGCAAGCGCCGCTTCAACCGCCATGCCCGACCGCCAATTGACCAAAGCCCCGCGCGCACTTAACTATCGGTCAGGCCCGCTGGCAATCATTGGTAGAGGGATGGACGACATTACGCTCAGCGAACGGGCGGCGCGCCGGATCGGCGAGATTTTACGCCGCGAACCGCCAGGCACCATGCTGCGTGTGAGCGTGGAGGGCGGCGGCTGCTCCGGTTTCCAGTACAAGTTCGACATGGACCGCGCCCAGGCCGCCGACGATGTGGTGATCCGGCGCGACGGCGCGACGGTGCTGATCGACCCGGTTTCGGTCGGCTATCTGGGCGGTTCCGAGATCGATTTTGTCGATGACCTGATCGGCGCGTCGTTTCGCGTCAACAATCCGCAGGCGACGGCATCCTGCGGCTGCGGATTGAGCTTCTCGCTTTGAACGGCGATTTTTGTCCGCCGCGATCCGCCCGTTATCCTTCCAAATCTACTCCGCCGCGACGAAGCCCTCGGCCCTCCCGCCCGAGGTGAAAATGCACCGACGGATTCCGCCTATCGGCCGCAACGCGATTGCCAGAGTTGACGCGGTATGATGCGCCTTTGGCGTATAAGGGGACGCCAACATGACAACAGCGCCGCGTGCGATAGCCAATGGGGCACACGCCTCCGAGGCAGAAACCGAAAACTGGCCTTGCGGGTGCCCAAGTGGATCGTCAAAAAGGGCATATCGATCATGTGCCCGACCGCTCAGCGTGACCATCGACAAAACCGGGCGCCCTCCTGATCGCTGATGACGGCGGGAACACCGTCTGGCGCGTGACATCCGCGGACCAGCACGTGATATCCGCGGGCGAGGCAGGCGCGGCCCGCTGTCCTTCCAAAGGCGGTGCTCGCTCCGGTCGGAACAGGCGGCCTTCATCTGTTGGCCTGTGTCATTCATGCGCCGGAGCGCATGTTGAGTTTAACCCAATCCCGCTCGCCGAGTGCGGCGAGGATGTCGACACGCTCGTCGCAAACCTCACGGGGCACATCTTGTATTACGTCGATGACCTCCGAGCCCAAATGCTTCCATTCGGGGAAATGCACTCGCGCGGGCTGCGCAACCCGCACGCCATCGTGGGGCTTTGAAAGATCGCACAAATTTCCGGTGATCCAGCCGAATTCCGGCCGCAGAGACTATTCGGGACTCATGAGAGCGCGTGGCCGCACCTTTTGGACCTTGCACGGCGGTGGAGTTCACCCGATACGCTTGCGGAGCGCGCTCCGAGAGTTAGCGAGACGTCACTTGGTCTCAGACGCGTAATTTTCTGGATTTTCCGGGGCAACCGGCCAATTTCGCTTCCCAGTCTCTGGTCGTGAATTTTCAATATCCGGATTGCGACGACATGAGACCGGTTCGATATGGCGTGCGACTCGCGCCAGCAGCCTGACGAATGTTGCCTGCCTCCCTCGAGCATCGATCGCGGTATTCTGTACAAGGGTCGATTGACCGTTGACCGATCCAACGACCGATCATCCAGGCTATATCCGGTTGGAGGCAAGCTTCGACTGGCACTGGAACATGCGGTGTGAAGTTTATCTATGTAACAAGAGCAGTCGGGCACAGAATCTGGAACCGGGCTGGTTTGTCGTACCGGATAATTTCATGAGCGTGCATCGTGACCTTATCATCTCGCTCACCGCGCAGTTTCGCATTCCGGCAATCTACCCCTATCGTTACTTTGCCGAGGCGGGGGCCTCGCGTCGTACGGCGTGCATGCCATAGACCAGTTCCGGCGCGCATCGGAGTGCGTGAGCCGCATTCTCCGCGGCGCCAAGCCAGATCTTCCGGTGCAAGCACCGACGAAATTCGAGCCTTGTGATCAATCTCAGGACGGCGGAGACTCTTGGCTTCGTGATCCCGGAGATACTACTTGCCGCCGCCGATCGGGTGATCGAGTAAAGCGTGCAGGTCGATACATCCGCCCTCCCGTCGCGCGCGCTCGACCATCGGCTGAAACACGGCGACCGCCGCATCCCAGTCCGCGCCTCTGTCAGTGAGTAGCCCGCGATGATGATCATCGTCTCTCTCCCTGCACGATCTCTGACGTTGCTCACGCCGCCGCGTGGTCGAAGGAGCCGGTCCGCAAAGGCCCGCTGGACCTGTAGGTGCTGATGACGACGCCCGAGGACGTAGTCTTCGTCCCGACGGCGAGTTCGCGTGGCGGGGCTCCATCCGAAAAGAAACGTTTGCCTGTACCTAACAGGATCGGATAGACGAGCAGCAAGACCTCATCAGCAAGCCCGTGTTCGAGCAGCACCGGTGTCAGCGTCGAGCTGCCCCAGACGATCAGGTCCGGCCCGTCCTTCGCTTTGATGCGGCGAACGTCCTCGACGATGTCCGGTCCAAGGTCCTCGACCGGTCCCCATCGCGCTGAACCGTCGCGGCAGGCGATGGCACGCAATGACAGTGCTACGTGCGTCAGCAGCCACGCGCGTCGAGAGGTGTGCGGTGTCGGTGATCGCTCCTCGCACGGCTTCAGCGCGCGCAGCAGTTCTTCAAGGGTGCCCAGTTTGGCCCTGCGTGGAGAAACACTGGGCAGCGCGGGCTCGCGGACGGGCGAAAATGCCGTTTCTTTTTGTGCTGGCGAAGCTAGATTCCCGGCAGTTGACCTTACTCGGGGATCGGCCATGAAAACTCTCCTGGCGTTCATCGGTCTTCTCGCCATCCTCTGCGTGATCGCCGCCGCGGTGTTTTTCTTCGGCGGGTTCTACAACGTGGCTGCGACATCCGAGGACCCCGCTCTCTTGAATTGGGCCCTCGTCAATGTCCGCCAAGCCTCGATCACGCGGCACGCAACGGAGACCCCGCCGATGTCGCTCGACGACGCCACGGTGGTGCAGGCCGGGGCGCGCGCCTTTTCCGAGCGTGGCTGTATCAACTGCCACGGCGCGCCGGGTGTGAATTGGGCCAAATTCTCCGAAGGCTTGCATCCCGATCCGCCCGATCTCAAGGAGATAGTAGAGGAACGCCGGCCGCAAGACCTGTTCTGGGTGGTCAAGAACGGCATCCACATGACCGGTATGCCGAGCTTCGGTCTCGCTGAGGTGCCGGATCGGGAAATCTGGACAATCGTCGCTTTCCTCAAAAAGTTACCGAGCGTCTCAGAGGAGGATTTCAAGGCGTGGTCCGCAAAACCTTGAGGGCGCCGGCGCCTCAAGTGATCTAAACGATCTCAGCCTGGTCGTGACCCTCATCCATGCAATGAGGGATGAAACCACGTTTCCATCGCCAAGTCTTTGAGGGAAAGCGCCTGCCCTGTAACAACAGAGAAATAAGATAATCGGGCTGTTCGCTATCGGGCACCCCGGGCTCTCCATCGTTCCCAAGGGTCGCGCGTGAAACGCTGACGGCTCGCCGGAGACCACGCGCCGAGCGTTCAACAAGCGCTTTCTGCTCGACCTGGCGGAAGACTGGCAGCCATATTGCGCCCCCATTGCTTCGGTGTTACACCAACGTTACTCGCGCTCACCGACGAAGGTGAT
>JBKPOZ010000121.1:0-5830 GCA_046733355.1 Pseudomonadota bacterium | reverse complement strand
CCTTCAGCGCACACGAATGCAGCAACTATTTCGCTCATTCAGGATATGCGTAAACGTGACCGGGATATGCTCTAGCTATTTCCTTCGATCTTTCATCAGCGCCGGCGGCCTGTTCTGCTACGGTCCTGATCCGATCGATTCCTACCGCCGCGCTGCGTCTTATGTGGACCGCATCCTCAAGGGCGAGAAGCCAGCCGATTTGCCGGTGCAAGCGCCGACAAAGTACCAGCTCATCATCAATCTCAAAACTGCGAAAGCGCTCGGCCTCGAAGTCCCGCCGACGCTGCTCGCACGCGCCGACGAGGTGATCGAATAATGAGGCGCCGCCAATTCATCACGCTGCTCGGCGGCGCGGCGGCGGCGTGGCCCCTTGCGGCGCGCGCGCAGCAGGGGGAGCGCATGCGGCGGGTCGGCTTCTGGGCCGGCGAGCCGGAAACCGATCCGAATGCTCGGCGCCGCGTGGCCGCTTTCAAGCAGGGACTGGCAGAACTGGGCTGGATCGAGGGACGAACTGTCCAGATCGAATACCGCTGGGCGATCATCGATGGCGAGCGAGTGCGCGCCGACGCAGAGAGCCTGATTGCTGTCGCGCCGGACGTGATCGTGACGACCGGGGCGCCTACGGTCGCCCTGTTCAAGCGGCTCACGCGCACGATCCCCATCGTGTTCACCTTCGTGACCGATCCGGTCCGCGACGGTTTGGTCGAGACCCTTGCCCATCCCGGCGGCAACATCACCGGTTTCACCATTTTCGAGCACACGATGGCCGGGAAATGGGTCGAGATGCTCAAGGAGGTTGCTCCTGGCATCACGCGCGTTGCGGTGATGCAGAATCCCGATCACCCGGCCTGGACTACGTATCTGAGCGCCATCACGGGAGTAGCGCCAACGGCCGGCGTTGCGGTCACACCTCACCCCGTACACGATGCTGATGAGATCAGGCACGCCATTGCCGACTTCGCCCGCGCGCCTAACGGCGGCCTGATCGTGCTGCCAAGCGGGGTCGCCGCGTTCTATCGCGACGTGATCGTCGCACGGCAGGGCGACATCGACTGCCTGCGATCTTCCCTGAGCGCTTCTTTGTCGAGAGCGGGGGGCTCATCTCTTACGGAGTGGTGCTTTCCGAAATGTACCGGCAGGCTGCGCGCTATGCCGATCGCATCCTCAGGGGTGCCAAGCCGAGCGAGTTACCAGTCCAGGCGGCGACCAAATTCGAACTGGTCATCAACCTCAAGACAGCGCGCGCGCTCGGCCTTGACGTGCCGCCGACGCTGCTCGCCCGCGCCAATGAGGTGATTGAATGAAACGCCGGGGTTTCATCAGGCTCCTCAGCGGCACAGCAGTAGCATGGATGCTCCCGGCACGCGGACAGCAGTCGTCAATGCCAGTGATCGGGTTCTTGCATACGCGTTCGCAGGAGGCCTATCCCGGCTACGCAGCCTTTCTCAAAGGCCTCGAACAAACCGGTTTTGTGGAAGGGCAGAGCGTCAGGATCGAATATCGTTGGGCTGCGGGCCAATACGATCGGCTTCCGGCAATGGCAGCCGATCTGGTCCGCCGACAAGTGAACATACTCGTGGCGGGTGGAGGGGAACCTTCGCCCCGTGCGGCCAAAGCCGCGACCTCCACAATCCCGATCCTGTTCGTCATGGGCAGCGACCCGGTCAAGGCTAGTCTCGTTGAGAGCTACCGCCGACCGGGCGGAAATATCACTGGCATCAATATCCTGACAGATTTGTTGGAGGCGAAGCGTCTGGGATTGCTGCACGACCTCTTGCCGGACGTAGCAACCGTCGGCTTTCTTTGGAATCCACGCTTTGCGTCGGCTGCCGAAAACCAAATGCCTGACGCGCAAGAGGCGGCGCGCGGGCTTGGCCTGACGTTGCGTGCGCTGCCAGTCAGCACCGTAGACGAGATCGAAGCAGCATTCGACACGATGCGCGCGGAGCGGATTCTGGCGCTGGCCGTGAGCGCCGATCCGTTCCTCGACAGCAATCGCGACAAGATCATCAGCCTTGCCGCGCGCTATTCCGTGCCCACGATCTACCAGTTCCGCGAACACGCCGTTGCCGGCGGCCTGATGAGCTATGGGATCGACCTCGATGAGGTCTATAGACAGGCCGGCCTCTATGCCGGTCGCATTCTCAAGGGCGAAAACCCATCGGAGTTGCCGGTGCTGCAGCCGACCAAATTTCAGTTCGTCATCAACCTGCGCACCGCCAAGGCGCTCGGGGTAAACATTTCCGACAATCTGCTCTCGCTTGCCGATGAGGTGATCGAATGACTACGCGCCGCGAGTTCGTCGCGCTCATCGGCGGCGCGGCAGCATGGCCGCTCGTGGCGCGGGCGCAGCAGGCGGGAGGCCGCGAGAGCGCGGGCCAAATGCCGCGCGTCGGTTGGCTATGGCCCGGCAGGTCAGCAGGGAACTCCAGCGAATTCGCCGGCTTCCAACAGGGTCTGAGCGAACTCGGCTACGTGGAAGGAAAAAACATCATAGTCGAGTACCGCTTTGGCGAAAATAGCATGGAAGGTTTGCGCGATCTTGCCGCCGATCTTGCAGGCCTCAAGCTTAACTTGATCCTGGCCGTGGGCACCTCTGCGGCCAAAGTCGCGCAGCAAGCAGCTCCAGCAAGTCCGATAATATTCATGTCCGGTGATCCACTCGGCACAGGGCTCGTGACCAGTCTGAGCCGGCCAAGTGGCAGCCTTACCGGCGTGTCAGTGATGACGCTAAGCGAGAAATGGCCGGAGCTGGCACGGGAACTTCTGCCAGCCGTCAAGCGCATCGGCTATTTGTGGAATCCAAATGACGCCCGCAGCACTGTGAGTTTCAGTCAAGCCCGACGTTCCGCCGAGGCGTTGGGGCTGGAATTTGGGTCATATCCGGTCGAACGCCCCGAAAATCTTGACAGTGCATTCGCCGCAATGATGGCGAATGGTGTGAGTGCGCTCTTGCTCGACCCGGCCCATCCTTCTCCGACCAACTGGCCGGTGGTTGCGCAGCTCGCACTCAAGCATAAGCTCCCCGCTATCTCGGAACTGCGCGAATTCGTGGCTGCCGGCGGCCTCATGTCCTACGGGGCGAGCGTATTCGACAGTACGCGCCGCATGGCTCACTACATGGACAAAATACTTAAAGGAACGAAGCCTACGGACCTGCCGGTGGAACAACCGACAAAGTTTGAGCTTGCGATCAACCTAAAAACCGCCAGGGCGCTCGGTCTCGAAATTCCCCCGACGCTGCTCGCCCGCGCCGATGAGGTGATTGAATGATGTGAAGGGAGTTCGGAAATGAAACTTCCCCGCCGAAGTTTCATGCGCCTGGCAACGGGCGCCGCCGCGCTGCCAGTCGTATCGCGCGTCGCTCGGGCGCAAGCCTATCCGACACGGCCGGTGCGCATCATCGTTGGCTTCGCGGCTGGAGGCGGATACGACATCATCGCCCGACTGATTGGACAATGGTTATCGGACCGACTTGGCCAGCCATTCGTCATCGAGAACCGGCCTGGCGCGGCCACAAATATTGCCACCAGATGGTCGTGAACGCACCCCCTGATGACTATACCTTCCTGTTGGTCGGTCCGACGAACACAATCAACACCACATTCTACCGAAAACTGAATTTCGATTTCATCCGCGACATCGCGCCCGTGGCGACTATTACTCGGCAGCCTCAAGCCATGCTGACCAATCCATCGTTTCCAGCTAAAACAATTCCTGCGCTCATCGACTATGCGAAGGCCAATCCCGGCAAGATCAACACGTCTTCGCCCGGGGTCGGGTCCATAAGTCACCTTGCCATAGAGCTGTTCAAGATGACGGCTGGCGTCAACTTGGTCCACGTGCCCTTTGGTGGCAACGCCCCTGCACTCACAGCCTTACTCGGGGGGCAAGTCGACCTATCCGTCGCCTCCCTTCCTTCGTCGATTGAGTCCATCAGAAGCGGCAAGCTGCACGGTCTTGCGGTAACTACTGCGACGCGCGCCGAGGCGCTCCCCGACGTTCCGGCCATCGGCGAGTTCGTCTCCGGTTATGAGGTGAGTGTGTGGTATGGCTTAGGCGCGCCAAACGGCACGCCTTCCGATGTCATCGAGAAAATCAGCAAGGAGGTTAATGCGGGTCTCGCAGATCCCAAATTGAAGGAGCGGATCGCGGAGTTCGGTGGGACGCCCTTGGCGCTATCACCGGCTGACTTCGGCAAGTTCATCGCCGACGAAACCGAGAAATGGGCCAAGGTGATCAAGTCCGCCGGCATCAAGCCGGAATAACGCTCGCCTCGATGTTCCTAACGTTTCCTTCCGCGAAATGGCGGCGACTACGGCACATTGGAGCCGTGCCGGTGCATGTTCCATGTCCGCTTTCGCGCAATCCGGAACATTGAGCCGACATCGCCGAACGACGGGGTTTGACTTGCTGCGGTCGTAAGGCGCGTCGAAATCCCGCAGCGCAGCGTCTCCAGCTGTAAGTGAGATGTGCTATCTTTTTTTCGGATGCACGGGAGGCTTCGGGCGGTGAAACGGCGCGAGTTCATCACGCTGCTCGGCGCCACTGCCACTTGGCCGCTCACGGCGCCTGCGCAACAACCGGCGATCCCGGTGGTGGGGTTTCTCGGCACAGCGTCGGCCGGTTCGTTCGCGCATCTCGTGGCTGGCTTCCGCCGCGGCCTTCAGGAAATTGACTTCGTCGAGGGCCGCAACGTCGCGATCGAGTATCGCTGGGCTGAGGGCCAGTATGATCGGGTGCCGACGCTCGCGGCCGATCTCGTTCGCCGTCAAGTAGGGGTCATCGTGACGGTCGGCGGCGAAACTTCGGCCGCTGCGGCCAAGGCGGCGACCTCAACCATCCCCATCGTATTTAACGTCGGCGCCGATCCGGTTAAGCTGGGCCTCGTCACCAGCCTCGCGCGACCGGGGGGCAATGCGACCGGAGTCAATATCTTTACCACTGAATTAGTCGAGAAGCGTCTCGGCCTGCTGCACGATCTCGTTCCCGCTGCCACGACCGTCGCAGTGCTTTCGAACCCGAATTTTCCGGCGGCTGTGGCGAATGTCCGAGAATCCGAAGCGGCGGCGCGCGCAATCGGCAAACGAGTGGTAATTTTCAACGCCAGCAGTGATGCCGAGATTGAAACCGCCTTCGCCAATATCGTGCACGCACGCCCCGGCGCACTGCTTGTAGGCGCCGACCCGTTTTTCAACAGCCGACGTGGCCTGATCGTGGCCCTGGCTGCGCGCCACGCTGTCCCCGCAATCTACGAATGGCGTGAGTTTGCAGAGGCTGGCGGCCTGGTCAGCTATGGCACCAGCCTTGTGGACGCCTATCGGCAGCAGGGGATCTATGCCGGGCGCATCCTCAAAGGCGAGAAACCCGCCGATCTTCCAATCGTGCAGCTCTCCAAGTTCGAACTTATCATCAATCTCAATACCGCCAGGGCCCTGGGCCTCACTATTCCGCCGGGTGTGCTCGCTATCGCAGACGAGGTGGTTGAATGAGGCGCCGTCAGTTTACCAGGCTGTTCGGCGGCGCAGTCGCTTGGCCGCTCCTAGCGCTCGCGCAACAGAAGCTCGCCCGCATCGGCTTTTTGCGGCAAGCGGGCCCGCATGAGAAGCAGTTCGAGGCATTCCGCGACGGTTTGCGCTCGGCGGGCTACGTCGAAGGCCAGAACATCGTGATCGAGCAACGCTACGCGGCGGGCGCCTACGATCGGCTGGGCGAGCTTGCAACTGAGCTTGTGCGCGCCAATGTCGAACTCATCGTGGTCGACGGAACCGCGGCGGCTAAAGCCCTGTCTCTTATACACATCTCCGAGCCCACGAGACTTAAGACAAGA
>JBKPOZ010000120.1:0-19476 GCA_046733355.1 Pseudomonadota bacterium | reverse complement strand
TCCGAGTAGACCGACTGCACCATCAGCCGAAGCAGCTCGGTGACCTCGGCCTGGAATGAACGTGTCTCGGAGGTAGGTCCTTTCGAGAGGGTATCAGCGTCTGCCATCTGTCTGCTCTAAATTTTTGGCTGATAGTGGAATGGAGGCGCACGGGCCTTGTCTAGCGCAAGTGGCCTCGAAACCGAGCTTGCAGGCGTGGCGAAAGATGGTCTCGCCGTCGATCCTCGAGCGCACGCTTGTGGTTCTGTCAAGCCGGCGAGCAGCCAGGTTGCCTCCACATGCCATTGCTCATGTGGCGTGCAGCAGCCTTGACGGCCCGCCTCCCCGCTGTCGGGTGTCGTAAAGCCCGCACTTTCTCATGCCGCCGCGCCCGACCCGGCCGCGTTGCTATGTTTCCTGAGCCGCAGCGCAAGCGCGATGAACAAGATGCCGAAGACGATTGAATAGCTGGCGATCGCCCAAATCAGGCCGAGCGCGCCGGCGCCGGGGGCGAACAGCACGATCAGGCCGAACACGACGGACAGGAGGCCGCCGAGGATCAGCATCCATTCATTGTCGATCTCCTTGCGCAGCTGGATCGCGCCGATGATCTCGAAGATCCCATGCACCAGCGCCCAGGCGCCGATGAACAGCACCAGCAGGATCGCCGTGATGCCAGGCCACGCGAAGGTGACGATGCCCGCGGCGATCCCGAGCAGGCCGACCACGACCAGCCACCAGGTCGGCACCGGCTTGGCGCTGCCGGTGAAGGCGGCGATCAGCGAGATTACGCCGTCGACGAGTGCGAAGGCGCCGTACAGCAGAACCAGCGTAACCAGGGTCAACCCTGGCCAAACGAAGGCCAGGATACCGAAGAGGATGGCTGCAATTCCGCGCAACAGCAGAAGCCACCAGCTCTTGGCCAGCGCGTGCAGCATTGGCCGTCCCGGCAACGGCGCGGTCGTTTCACGAATGGTTTGCATGGCGTCCTCCCTCGAACTTCCAACCCCGATCTCCCGTTGTCATTCGTCGCGACGTCGAATTACGAAGCGAAATCTGACATGGCTCGTCGAGGTATCGACCGGCGCTTGTGCGCGCCAGGACAAGCTCGCGTTTGAACTCGGCGAGACCTGCGAGCTGGTGAGCGCCTTCGGCTCCGCTCGCGGACCCCTTGGGTCCGCCCGATCGCGGGCACAAATAGCAAATGCGCCAACAGCTCTGCCCCGCTCCGAACAGTGCTTACTTCGGGGTTGAGAGCTCCTTCAGCGTGAAAGTGTAGCTCCGGTCGGACAGGGGTTTGTGGCACGCTAGACATTCGGCCTGGTTGACACCTTGCTGATGCTGTTTGGCGGTGGTGAAAACCGCGTAATTCCAGTTTTCATTGCGGAGGAGTTCCGGGATGTCATTCCCCCAGCCAGGTTCACGCTGCATAGCGGTGTATCGCAACAGTTTGTCGGGACCATAAAAGCCGTCGGCGTCCGTGATCGGGTTGTTGTTAGCGTCGAGCTTGGCCGAATGCACCTCGGCGAATAGGGCGGAACCATCGGGTAACGGTTTCCCCCCCTTCGCTGCCATCAGGGCGGTGGTGTTCGCATAGTAGTACCGCACCTCCTTGGCCGCAGGGAAATTGATCGTGAGATATTTCGTGAACGATTGCTTGTAATCCTGCGGGAACCCCACCTTTGTTGTGGCAATGTTCGGCAGAAAAGCAGATTTCGTGCCTGGTGCCATACCGGGTTGCGATTCGAAATAGGCTGCTACGTTGGCGATTTCTTCTGCGCTCAGTTGAGAGGCTATCGCATTCATGATAGCGGCGCGACTGACCGCACCAGGTTCCTTGCGTGTGCCGTCCTTAAAAAACTTAAGCTGAGCCTCGGTGTAGCGCGCACGCTGGCCAGCGAGGTTTGGAACGGTGTCGCTCACGCTGATACCCGTTTCGCCATGGCACGCGGCACACACCGTACTCGCTAACCGTTTCCCGGCCTCAATATCTGCGGCTTGTGCAGACTGTGCGGCGGCCAAAAACATTGCGAATCGGATCATCGCTTTCATGGGTGCCTCGCTTCGTGTGACTACAGCCGGAGTCCTCCGAGCGTTTGATTTACCTCTGGGTCTGAGCAGTAATTTAGCTGAATTCGAAGCAGTGAGGAACGGGGGTTCGGGGCAGACCACCCCATCTGCGGCTCGCACTCGGCCAAGAGACGCGACCCGGGCTCCTGCTCGCCGCCCAGGCCCCGCGCCACGACGTTGCCTGCTTGGCTGGATGGTCGGGGTTCCCCCCCCCCGCGACAATGCATTAGCTTTGAAACCGTGCTGCCGTCGGCCGATACTGCTGCGATGTTGTTCTCGGCGCTGCTCGCCTCGGGGCAGATCAACATGCGGAAAGTCGATGGTTGGCAGACACTCGCCACAATCCCCATCGATCAACATATCGACCTCGCTGCCTGACTCGGTACTCTCAAAATGCCGGAGATCACGCCACGCCAAATTCCAACACATCAAGCGACGGCACCCGAGAAGGCACTGGGCTCGGTCTATCGATCAGTCAGATGCTCGTGGCGCGACAAGGTGGCAGGATCTCGGTCGAGAGCGAGCCCGGCAAAGGCACTACTTTGTCTGTTTGGCTGCTCGAAGCGTGCTGATGCGGCAAGGTTGCTATGGACAGCTTGTCCTCGCGATCGTCTATTTCAGTGGATACGGTCCGTCGCATAAAATAAAGCTAATATTCGGCGCTTCAAGAAACCACTTGAGATGATGCGCGCTAAGCTGATGAGCGCGGGCTGGAGAGGGTACGACTTTCACTGTCTGGCCACCTGAAGCGCATGGATGGCACGTATGGCCGCCATGGATCTGTCCCGCCCGATTTCGACAATCTGTCCGTCCTCACTGACAAGGAGACCCGAAATGACCATCGTGTCTTGCGATCAGCTCTCCAGCGACATGCAGTCGTCCGCACGTCAGCTTATCGATCAGATCGGCATCATTCCCCAAGCACAGGATCGGCCACTTGATGCGAACGATCTGCTTTTCTACATCAGCGAAACGTCGATGCCCATGGCCACCTTCATGCGCAAGCACGGTCTCTTCATGGACGCCGATGGTTTGCACTTCGATCTCGCGCAATTCAACGCCATAAGAGACCTCGCCGAAAAAGTCATAACCGAACACAAGGCCGGCAACTTGGATGGCGTGTGGAGAGAGCTCGACCTTTCCGGTGATGAGGATGTTGACTACGACGGTGGTTACATCCTGACCGCGCTTGCTGCACTTGAGTTCATGTATGGTCCGCAGAAATAATAGATCAGCTCGACGCAACTGGAGACGCTGATTGACGCTCTTCGACCGCCATGGTCTGTATCCCAGATAAGATGGCGAACAGCGAGCGAACAGCAGCATCGTCGCACTTGATCAGTGCCGGTACGCCGAGGGTTCTCGTCGGTGAAGAGGTCGGCAGTACAAAACCACGACTACAACCTAGCGAAGGAGAGTAGCACGAGACTAAGTCACACTCTGATGATTGCGGGTATCGCCTTGATCACGCAAGCCATCTCGCATGCGCATGGATCGAGCGTCATCGGCGTCAGCGTCGCCGAAATGCGCGACGTTATTTCGGGTTGGAGCGCCAAACGCACAATCCTTGGTCAGGCCATCTTCTCTCACGATTCGATCGGCGTGGGTGAGGACGGCCCCACCCACCAGCCGGTGGAGCAGCTCATCGCGCTGCGAGCATTCCTGGCCTGATCACGCTCCGGCCAGCTGACGCAACGAAACCACGGAAGCGTGGCGTGTGGTGATGGCGCTGAAGCACCAGCCCGCCTGCCTAGTCCTGAGCCGCGAGCTCTTACCGGTTTTCAATCGTGCCAAATATGCTTCCGCATCGGGCCTTGAGCGGGCTGCGGCGCCTACGTCATGGCCGACGCTCGAGGCGGCCCGCCGGAAATTTTGCTGATCGGCACCGGCAGTGAGGTAGGACTCTGCTCGCCGCTTATGAGAACCTGAAAAAGGAGGGGGTGCGGACGTGGGTGGTCAGCATGCCGTCCTGCGAATTGTTCGAGCAGCAGGATCAGGCTTACCGTGACCGGGTGCTGCCGCCAGCTGTCAAGGCGCGGGTTTCGGTTGAAGCCGGTTCCATACTGGGGTGGGATCACTATGTCGGCAGCAGCGGCGCCAAGATCGGCATGCACATCTTCGGCTCATCGGCTCCCCTCACGGGTCTGATGACCCGATTCGGCTTCACGCCGGTTGCCGTGCGCGAGGCGGTGCGCCAGCAACTCGCCGAGGCGAGGAATGGATAAGGAACAGATGGCGATATGGAATAAGAGACGCTCGCCTTTCGGCTCGAGAGACCTTTTGACGAACTAGACGGAGATGAAGATGCAGCTCGGGGTGATCGGCCTCGGCCGGATGGGCAGCAATATCGTGCGGCGGCTCACCCAGGCTGGATGTGAATGCGTGGTGTTCGACCAGAACGCCGCGACGATGAGATCGCTGGTGGGCGACCGCGTCCGGGACAGCAACGATCTCGCCGACCTCGTGAAGAAGCTCAAAAAGCCGCGCGTCGTCTGGCTCATGCTGCCGGCGGGCGAGATCACCGAGAACACGGTGAAGCATCTCGGCGGCCTCCTCGAGCCAGGCGACACCATCATCGACGGCGGCAATGCCTTCTTCCAGGACGACGTGCGCCGCGCCAAGGCGATGAAGCGGAAGGGTATCCACTATGTCGATTGCGGCACGTCCGGCGGCGTGTGGGGCCTGGAGCGCGGCTACTGCCTGATGATCGGGGGCGAGAAGGAAGTCGTGGAGCGGCTCGACCCCATCTTCGCCGCCCTGTCACCGGGCGAAGGCAAGATCGACAAGACGCCTTATCGCGAGAACCGCGATCCACGCGTAGAGCGCGGCTATCTCTACTGTGGGCCCTCGGGTTCGGGCCACTTCGTGAAGATGATCCATAACGGCATCGAGTACGGCATTATGCAGGCCTATGCTGAGGGCTTCGAGATCATGCAGAAAGCCTCCTCCAGGGAGGTGCCGGAGGAGCGGCGTTACAATCTCGACATCGCCGACATCGCCGAGGTCTGGCGGCGCGGAAGCGTGATCAGCTCGTGGCTGCTCGATCTCACGGCCATGTCGCTCGCCGAGGATCCGGCGCTCTCCAAGTATTCGGGCCTGGTCGAGGATTCGGGCGAAGGGCGCTGGACCGTCAATACGGCGATCGAGGAGGCGGTGCCAGCCGATGTGCTCTCGGCTGCGCTCTTCGCCCGCTTCCGCTCTCGCGACGAGGGCACGGCGAACAAGCTCCTGTCAGCGATGCGCCACGCCTTCGGCGGTCACGTGGAGCCGAAATGACGGCAAGCCGCACAGGAGCGGAACGCGCGCCGGCCTGCGCACTGGTGATCTTCGGCGCGACCGGCGATCTAATGCGGCGCCTGCTCGTGCCGGCGCTGCGCAACCTCAAGCGTGACAGCCTCCTGCCGGAGGACTTCGCGCTGATCGGCATCGCCTCACGTGACCTCGGCGATAACCGCTTTCGCCAGGATCTGCGCGAGGCAATGCAGCACTTCAAGCCGAGCGGTGGAGACGACATCGACTGGTTCGTGAAGCGCGCATACTACCTTGGAGGCAAGTTCGAGGACACTCGGCTCTATGAGGCGCTCTCGGCCAAGCTCGCGAAGGTCAAGACGGTGGATCGTACGGCGGGCAATGTGCTCTTCTACCTCGCCACGCCGCCTAGCGAGTTCGGGATCATCGTGGACCAGCTCGGCGAGGCGGGCCTCACGCGGGAGGCGAATGGACACTGGCGACGCGTAATCATCGAGAAGCCGTTCGGGCACGACTTGGTGTCGGCCGTCGCGCTCAACCAGGAGATCCGGAAGACGCTGGACGAGAGTCAGATCTACCGGATCGATCACTATCTCGGGAAGGAGACCGTGCAGAACATCATGGTGTTTCGCTTCGCCAACGGCCTCTTCGAGCCGTTGTGGAACCGCGATCACATCGACAATGTCCGCATCACCGTGGCCGAGACGGCGACCGTGGAGCACCGCGCGCGCTTCTACGACCGGACCGGCGCGTTGCGCGACATGGTCCCGAACCATCTGTTTCAACTTCTGACGCTGATCGCCATGGAGCCGACGACCGGATTCACCGCCGACGCGCTGCGCAGCGAGAAATCGAAAGTGTTAGATGCCGTCCACCTCAGTCCCGATGAGGTCCGCCGCAACGTCGTGCGCGGCCAGTACGGCGCCGGCATCATCGATCACCGCAAGATCATACCCTATCGCGAGGTGCCCGGCGTTCCTCCAGATTCGTGCACGGAAACTTATGTCGCGATGAAACTTGCCGTCGACAACTGGCGATGGGCCGGTGTGCCGTTCTACCTCAGGACCGGGAAGGCGCTGGCGCGCCGCCGAAGCTACATCACCGTGCAGTTCAAGCAGGCCCCGCTAGCGCTTTTCCGCGATACGCCAGTCGACCGCCTGCCACCCAATGACCTCACGCTGCACATCCAGCCCGACGAGGGCGTCACACTGCGCTTCGGCGTGAAGATTCCCGGCCCCGCGGTCCGCATCGAGGGCGTCGACATGAAGTTCAACTACCAGGATGTTTTCGAGACCGCGCCCAGCACAGGCTATGAAACGCTGATCTACGACTGCATGACAGGCGATGCCTCGCTGTTCCAGCGCGCCGATTCGATCGAGGCCGGCTGGCGCGTCGTGCAGCCGATACTCAGCGTCTGGAAAGAGGAGGGCGCGAGCGACCTGCCGATCTATCCCGCCGGCAGTTCGGGACCCGAGGAGGCCAACCAGCTCTTGCTGCGCGACGGCCGCCGCTGGCGCGCCATCTCCGCCGACGGCCAGTTGGATGGTTAGGATGGGTCTGCAGCACGCAATAACGGCGTTGATCCCCGATGTCGACGCCACGCTGGTTACTGCGAACAAGGTGCTGACCGGACCGGCGGTGGCTGACCTGCACGCGCGTTGCATTGCCGTGGCGTAATGGCGGGCTTCAACGGCGGCGCCTATGTGCGGCCGGACCTGACGCGCGATCGTGAGCGCGCGGCCGCCGCCCGAAGGCATGCGATGTCCACCCGTAACCCCCTAGGATTGCGGACGAACCAGCGGCCTTGCGCGAACACCCAGAGTCAACGCCTTTGCCCGTCGAGAAAGTCGAGCGTGCGGCGCGTCCTGCTGGCGCGCTGCGAAGCCGAGCTTAGAGGTGCTGCTCGGCCAATCGGCAACCGTCGGGCGTTCGCAACTCTACTATCTCGATGTCACTCACCCTGAAGCAAACAAAGGCGTCGCGGTGCGCACGATGGCGAAACTGGTGTGCCGATCGAGGAGGTCGCGGTGATTGGCGACGGCTGTAACGACATCGCCATGTTCGCGCAGTGCCCGTTCAGCATCGCCATGGGCAACGCCAGCGAAGAGGTGAAGGCGAAGGCGCGGTTTGTGACTGCGTCAAACGAGGAGGACGGTTTCGCCCGCGCCGTCAAACGGTATTTGCTGTCGCGCGATCCGGAGAGCGCATGAAGGTGCGGCCGGATACAGGTTATCAGATCGTTCCAAGATTTGGTGAAGGATATGGCGCCCTCGTCCTGGAGACGCGCGGCTAGCATATCGACGTCGATTCCGACATCGGCAAAGCAGTCGAGCGTTTTCTCGCAGTCACCGCCGTCCGAGAGATCGAATACCAGATTCTACGTCCAATTCGGGGTGTAGCTTCCGATGGCTGCTCTCGTAGTCTTGGCCGTCCTCGCCACTGCTGCCGCGGCGCACGGTATTACATCGATGAGGACATAAGCGAGGTGGCGGACATCGTGCCGTCCATGATTGGGGTTAAGCGTCCGAAACCTCGATCAGTTGTCGGCCACTCGAACCTGTAGCAAGCTTTCAATGACGATATCAGCGCCATGCCGACGCAATGCGTCCGGCTGTGCGCCGCGATCAATGCCAACCACTCGTCCAAAGCCCCCCAGCCGGCCAGCCTCGACCCCAGCCAAAGCGTCCTCGAACACAATAGCGCGCAGCGGCGGAACGCGAAGTCGGCGCGCGGCTTCCAGGAAAAGCGCCGGATTGGGCTTTCCCTCCAGTCCGAGCTTGTCGGCATCCCGACCGTCGACACGCTGATCAATCAGGTGGTCGAGTCCTGCTGCACGTAGAATGATAGCGCAGTTTTCGCTTGAAGACGCAACGGCGAACCCGATGTCAGCTTGGCGGAGACGTCTCAGAAGGCTTAAAGCTCCAGGCGCCGGGTCGATTGCAGCGCCTGCCGAAATAGATGCGTCTTGTGCATGCCGATCGCGTGGATCGTTTCCCCAAACTCCGGATCATCGGCCGAGCCTTCGGGAAGGACGATACCTCTGGCGGTGAGAAAGGTTCGCACTCCGTCATATCGTGGCCGCCCATCAACGTAGGCTAGATAATCGGCATCGATATCGAATGGTCGAAATTTGCGGCCCTGTCGTTCAGCTAGTTGTTGCAGTAGAGCATCTAACACACTCTTCCATGCAGCAGCGTGCAAACGCGTCGTGTCCGTCAGCACACCATCTAAGTCAAAGATCGTCGCATCGAACTCGCGTCGCGAAATCGTGACAGCTGCTTCTTCCGACATTATTTGTCGCATTCCCACCCGGACATGCCGAACGTCCATCCAACAGGCGCGCTAGCAGCGGGGGACCGTACCACCATTATGGGGCAACGAGCTACAGCCATGAGCTCTTTCAAGATCGCCGCACGGGGCTCAGTCCAGACGCCTTGCCACGCGACGACCATGAGATCCATTGCTTGCTCGTTCGCCGATCGGTTGATTTCCGCTGCGGGGCTACCGTGCGCGAGCAACATCCGGACCTGCACGTTTCCGAGCGGGCAAATGCAAACGAAGCGTTTGATGAATTCTGCAGACCAAGCGGGCCACTCGTGCTGCGGCTGATCGACATAGCGCGGTATCATAAGAGAGCCAGGCTCAGTTGGAACCGGGCTCGTCCCCGCCACGTGGAGTACGAGAAGCTCCGCGCCGGCGTGTCCGGCAATCTCCCGCACGGGCCTCAATGCGGCGCTGTTGCTCGGCGTCCCGTCATGGGGCACTAGGATGTGGTGAAGGTGCCACGGTGCCGAACCAAGGTCCGGTGTGACCGACATCAGCGGACAGCAGGTGTTCCTAAGTACGTCCGTCGCGACACTATTCAGGATGTTCTGCGACCCCGCATCAGCGTAATTCCGCATAATAATCATTTGCGGCCTGATTTCGTCGGCGATCTTGAGGATTTCGATTGCTGGCTCGCGAATTTGGATCGCCAAGCTTTCAAGTCCGAGACCCTTCGGCTCCAAGTGAGTAACCGGCTCGGCCGCTGCTGGACTATTCTCGGCAATGTGGACAAGGTGCAGAGACGCCTGCTGAATCTCGCTCATTGCTTCCGCGACTGACAATGCCACAGCCGAGGGCGCCGATCCATCGAGCGCGACGAGGATGACCGGTTTGCTCATGCATCGTCTCCATTTCTGGGCCAACTCTTCTCGCGGCCTTCAGGGAGAGTGAGCTGATACCATTGCCCTCGCCACTGAAACTGCGTGGAGAGCTTCCGCCAATCGGCGGGCAAGTGAGGGTGTTGCTCAGGTCCATTCTTAAATAGGTGCAGACCCGCAAAGCCAAATGCCGCAGCTTGCCATAATCCGCCCATGGCCGCCGCGTGAATTCCGCCGGCCGCGTTCCCCATATTGTTGGCCAAGTCGATCTCGGCTGTCTGACGAAAAGAACGCTCCGCTAGCGTAAGATTTCCTAAGCGCGCCGCCACGAGCGCGTGAATTGCGGGACTTAACGAACTTCCATGACCGCAGCGCGGCTCGTAGTAGTCGAAATTCACCCGCCGGACTTGAGGAGGCAGCCGCTCCCAAAGCAGGTAAATCAGCATGACAACATCAGGCTGTTTAATGATCTGTGATCGTTGGATGCGTTCCCGTCCCAGCAGCACATCAATCGGCGCGGTCCGTTGCGGAAAAGCGGCAAGATCAATTTCTTCCAACTGAAAATATCCTTGGAATTGTTCGAATAATCCGGTCTTCTCGTCAAATCCGGTGTACAGATTCCTGGCGACATGCAGCCACACGTGAAGCTCGTCTGCATCGACGCCCAACCGGCGTGAAAGCCCGCGCCAGGCGGCTGGCTGACGTTCCGCTAAAAGTTGTGCGACTTTCTCGGCGGTCTCCAGATTCCACTGGGCCATACCATTGGTATAGGCGTCATCATCCACGCTCTCGTGGTACTCGTCGGGTCCAATAACCTTACGGATATGGTAACGGCCATCCTCTTCCCATGCGGCCCGGCTTGCCCAAAATCGAGCAGTCTCGAACAGGATCTCTGCTCCCGCATCGATAAGGAAGCGCTCGTCCTCCGTGGCTTGCCAGTACGTCCACACGCCAAACGCGACGTCCGCGCTGATGTGTTGTTCTTGTTCCCCGGTCAGGATACGAATCACTTCGCCGTCTGGTGCGACAACGAACGGAGGCGTCACCTCTTCTCCAGTATCGGCCGACTCCCACGCATAGAGAGCGCCGCGATAACCGAGCCGAGCGGCCTTAGCCCGGGCGCCGGGAAGCGTGTGATGGCGATACATAACCAACGCGCGCGCCGCCGTCGGGTAGGTTAGGTTAAAAAAAGGCAGCATGAAAATATCGGTGTCCCAAAAAACATGCCCCTTGTAGGCGGTTCCAGTTAGGCCGCGCGCGCCTATCGAAACTCTATCGTCCTCTGGATTGGCCGAACTCGATAGATGATAAATACCAAAACGCAGCGCTTGCTGTGTAGGCGGGTCACCCTCGACGAGAAGATCCGACGCCTGCCATCTCTTAAGCCAAGCATCGCCGTGCTGAACAACGATGTTATCAACGTCGCTGATGACGTGGTCGCCATGTTTTTGCGCGGCCGTGCGTGGCTCATCTGTGTCCCTGGACGTATACACGGCGACGATGCGATCCAGGCGGTATGTTTCTCCACACCCGATTTCGAAACTCAGCTGGTCGAACGCCAGTGCAGGCGAGACGATCGCGCCTCCTCTCGGATCAAGGAGGCGAGTGCGATCCGCCATCACGACGGTGATCCCCGTATCGGTAAGCTGGGTGAGTGGACCGATCGGCGTGGCGTCGATCGACGCCATGCCGTTATAGTTTTCAGCCGTGAGCGTCGCAGACTGAACCAGGAGGTGACGATCGGACAATGACGCGAGGCGGAGTTCTTTGAGGCGAGTGATTCGTCCGGCTACGTCCTGTTGTCGCCACTCTCTCCAGAGCATGCCTTGCCGCAAATCGAGGATGCGGCGATGGCTGAGAGTTTGGCCCTGGTCAAGGCGAAGAGGGTGACCCTCGATGGTGATCGACAGGTGAGACCAATCCGCCACTCGAACAAGCTCCGGAACACAGCCTACGCCCGAGCTGAAGACCCCGGCAACAAAAGTCGCAGGCGCGGAGAGCGCGGATCCTTCGGCAAGCGACCCGCGGGATCCGACGTATCCGTTCGCAATCGAGAATAACGACTCCACCTCGTGTTCACGCGCGGGCGTAAAACCTTCTTCTATGAGAATCCATTTAGGATCCGCGGTCGGTTCGGTCGGCAGATCCACCAAATTTGAGGCAACATGATTGATCGTCATTTGCCCGAACCGATTTGCAGCTTGGGTAAGGTCCCTCTTTCAGAGTAGGTGTGACCGCTGCCTCGGTTCTGCAAGGGCGCTCCGATGGTCGTGCGCTTAGGCGCTTCGCCTATACGCTGGGGCTTGATATGGACGGAACGGCCTCCGTGCCCGACAAGGACGGACACACGATCGTGGAGTGTGCGCTGGTCCTGACGCCCAGGCGTTCAGAAATCTCCAAGTACAGAAGCCGTTCATAGTTCAACTCGCTCTTGCACTCGCAAGTCGCAGCATCTTGCGGAGTTGGAGTTAATGAGCACATACAGACAGACCAATGAAGCCGATCGTGCATTAACCTCGGCTTCTTAACCGCTCAGGCAGAGTTATGAATTCTTACCGTCTCTCACGGGAACGCCAGTGCGCGTCGGCGTTCAGAACGTGCATTGGAGCGCGGACGGTCCGTTCACCGGTGAAGCGTTGTCAACGATGGCCTTCGAGATCGGTGCGCGCCTCGCCGAAATAGGTCACGCCGAGCACCATGCCTTGTTCGGCGACACCGAGGAGATCATCCGAGAGAAGACTCGATTGGCGGTGGCAGCCGGATTATCTGCATCGGTGACTCACAGCTCGAGCAGGCAGCCGGCACGACCATGGAGACGATCATCGGTCAAGCGAAGAATTGCCCTATCGGGACTCGACCATTGCGCGGTCGAAAACTGGATCCTTTCCTACGAGCCGATATAGTCGATCGGCAGCGGTGGGACATCTGCTGATCCTTCGGCGGTCGCGACGATCTTGCGAGCCTGCGGGCCGCACTGGTCGACACCTGGGACGCCGCCGGCGCATCGATACCTCTGCTTTATGGCGGTAGCGTTGGGCCGGAAACCGCCGCTAAGTTTGCAGTCACATCGAACGTGGACGGAATTTTCGTTGGACGGGCGGCGTGGACGGCGGAAGGCTTCCTCGACCTCGTCGAGCGTGTCGGCCACGCGTATAACAGATCAAAGGTGTACTGAATTCGCCTTCCAGTTGCATTGTTTTGTCTTCCTAGTTTTCGCAGTCTTCCTCGAACAGGTCGACGAACTCGCGATAGCGACTTGCGATTTGGCCGACGGTCTGCTCGCGCGTTGCCTCGCGGCCTCGCCAGGCAACCAACGGTTCCCAGAAAACGGTGCGGCCGATGGCAAAGCCGATGAAACCCGGCACCTGTGCCGCGACTGCAAGCCATTTCCGTACCTTTCGCTCGTCCTCGCCGCGGCCAAGAATGATGCAGCCGACATGATTGCGGCTGCCGGCACGCGCCGCGGCGACGACCTTTTCGCAATCCTCGCGGCGATCGAGGCCTTCAACCTTCCACACGTCCGGCTCGACGCCCGCCTCCTGCAGTTCGCGAATGGCCTCAATCATCAAACGGGGTCTGAGCTCGAGATCATAGACTGCCTTGCCGCCGTCGACCTTATCAAGCTGCGCCTTTTCCGCAGGCACCAAGAGCTCAAACATGAAGCGGCTGCGGTTCGCGCGGGCTAGGTAGTCGGACAGCCGTTTCAATCGTTCGGCTTGCCGGCGGTTCAGTGCGCGGTCGCCCTCGGGATTGTAGCGCACCAGGACTTTGCAGAACGTCGGCGAGATGGCCGCGATATGGCGCTCGAAGTCCTGGCCGTACTCGAAATCGAACCCCGCCTGACCGCTCTTCTCTACCGGGCAAGCGGTCACGAACCCCTTGGCGATTGCGTCGCGCAGGATGGCGGCGCCGAATTGCTCGTCGACCAGGATGCCGGCCTTGTCAGCCGGCACGCCGGCGGCAAGCGCCGATTGAAAGCCATCATAAATGATCTGCTTGCTCGTCGAGATTTCCGAGATCTGCTCGTTGCTGAGCGGGGGCTTCCAGCCGAACAGCTGAGTCTGGAAGGAGCCACGATGATCGAACGGCAGGATGTAAAGTGAGCGATCATATCCTCGCGGCATCACACGCCTCCTTTGAGCTTGCGGTAGCGCTGGATCAAGGCATTCGTGGAGCTATCGTGGTCTAATGTCGGCTCATTGGTGCTCTCGAGTTGGGGGATAATCCGCTGCGCCAGCGCTTTGCCCAATTCCACGCCCCATTGGTCGAAGGAGTCGACCTGCCAGATCGTGCCCTCTGTAAAGATGATGTGCTCAAAGAGGGCGACCAGCTTGCCAAGCGCCGCTGGCGTCAAGGCATCTAGCAGAAGGGTGTTCGACGGGCGGTTGCCTTCGAACAGCCGATGCGGCACGAGCCAGGATGGGCCGCCTTCTGCCTCAACCTGATCGCGGGTCTTGCCAAACGCCAAAGCCTCGGTCTGGGCGAAGACATTTGCGAGCAACATGTCCTGATGCCGGCCCAGAGGATTTAGGGTTTGGGCGAAGGCGATGAAGTCGCAGGGAATAAGCCGCGTTCCCTGATGAATGAGTTGATAGAAGGAATGTTGGCCGTTAGTGCCTGGTTCGCCCCAGTAGATCGGACCGGTGTCGTAATCAACCGCGACACCGTCCCAGGTCGTGTGTTTGCCGTTACTCTCCATCGAGAGTTGCTGGAGATAGGCTGGAAAACGCTTGAGGTATTGGTCGTAGGGCAGCACGGCAACCGTCTGGGCGCCGAAGAAGTTGCTGTACCAGACGCCGAGCAGCCCCATCAGCACTGGCATGTTGCGCTCAAAAGGCGCCGTGCGGAAATGCTCGTCCATCTCATGGAAGCCGGCGAGCATGGCGCGGAAATTATCCGGCCCGATGGCGATCATGGTCGAGAGCCCGATGGCCGAGTCCATGGAATAGCGACCGCCGACCCAGTCCCAGAAAGCGAACATATTCGCCGTATCGATGCCGAACTTGGCCACTTCGGCGGCATTGGTCGACACAGCGACAAAATGTCGAGTGATCGCCGATTGCTCGTTCCCCAAGTCTCCGAGCAGCCAATCCCGCGCGCTTTGCGCGTTGGTCATCGTCTCCAGCGTCGTGAAGGTTTTGGAAGAGACGATGAACAGCGATTCCTCGGGATCAAAATCGCGCACCGTCTCGACTAAATCCGTGCCATCGACATTCGAGACGAAGCGGAAAGCGAGCGACCGGTCGCTGTAGTGCTTCAGCGCTTCGTAGGCCATAACGGGCCCTAGATCCGACCCACCGATGCCAATATTGATCACATTGCGGATGCGTTTACCCGTAGCGCCTTTCCAGTCGCCGTTTCGCACCCGCAGCGAAAAGTCCGCCATCTTGTCAAGCACAGCATGGACTTCAGGCACCACGTTCTGCCCATCCACGATGATGCTGGCACCGCGCGGCGCGCGCAAGGCGACGTGCAGCACGGCACGCTTCTCCGACACGTTGATCTTGTCGCCGCGGAACATCGTCTCGATGTGCTTGCGTAGGCCGGACTCCCTTGCCAGTTGAAGCAGCAGCCTGAGCGTTTCGTCCGTGATGCGGTTCTTGGAATAGTCGAGGTACACACCGGCAGCTTCCACAGCCATCCGCTCGCCACGCGTAACGTCCTCTGCGAAGAGCTGTCGGAGATGCCGACCCTTTATCTGTTTGTAGTGCGCCTTCAGGGCGGCCCAAGCGGGTAGACGGCTCAAAGCGGGTGTGGTCATTCGTCAATCCTTTATGGTACTTTGATGCGCTCCGCCGATCACTTGAATAAGAGATTGCTATTAAACGTGTCAATGAAAGCTATTTCGTCGCACCAGCGTATGGCGCTTCCTATGAGTGTCGACCTCGGGAGCCTTATGCACCCAGTTTGAAAACGATCGAGGATGCGACCACGATCAGGCGAAGGATTCTTGCGGCTTTCGAGCACGCCGAGCGCGCGACAGATGATGCCGAACGTGCCAAGTTCTTCACATTCGTCGTCATCGGCGGTAACCCGACCGGCGTCGAGCTCGCCGGCACGATTGCCGAGCGTGCGCGAGACACCTTGCGGAGCGATTTCCGCATTTCGACACGCGAAAGGCGCGCGTTGTTCTCGTCGAGGCTGGCCCCAGGATTCTTCCCGGATTTCGTGAAAGCCTGTCCGCTTATGCGCGCCAGGCCCTGACGAACCTCGGCGTGGACGTCACACTTGGACGGCCGGTCACCAAATGCACGGCTAACGGTGTCGAAATCGACAACCGGTACCTTCCGGCAAAGACGATTCTCTGGGCCGTGGGCGTCGCAGCGTCGCCAGCGGCCGACTGGCTCCACGCACCGGCCGACCATGTGCGACGCATCCTTGTGCAACCCGACCTGACGGTCCCGGGACATCCGAACATCTTCGCAATCGGCGATACCGCCATGTCGCGATGCCGGACGGAAAGCTGGTTCCCGGCATAGCACCGGCAGCCAGTTGCCGAGACGATCAAGGCTCGGCTCCGTGGGCGAAAGTCAGGCCGCTGGCTCGCGATAAGGATGCCGGCAGTCTCGCGACGATCGGCAAGTGCACCGCGGTTGTCGATTTTGGCTGGGTCAAGCTCACGGGTTGGCTCGCGTGATGGTTGTGGGGATTCGCTCACATCTATTTCCTGATCGGCCAGCGCCATCGTCTGACCGTCGCCGTGAGCTGGCTCTGGATCTAAGTTACCGGCCAGCGTAGCGCTCGCCTCATTACACATGGTGAAGAGCGGAGAACACAGGATGAGCAACGCGGGGATGGAACGGCCCTTCCGAAAGAGACGTCCACATAATACTCCTGCGCGATCAGGGGTGGCTGGCCGCCGGCATCAGCGAAGGCGAATTTCCCAACTCCGACGCAGAGTCAATATTTGGAATGATGACGGTGGTGGACGGATTTCCGTGCTCGGTCGAACGATATCCAGCTGTGACGTGCTGGCGGCACCTCTCTACGAGGTTGAGGACGTACTGTTACGTCATTATGAGTGATCGAAATCCGATACCGTTGATAATTTGGAGACGATGTGGAAATGCGGCCGAACCTGAAACTCCTGTTGGTTATTGGTGGCTGCGCGCAACGATGGCATTTCGGATCGGCCGTCGCCCGACAGGGGGTCGATGAGACCGTGCGGCAATGGCGTCAGGTCTATGAAGCAGCCCCACCGCTGCGCATGTTCCTGCTGCCCCATCCGTCATGGCACAACACTCGATGGCTTAAGTGCAATCCGTGGTTCGAGACCGACATGCCTCCGGTGCTGCGGCAAACATACGTGACCTGCTTTCCTGAGCTGCATGCGGGACGTCGAACTACGGAGGCCACCATGACTAATAGTCTTGCAGCTTTGTCGAGCGAGGTGCTTGGTTGAGTCAGGCGATCGAGGATTATGCGCTCATCGGTAATGTTCATACCGCGGCTCTCGTCGGTCGTAACGGTTCGATGGACTGGCTGTGCTTGCCGCGCTTCGATTCGGAGGCTTGCTTCAGCGCGCTCCTCGGCTCACCCCAAAATGGCCGGTGGCTGATTTCACCAAAGGGCGAGATAGGTTCCATTCGGCGACGCTATCGTAAGGGTACCCTCATCCTTGAGACCGAATTCACGACGGCGGGCGGAAGCTGTGCCGTCATCGACTTCATGCCAGCTCCCGAGAACGAAGACGAAATCGGCGTAGTCCGGGTCGTCGAGGGGCGTCGCGGGTCGGTCGCTATGCAAACCGAGTTCGTCCTGCGCTTCGGCTATGGTCGCGTCGTGCCGTGGGTGCGTCGTCGTGAAGATGGAATCAGCGTCATCGCCGGCCCGAATGCGGTCCAGTTGCGCTCGCCGGTGCCCTTCGCCGGCGACGATTTCCGGTCCACGGCGGAGTTCGTCGTGTCGGAAGGGGAACGCGTGCCCTTCGTGCTTAGCTGGCACCGCTCGCATACGCAGAGCCCGCCGGCGCGTGATCCTCTTCTGCTGCTGGACGAGGCGGAGACGAGGTGGCGGGCGTGGTCCGGCCGCTGCGTTTGCATGGGCCCATGGGGAGAGACGATGCGGCAGTCCGTGATCGTTTTGAAGGCGCTGAGCTATGCGCCGACCGGTGGAATCGTGGCGGCACCGACGACCTCGCTGCCCGAGGAAATCGGCGGTCCACGCAATTGGGATTACCGGTATTGCTGGATTCGTGACGCCACGTTCACGCTCTACGCTTTGCTGATCTCCGGCTTCCTCGATGAAGCGCGCGCTTGGCGCGAATGGCTGCTACGCGCCGTCGCCGGACAGCCGGAACAGTTGCAGATTATGTACGGCCTGGCAGGGGAGCGGGAGCTTCCCGAGCGCGAGATCGCTTGGCTGGCGGGCTACGAAGAAAGCCGGCCAGTTCGCGTCGGCAATGCCGCCCATTCCCAATTCCAGCTCGACGTCTACGGCGAGATCGCGGATGCCTTTCACGTCGCGCGCCGATACGGCATCGAGCCGCACGACGGTTCCTGGCGGGTGGAGAAAACGTTGCTGGACTTTCTGGAAACGGCTTGGAAGCGGCCGGATGAGGGGCTTTGGGAGGTACGCGGGCCGCGCCGTCACTTCACCCATTCCAAGGTCATGGCTTGGGTCGCTGCCGATCGTGCGGTCAAAGCCGTCGAGCGTTTCGGGATGGCGGGGCCGGTCGAACGCTGGCGCGCCCTGCGCGACGCCATACACGAGGACGTTTGCCGGCGCGGATTCAGCGTTAAACGCGATGCGTTCGTGCAATTCTACGGCGGCTGCGAACTAGACGCGGCGTTGCTCATGATGCCGCTGGTCGGCTTCCTGCCGGCATGCGACCCGCGCATGGTGGCGACCGTGGCAGCTATCGAACGCGAACTCATGGTCGACGGGTTCGTGCGCCGTTACGCGACGGCCTCGGGGGTCGACGGTCTGCCGCCGGGGGAGGGGGTGTTTCTTGCCTGCAGCTTCTGGCTAGCGGACAATTATGCGATGATGGGCCGCCGCGGCGAAGCGCAGGTGCTGTTCGAGCGGCTGCTCGCACTACGCAACGATGTCGGGCTGTTGGCGGAGGAATACGATCCGCGCAGCGGACGGCAGCTCGGAAATTTTCCCCAGGCTTTCTCTCATGTCGCGCTGATCAACACCGCGCACAACCTAACGACACGCCTCGGGCCCGCCCATAGCCGCGCCGAACAGGTGTGATGAGATGCGTTACACACACGCACGTATCTCTACGCGGCCTTGCCACCACCCATTACCAGGCGTTCGAACACTGTCAGGTTCTGTGGATAAAGATTTCCTCGACGTTGTCGATCATGCCGCAAAGATAGCACGACGGAACGGCGCGTCGCCGGTTTCTCATTCGCCGCTCGGACGTTCGGCCGATTTCGGTGACCGCGGTCGAGGAGCAACCTGCGCGATTTCGCGCTCGGCATGCAGAGATGACGCGGTCTTTTCTCTAGGTAACTGACACGTTCGTTGGGCATGATCGCGTCGTGGAGAGTGCCGAATCCAACGTGTGGACAAGGTCACTTGCCGTTGATCAGTCCGGCCAATTTCGCGACTGCGGCCTGCGCTTCCGACATCGGGAACAGCGCCCATATGGGGAAATTCAAAGAAGTCGACCGCAATTCCTTCCTGGTCGAGCCTGGCAATGAGCTTTCAAGTGTGCGCGAATAAGATATCGTGCGTTCGGTGGAAAATTGAAAACATCGGAAAGTGCCTTGTGGCGGCGCTTGGACGACTCGGGGTTCGAGTGCGTCGATCTGAAGCGTGCATGGCGGATTTCAGCCGCAGCGAGGTGCGGTCATAGTCGGCGGGATTGATCGGGCGCGCGTGAGAGAGCACCTTCGTAATGTGCCGGAGAACGCAGTAGTGATGCTCTCGGCATCCAAACATCCAAGTTGACACTACTCAAAGGTGGCCCACTCTGATCCCAAATCGTTGTCATCAGGAAGCTTGGCAGGTGCCTTACTCCTAGTCACGACAACGCGGGCTGGGCGGAGTAGCTTATTCTGAATAGTGTAGCGCTGATCCAAGA
>JBKPOZ010000119.1:0-14146 GCA_046733355.1 Pseudomonadota bacterium | reverse complement strand
GCAGGATTCCCCGAATGCTCAATTCCACATCCAGCAACCTTCCGAGAAGCTGCTTGCGCGCGACCAGCAGCGCTCGGATCTCCTGCGATCCAATCGATTTGGCGTGCACCTGCTGGAACCATCCCATCCGCAGCAGCTGGGCAAGTCCACACGCATCCTTGCGGTCCGTCTTCACGGTCATCGCCGACAATGCCGCCTTCACATGCCGCGTCTCCAGCAGAACGGTTTCAAATCCCGCTTGCGTCAGCCCGGCATGCAGCCATTGTGATAACGGCCCCGCCTCAAACCCAATCCGGTTCACTGGAAAGCCAAGTTCCTCGAAGAAATAAACAAGGGCTTCCGGCTCGCTCGCGACCTTCGCCTCCTTCACGATCTTGCCCCGCCCATCCACAACGCAAACGCTCGAGAGTTCCAAAGACACGTCGATTCCGACATAGTATTCCACGGCTGTCCTCCATTTCAGATGCCTGGGGCCGACTCAACGTCGTGACCCCGTTTCATCATCTATCGGGGGACAGCCACCTTCCCCGCTCGCTCGGTGCAGGGCCCATTACGGCATCTAATTATCAAATTAAAACCGCAAAGGCGCGCTGGGCCAGCTATTCCGCCTAACGTGCTCGCGCGCTGGCCGACGCACGGATTCCGCCGGCGCATCCTGGGAGGCACCGGCGTGCTTGCCACCATCGGCGCGACCGGCATGACGTTCGGGACATCATGAACAGCTTCATCGGCATCTCGAAGTCACACCCACCGATCTCGCCGTGCTCTGCCGCTGCATTCCGCTTGCCTTATCATCCCACCGGAAAGGTCAGCCACGTTCTCGTACCTTGATTGGAGCTCTCCTGATCGACGGTGCCGCCGATCTGGCGGGCTAGCGCGACGATGAGTTTTAATCCGGTACCTGTGGGGTTGTGCTGTTTAATCCCGCGGCCATTATCGGCAACGCTCAAACGAGCCTCGCCGTAGCCGACGCCCGCAATCAGCTTAACGGTGATTCTTCCGCCACTCTCTGGGCCAAACGCGTGCTTGATGCTGTTGGTTGCAATCTCATTCAGGATCAGGCCCAGCGGCACTGCACGGTCGATCGATAACTCAAGCTCGTCGGCCTGCACCTCGACCTCAATTCCCTCGGTCTGCTGTTTGATCGAGAGACAGAGCGCACGCAGGTAGTCGGAGAGCTTGACGATCTGTCCCTTCTCGTGCGGCGCCAACTGGTCGTGGGCGAGAGAAATCGCGTTGATGCGGCTGGCGATATGGTCCAGCGCTCGTTGAGCATCGCCGGCGGCATAACGTCGCTTCTGAATGGCGATCGAAGCCAGGATGATCTGGAAGCTGTTTTTGACACGATGCTGCATTTCACGAAGGAGCACGTCCCGGCTCTGCGCCTGCATAGCGGCGGCTGCCAGCCTTGCCGCCTCGCTTAATTCGCCGCGGTGGCTCTGGAGAAACGCGCCGATCAGTGCGGCGGTAGCAGTGAGAAACTCGATCGTGTCCTGACTGAAATCGCGCGGGCGAGTGCTGTCCACCTCCAGCACGCCCCAAGCCGCACCTCCAATCAGCACCGGCACATTGACCAGTGAGACAATGCCGTGATCCTGCAGCAGGCCCGAATGGACGAAGTCATCCTGCGCTTGGAAATCCTTGATCACGACGGGCTGGGCGGTCTGGAACGAGCGGCCCGGCGGCGACCGCAAATCGGCAGACAAGGCAGCCGACCGTACAATGCCCTCTTTCCACCCAAAGCCGGCGGCGATGAGTAGGTCGGCCTCCCGGCGGCGATATCTAAGGACTTTGACGTGATCGATCTCCACTGCCCTTGCGACCTGCACCACGACTTGGTCGAGAAATCCCTCTTCATCGGCGCTCTCACTCGCAACTCGGCCCAAATCGATAAAAATGCGGACATGCCGCCGGACCTCGTCCAGCGCCGATCCTTGCTGTTTGTGTGCTTTCTTCGCCATGGCCGGTACAGTTAACGTGGAGGCGGCCGAATTGTGCCACTGCCCCAATCACGACGGGACCTACATCGTGAAATTGAGACAATCAGTTACATTAACGATAAACCTAGTGTTAGGCGTGCAATCGAACCTTTCCCTTACCAGCGCGACCAATGGAACGAGAACCTTTTCCCAGAGTGGGCCGGGAAAAGGCGCATTCAAGCACGCGAACTCGTTGGATTTTTGGGACACGGGGGGAGTACTATGGGCCGCGCCATTGTTGAAGAAATCGCCACGCTGGCCTCGCTGGCGCTATTTGTGGGTATGGTCGCGATCTGGGCACAGGTGATTGCAACGCTTTGAGTCATCGTGGCCGCCATTGATTTCGTGGCTTCGGGTTGAGATCGACGATGTTGGGGACAACCGCCTCCGCAATGGTTGCGCGATGTCGCGACCGGCGAGGCCCCACACGGTGGGTCCGCCCTTTTCCAGCCGGTGACGAGCTGGTGCGCGCAGCTCTGATGAAGCTCTCGCCCGATCATCGCGAGATCATCGACCTCGTCTACTACCACGAGAAGTCGGCTTGCTGAAGATTCCGGCAGAACCCAGCCCCGAGCTGCGTATCCCGGGCCGCCCTCACAGGTTTTAGCATCGCGGACAGTGTGACCTTATTGAAACATCTGGAAAAATTCCGCGCGCTGGCGATTGCCTCCTAGCCCCGCCTAACGCAAAATTTCCGTCCATTTACACCGCCGCGCAGTTGGCCGAGCTCTACGCCAATGTCCTCGGCAAGAAGGTGACGCTGCAGGCGGTCTACGATCTTGCCCAGCGCATCACCGCCAAATACGGCGGCGACGGTTATGTGCTCTCGCGCGCCATCGAAGACGGGACTCGTCGCCAACCCGAGCGCCAAGCTCGAAAGTTTCGTGATCCCGACGGCGACCACGGTGAGCGTCGACGCCGCCACGACCATCAATGCATCGGCGACCGGGCGCGGCAACGGCGGCAAGGTCGTGCTGTGGTCGGACAGCGAGAGCACCTTTGCCGGAACGATCCTCGCCCGCGGCGGCGCGAAAGGGGGCGACGGCGGATTCGTCGAGACCTCGAGCCACGGCCAGCTTGCGTTCACTGGGAACGTGGACTCGAGCGCGCCACGGGGCAGAGCGGGCACGCTGCTGCTCGATCCGCAAGACCTCCTCATCAGTTCGGCCTGCGAGGGGGCGTCGAACTGCATGAACCCTGCTCAGATTGAGACCCAGCTTGCGAGCCAGAACGTCGTCATCGCGACCAACCCGCAACTAGAGGGGAACGGCGACATCACCGCACTAGGAGGGAGCATTACGTGGAGCAGCAACAACTCGCTTACCCTCAGCGCCTTTCGTGACATCAATATCGGCCCCTTCACTATCCAGAACACGGCGAGCGGCAATCTCGTGCTGCGCGCCGACAATACCGGAGCCGGAATAGGGACAGTAAATTTCGCCTTGCTCGGTATCGTCGACTATCGCCGGAGCACCGGCACGGTCTCAATCTACTACAATCCCACTGCCGTCGAGGGCGGCACCAAATATCAGAACCCAACGAGCTTCGCCTGTTCGGGGTTGTGTCTGGGCGGCGGCGTGCTTGCGAATTCTCAGCGGTCCTTCCAGCTCACTTCGTACATGCTTGTGAACAATGCGAGCGACCTGCAGGCCGTCGGCACGAATCTCGGCGGGACGTATGCGCTGGGCAGAAGCTTTAGCGCCGCTGGATTCACCGGGTTCGCCCAGGGAACGACTTTTACCGGCCTATTCGACGGTAATGGCGGAATCAGCGCCGCAAACTACACGATCAGCGACCTGACCCTCTCTTCAGCCAACTCACCGGTTGCGCTATTCCCATTCATCGAGAGTGGCGCGACGGTGCGCAATCTCAATCTCGCCAACGTCAACATCACGGGGACTGGAAGCTTTATATTCCTTGGCACACTCGCCGGCGAGAACCGCGGCACGATCAGCAATGTTCATATCCTCAGCGGCACCGTCGCCGGATTGCAAACGGGTGCGGTGGCAGGCGGCCTGGTCGCAAAGAACGAAGGCAATCACCAATTCCACCGCCACCGGCGCGGCCGCCGGCGGCCAGGGCAGCACGGTCGATCCGTTCATCGCGCTGAACGACCCGACCTCCGCGGCCAACCTGCCGGCGTTTCGCTCGATTCTCGCAGGCTGCAGCAACCCGCTGTGTGGCTTCCTCAACACCGGCATCCTGCCGCCGCCACCAACGCCGCCGTCACCACCCATACCGCCGGAGCCGCCTTCGCCGCCGACGCCGCCGACCCCGCTGACGCCGCCGGAACCGCTGACGCCGTTGACACCGCTGACGCCGTTGACACCGCTGACGCCGCTGACGCCGCTGACTCCGGTGTTGCAGCAGCTGCCGCTGTTCTCACCGGAGTTGCTCGCGTCGCTGCCGGGACCGACGCAGGTCATCAACAATCTGGTCGGCATAGGTCCAACTCAGCTCGCGACGCTCACCCCCACCGCGCCGCCGGCGTTCGAAAGTGTCCAAGGAGGCATCCGGCTGCCCCCGCAGCCGCCCGCTTCGCCTGCGCAAGGGGGTCAGCAGCAGCGGCCGTCGGGCTTCGACCGGCGGATCATCGACATTCCGGCGCCCACTGAGACCCGCTTCGTCCAGGACGAGGTGGTGCTGCAGATCGCCGGCAATGTCACTATGGAGCGGCTGCAAGCCGCGGTCGGCCGTCTTGGGTTGACGCTGCTCGCCTCGGAAAACCTTGCTATCACCGGCTCGACCGTGGCGCGCTTCCGTATCACCAACGGGAGGAGTCCCGCCGAGATCATCCGCGCGCTCGCGGCCATCCAGCTCGTCGCGGTCGCGCAGCCGAACTACGTCTACAGCTTGCAGCAGCAACCCGAGGGAACCGAGCCCGCCTCGCACGGCCCGAAGGGCGACCCGGCGCAATACGTCCTGGAGAAGCTCAAGATCGCCGACGTTCACCGCATGGTCAGGGGCAACAATGTCGTGATCGCCGTGATCGATTCCGAGATCGACGCCACGCATCCCGACTTGGAAGGCGTGGTCGCGCAGCACTACGACGCGGCGGGCGAGCCAGAGAAGCCGCACTCCCACGGCACCGGCATGGCAGGCGCCATCGCCTCGCACCAGCGGCTCCTCGGCACGGCGCCGGGCGCGCGGCTGCTTGCTGTGCACGCCTTCTCGACCGCGGCAGCGAGCCCCCAAAGCACCACCTTCAACATCCTCAAGGGTGTCGACTGGTCAGTGCGTCAAGGCGCGCGCATCATCAACATGAGCTTTGCCGGCCCGAAGGATCCTTCGCTCGAGCGCGCGCTCAAAGCGGCCTACGACAAGGGCATCGTACTGATCGCGGCCGCCGGCAATGCCGGGCCGAAATCTCCACCGCTCTATCCCGGCGCCGATCCCAACGTCATCGCAGTGACGGCGACCGACACGGACGACAAGCTGTTCGCCGGTGCCAATCGCGGCAAATACATTTCGGTGTCGGCGCCGGGCGTCGACATTCTGGTGCCGGCGCCCGAAGGCGAGTACCAGATCACCACCGGGACCTCGGTCGCGGCCGCCGAGGTGAGCGGCATCGTGGCGCTGTTGCTGGAGCGCAATCCCAAGCTCACGCCGGCAGACATTCGCCGCATCCTCACGCTGAGCGCCAAACGGCTCTCGCCCGGTGACCGCGACGACAATTTCGGCGCCGGCCTCATCGATCCGCTCCAGGCGCTGCAATTGGCGGACCCCCGAACCGCGACCACCACGCCACCGCGGCGGCGGTAGATCGAGCGTCCTGGAGCCGATGTGGATGACGAGAAGCCGACCGACCTGGTGGTGCAGGCGCCGAAGTACGAACTTCTCTCAACCTCAAATGGAACCGAAGGTGTTTCGTTCAACGGCACTCAGGGCCGCCTGGGACTGGATTGACCAAGAGCTGGCAGGTTGTGCAGAAGCCCTGATACCCGCCCCTATTGGCATTTGATATCCTGCGGTTCGGCCCCTAACACGGCGACCGAATACAATTAGATCTATTAAACCGGCGCGAGTTCACCGCCCTGCTCGGTGGCGCGGCTGCTGCATGGCCGCTCGCCTCGCACGCGCAGCAGCCGGCAAGTGATGGGTTGCTTCGAGCGAATCGTTTGACCTGTGGGCGAACTCGCTCGGTGTGTAGACCTAAAGAGAATAGGAAAAGCGGTGCGCTCGTTGGGTTACGACATGAGCATCATGAGGATCGGAATCTACGGAGCTACGCCTCAATGGGCTCGCATCGGCGCCATTATGGTGGTGTGTACCTGCCACGATGCATTAGCCGCCGATGAATTGCCCCAGCAGATTATCGGGCACTGGTGCCTCACAAGTGAGGCAATGTTGCCGGATACCTATGCCTATCGGCGCTGCAAAGACAACAACTGGGACATCATCGTGCGTTGGGCTGGTTTCGACGCGCAGGAGACCAGTTGTAACCTCAACAAGATCGACCGCCGGGGCGCGGCTTGGCTGGCGAGTTTTAGCTGCTCAGGTGCTGGGGTAAGCTGGCTAGAGGAGGATGAAATTCGAGCAAGCAAGAAGGGTTGGACGCTCGAGGCCAAGATCAAGAACGTAAGGCGCGTCGGCGATCCTATTCGTTACTGCTTGGCCAACAAATGCTAGCGGTACCGCTGAGGGGGTCAAAGGGGAGTCTCACCCTCTATGCCGAGACGAGTGAGACGGCGACGGCTGCCGTCGCCTCGCTGTATCGACGTCCCGCCCCTATATTGCGAAGGCTCGGAAAGGCGTCTCCCAATTACATCAATAATTATCGTTCATCCGACGTGATACGCGAAATGTCGACGCAAATTATCCCTTTGAAAGATCCCACAGCTTCAACCAAATTCTGGCGTTGAAGACTATTCGCGTTTGAGCTGCGGCGTTGGGGATACGCTTTTGGCGAGGGGCGCGTCAAAAACCTGGTTCGTTGGTTCATGCTGGTGCCGGCATTGGTCAGGTCGGGGTCAAAGACCCGCACCCAAGCAACGCCGCGGCTTGATTCTGTCGCATACTGACAACCGGAGTCTGTTCGCCCTCTTGGGGCTACGGTGCTTCAAGGCCGCCGATGTGATCGACCTCCCAGATTGGAGGAAGCATGATGCCGCATAACGGGACGAGGAGGTAGCCGATGAAGACGAAGAAGTCAGCGAAGAAGAAGAGCCAGCCGAAGACGAGGAGGTCAGCGACGAAGAGGAAGCTGACGAACGCCGAATGGTTGCGCGCGGGCGGGGCCAGCGCGGAAACGGCGAGGAGGACGAAGAGGAAGACGAGAACGAGGACGAAGTCACAGAGCGTCGGGTCCGCCGTGTAAACCAAACGTCCCCGGTTAGCCCGAGCGTGTCGTAGCTCGGCATCAGGGTCATCACTCCGGTGCCGATGGTCATCAGCAGGATTGAGAGCGTGAGCGCGTTTTTTCTGCCCTTGCGATCGCCATAGGCGGCCGAGGGACGTACAGAGGGCTTTCAGGACATTGCAGCCGAATTCGCCCGACTCAAAGTCGATATCATTGTCACTTCGGGAACCGCGCCAGTATTGGCCGCAAAGCAAGCGGCTTCTGGCATGCGTACCGACGTAAAGTCCGCCGGCCAGCGTGTCGACCAGAACCTTCACGCCGTATTGCGCGCCCACCGAGCAACCGACGGCCGCGACAACAGCGGTCGCGATCGCAGCATGGGCAACCGGCCGCCTCCTTACGTAGCGGGCGAGAAACGCAAGGGGACGATCGCTATACGACAAGCGTCTTGCATTGCGGCCGGAACTCTCCCAGTCGGCTACGCACGCGCTTTAGAGCAATGCAGTGGAACGCGAAGTCGGTTTTGGGTTCCCTGGCCGAACTGAATTGGACGACGCACAGGACGCTTACGGCTCGCCGAGGGCGCGGCCGGAAGCCGGAATCGAAGCGCAAAACCAGATCGCGTTCGCCCGCTTGCTGCGTGAACTTTCGCTCAATATCGATCCGATCGACCTGGTTTTCTGGCAGACTGCAAATGAAGTTTTAGCGAGAGGCGCTCTTTGGCTGCTTAGGCTTGGCTTGATCATTGCCGCGTTAGCCGCCTCAATTGGTTTTCTCGGCAATTTTTTCCTTGCGGAAGAAAACGATCGCGGAGCCCGATGGCTTAGAAAGCAGGGGCCGCCGCGATGGCCCAGAATTGCCCGATCTTTACCCTGAACAGGTGGCCTGGGCCGCGCGCCACGACTTCGATCGACTTCGCAAGGACCTGGAAACGCGTTCCATAATTGTGAATTACGCGAACAACGCGCGCCAAAAAACGAAAAGCCCCGCCGGGGGGACGGCGGGGCTTCGAAAGCTTGGCAGGATTTGGGGGCTGGGGGCGTGACCCTGCCAAGTCAGACTTACAAGTGAGCAGATGGTTAATCGTTCCAAAAATTTCTTGGCGTGTCCGCCCAGCCACACCCACCATTTTCTAAACGGGAGGGAGGCTCTGGCTGGTTCCGCCAGAACCTCCTCACCCGCCCCCAAACAGATGGACAGCTTAAATCTCGTGGACCAGCTCAGCCAGCTTCTTGCGGGCATAAAACATGCGGGTCTTCACGGTGACGGGGGGAATGCTGAGGATGTATGCGGCGTCCTCCACCGACTTCTCGTGATAATAGGCAAGGTCAACGATCTCGTGGTGTTGGGGGGAGAGCTTAGTTATTGCCTGGCGCAGCAGTTCGTTGCGGCCCTTCTTCTGCAACGCAATTCCGGAGTCGGCGCTGTCGGCCACGGTCGCTTCGATGGTTTCGTCTTGCTCCGCATGGGTCCGACGCCGTCGGGCCGAGAGCGCCTTGAAGCGCGCGATCGAAAGCAGCCACGTGGTGACGGCGGGGCGCCCCTCATAGCGGCCAGCCTGTTGCCGACGTCGAGGAACACATCGCTCAGGAGGTCCTCAGCCACAGTCTCGCTGCCGACGAACCGCAAGAGCCAACGATAGATGTTCGTGCGATGCCGGGCGAACAACACTTGCATGGCAAGCTTGTCGCCCGCCGCGATGCGCTCAATCAGGATTCCGTCGGACGAATGTTCACCTGCCGTTGGCTGCAATCGCAGGCACTGAGGCGCCGGCCGATCGCGGCCGGATAAACGTCTGAAGCATGTAATTTCCCCTAGTCACGTCCCGCCAGACCAAGACGCGGGTGCAGGAACCGAAGCATGTCTTCGACATTGATAATCGTTTTGGCAGCCTGTTCAGGTTCCCTATTTGCTAATTATAGGAAACGGCCGGGGAGCTTGCCGGGAGGCCCCCCGGCAAGAGCTTTCCTTGCGAGGCCCGAACGTTGGCCAGACGTACGTCTAGCCAACACCTCGATTAGGAAGTCACGTTGAGCTGAACGTCCTGTCACGCTCTCGACCTGCCGGCAGAATGAAAGCCTCGGTCGCAGGAGTTGGGCTCTCAGAGAAAGTGGCCGTCTTGAATCTCGGTGAATCGCCTCGTGCCTAACAATTCGGCAGAGCGCACATCGCGACGGACATCAGAACCGTCGCAGTCGTCAGCCGCCATCATTCTTCCGTCGCAGAAAACCGAAGGACGAAGAGCGGCTTTTCCTTTGCGAACGGCGACTGCGTAACCCACATGCGCCAAGGTTTTCCGCTCCAAAGATTTTTCGCGGCACCGTTGCGCAGTATCTGCCCAGCCGCGCTTACCGCCTCGTCACGGGCAGTTTCGAGGTCAGGGAGTTCCACTCCTACGCGGTCGATGTGTGTGCGAGGATCTTCGATATGGAAATAGTATCGGGGCATGACAGTGCTCCTATTTCTACTGGCGGAGCACTGGTCTCTCTCTGCCACCACGCCAGGGATCACCTGCCGGTGATCAATGACAATCCCGGCGTAAGCTGAATAGTTCCTGTCAAGCGCCCTCTGAGGGCGGAAAAATCTTGTCCGTGTAACCCCGTACAATGGCGTAGCACTCACAGGAGAGTTGCTCGAGCGCCGGACGATCCAGGATATGGATATGGCCGCGCCGGTATCGGATGAGGCCCCCGCTCCGTAGCAGTTGCGCCGCGATGGTCACGGTGGTGCGGCGCACACCGAGCATTTGTCCGAGAAACTCCTGCGTCAGCGGGATGGCATTGCCGTCCATGCAATCGTGAGCTTGCAGGAGCCAGCGGCAAAGCCTGGCCTCCATCGTGTGCAGCACATTGCACGCGACCGATTGCTGGACTTGCGCGAGCAACAGGTCGCTATAGTGCACGATGAGATCGCGAATGGCCTGACTCCCGTTGGCAGCGGCATGAAATTGGGAGGCGGGCAGCCACGCCGCCGTGCCTGGCAACTGCACGATCACTCTCGCGGAACTGTATTTTACGCCGAGGCCGGTGCTCGCGCCGATCATTCCCGCGCGTCCGATGGTTGCGGTCTCGACGGCCGGGCCGCTCTGCATGACCGCCACCAGGGAGACCATGCCACTATGTGGGAAATAGACGCGCTCGATTTCATCCCCCGCATCATGCAGGATCATGTCGCGCTCAAGCGTGACAGTGTGCAGATGCGGCGTCAGCAGTGCAAAATCGTGTGGCGGCAATCCCGCCAGGAAACGATTGGATCGTCCGAGTTCAAGCTGCCGGGGAGGCTTGCCAAACGGCATAAGGCGTCGCTCCTGCGTCACGACGGCGAAGCGCGTCCACCAAGTCAGACGGAAGTGCCTCCGAATATACCCGATTATTGAATGAGATTACGATCCCTACCTTGACGCTGGGCCGTTGGAATAGGCGCTGTTCGCGCATGAGAAGCTGACGGACGCCGCCGAGAAAGCGGGCGAGAGAGTGAAAGAGGCCGCCGGCAAGGCCGCCGCCGACGAACTGCCCAAGCTTGCATTCTGTCCACTAACGCCTCTCCCTGAGTTTTGACTGCTAGTGGTAGGCGATAATAACCAAACCTCTTCTTGTCAGGTAGTGGTACGGGATGCGACGGACGACTCGCCCGTGGTTGATACTATTCCCCCCAACAGTAAAGGTGTGATCTATCTGGGCGAAACTCAGGGACAGTGGATATTCGTTGAATACGACCGTTCCAACGGTTGGGTGAATCTCCGTTTCGTGTCTCCCGTCGCAAGTCAGGGAGGGCGTATCTGGTGAACAGTTCCCGGGAGCAAATTCGTCACCGAGGCGGCAGGATTTGGGGCGCGCCTTAAAGTCTCGGTCCGGTGAGCCATCGGCCGGATCGAGACGCGCGCAACCGAGGTCGCGATCATTCACTTGATGATTGTTGCTGCTTCCGACGCGCCTCAGCTTGCGCAAAAAAGTCCTCGGCGAATGCCTTCGCGACATTTGCCTGTATCGTCAAAATGTCCGATAGCTCATTAAAGCGCAAAGCTACAATTCCATCAGCGGCCCTGGTGCCTCGACGCTGAGCCTCTAAGCCGTCATTCGTGATCCACAGAGGAGCTACGGGCATGGTGGCGGATCGGCGGACCGCTTTTTCAACATCTTCGTCGAAGTGTTTAATTCGGTTGCTGAGGCATCGAAGGCGATCATAGTCCGCCCCGCGTTTGAAGACATCGGGCATAGCAGGATTGATGCTTCGCAAATACGTCCCTACTCCGGCCAAACAGATCACCGCGATGTGTCCGTTAAGGACGCAGTCTTCGAAATGAGCCAATGCTCGATGGTAATCCTCGAGATCGCGGCGCTGCGGCAGCTTGGATAAATATAGGAGTAGGTTGTCGCGCCCGCTCCTATATTCGGTAGTGGCTGATCCAAGGCGACGGACAAAGTTCAGCAACAGCACCTTTAGCGGCTCCGTGTACGTCATCGGTTGGAGCATTTGATTCAGCACAAGTATCTCGTAGTAATTCGGCATCGCGGGCACATCAGGAGCGTTGCAAGCGTTCAGCAACGAGAGTTTTGGAGCTATAAAATGATCCAAGGCATACGCGGACAGCGGCATGATCTCTCCATTGGGTCTTGGGCCGGTCAGAGCCTCTAATGTTGGTTGCCCAAACCAACCCGTCTAATGACGAACAGACTCCCGACTCCCTCATTATTCCGCCGGCCATCCGCCTCCATTGACGAAAAAAGATTGAGCGGGCTGCTCGACTTGCACATACCTCAACCGCCCATTTGGCGGGCATTTCTGCCGTCCTCGGGCGGGCGCCTCGATCTGCATCCCCGCCGTCGCAAACTGCTGGCGCTCGCCGGGCAACCACAAGTCATGCCGCATCAGGTATTCAGCCTCGGTCTCGCGCTCGGCGCGCGGTGGGTGCTCCTCGAGGTTCCACCACGCCCCACGCGCGCGTGCCCGGCGCGCCGCAGTAGAGCAGCCACGGCTTTCTGTTCGGGAGCTCGTAGGACGGCTGACCGCTGATCCAGAACGCCAGCAGCTCGTCGCGGTGCGCTGCGGCCGACCTCTCGGTCGAGCAGCCGGCGGCGCGGCCGCATGGCGTTCCTTTACTCGCTGATCGGGTCACTTGACCTTGAGATTGACGGCAGATGTTTTTCCGCGATTCTCTTCGATCTCGTACTCAACAATCTGCCCTTCGTTGAGCGTGCTCAGCCCGGCACGCTCCACAGCAGAGATATGAACAAACACGTCCCTGCCGCCACCGCCCTGCGGCTGAATGAAACCATAGCCCTTAGTTGGATTGAACCACTTCACCGTACCGCGCGCCATTGTCGATCTCCTAATTCGCGACTGGCCTATGCTGGTCAGCGGCTTGACCGCCAATGCCGGAACCGAGTTGTGCACACTGGCCGCCGTCCCGCAACATCGGAACGCCGAGATTGGTGCGAAAACTCCCAAATCTCTACGCTTCCGCCCAGTTATACTCGGGGTCAGCTTGCACATCGGGAATATGAATAACCTTCCTTTCGACAATTCCCATCGTATTCACGAGCGGCTCCACATTACGGACCTTCCGTTCCTCGACGCCGCGGGGATCGTCACGCAAGCAGTCTTATAGCAGCCTAGAAGTCGGATTTTCCGGGACAGCGCTCCGCCTTCGCAATTCAGCAGCCGGGTTGCCCGCGCCAGGGCGTTCGCATATCGTCCCAGATTAAGCTAACGGGAGCCTCAGATGTCTGTCGAGGGAATTATTCTGCATCACGGTGAGGCGCGCGGAGTCACCTTGCATCAGACCCGTGTCGACTATTTGGTCACGGCCGAACACTCCAAACAGTGCTCACTGTTCGAGTTCACGGTTGCACCGGGTTCCAACACGGGCGCGCACTACCACACCAAGATTGAGGAGATCTTCTACGTTCTTGAGGGAGAGCTCGATCCGTGTTGCGGCGAACGGACCGTTCGTGGCGGGCCGGGAACTTGCGTATTCGTTCCTCCCGGTGCCGCGCACGCATTTGGAAATTCCGGCTCGGCGCCCGGCCGAATGCTCCTCATTACCGCACCGCCTGGACACGAGAAGTATTTCGACGAATTGCGGGACCTGATAGCCAAAGGTGGAAAGCCGGACCCGGACGCGCTCGCGAAGCTGCGCGCAAAATATGACACCGTCCAGCTTGCCGCGCTGACACCCGGCTGATCGTGCCGGTGATCGGTCTTGCCGGCGACTAGACCCTAGACTGTCGGTCCCCCGCTGGCAGTCCCGGTTCTGGGCGGACTACATCTAAGTTTCCGACAGGGACAGCCCTCATTATGGCAATGAGCGACCGCAAGAGCCAATTGATTACAATGCTGGCGCTGATCGGCGCCCTCGCCGTGATCGGCTTAGCGCTTACGGGCACCCTGCAAATGAGAGTGTCCCGCTTACCGGTGGCGGTCCTCCCAAGATAACAAGATAACTAGAGCAGATTTCCGGTCAGATTTGCCGCGGAAAGCCGACCTCCTGCATCGCCGCCTGCCGCGCCTATTTGGGATCGACGAGCACGGCAATGCGCACGGCTCCCGGCAGCAACCCACGCAAGAGCCCAAGCTGGGCAGGGCAACCTAAGGGAGTGGACTCATTAACGTTTTTGGAGGATGTGAGCCAGCAATCAGGCGGCCGCTAGATGCCAACCGGGGCCTAGTTCTTGTGGCGACGCGCGGTGTTCATAGCAAAACTCCGGTCCTGACGCTCCGTTGGCCGGGGAGCGGCGTGGGGGGCACCGCACCCCCACGCCGTTTGGCCATGCACTACGGCGAGGCCGGTCGACGGCCTTACGCCTTGAGATGCTCCGGCACCTTGCCGCCGCTCTCGGCCAGCTTCACCATGACCTGTCGGTGCAGC
>JBKPOZ010000118.1:0-9924 GCA_046733355.1 Pseudomonadota bacterium | reverse complement strand
CTTTAGAGTTCCAGCTGCCCTCGCTAAGTGGTGGCGTGGCTTAAAAGTCACCCTCCAAACGGGAGGAAATACTCAATAAGCGCGTCGATACCCACGCGAGCTGGCGCGCACCGCACGGCCGAGTTTTGCAACAAAATCGGCACTTCTCGGACGTTATCACAGCACAGCATTGACAGCCGCTATTGAAGCAAAGAGCGGACTTTCTGAAAGCCAATCGGGGGTTCATGCTGCTTTCCCTTTCTGATAATTCTCATAGTGCATCTGCGTACCGTGCAGACGCCACGAAGAAGAAGCCGCTTCGGGTGCAAGCAAGCGCGCCGTCAACTAACAAACCTGTTCGCGCCGTTGAGTTTCTTCGGCTACTGAGCCACTCAGCTTCTGTTTGTGGAAGAAAACCCGCCCACTAGAGCGCGGCTTTCGCTTCATTTGTGAGCGCGCGACAGTTATTAGGCAGTCTGCCGCCGCCGCCACCACGCCGCTCACGCAGGTCAAGAGAGTAAGCTCGTGCCATTGGGGCTGGCCTCGAACCCAGCCCACATCTTGAATCATATCGCGAACCGATGTGAATCAGCCTGATTCAATCAACAGCAACCGTGCTTTAGCCGCGCGTTTATTCCCACGTCTCTAGGGCTGAGGTCAGATAAGGCCGGAGCGCCCGTTCGGCTGAAAAAGGTTCTCACTTGGAACTTTCGAAGCCACGCTGCCCAACACACGACAATCCGGGGAGGAAATCGCTGCTGGCGGGAAACCAGGGGCTTCCTTTTTAGATCTGCTCCCGCAGCAGAAACCGTGTGCCCTGCCAATCGTTGAGGTGAAGGGTCTTGGCCGGTTCCGACTAACCGAAAGACCGGAAGAGATGTCGCCCGTGTCTGCGCAATACGTGGGTGTCTGTTCGACCAGCTAGGGAGTAGTCCGACCTACTTTTCAAAGGTTCAAGCGTTTCAATTATGATATTGATTCCGGCCAATGCGCTGTCGATTTCACGTTCTACACGCTGAACTTCCGAATGAAGAAACTTTTGCAAGTCCTGGAGTTCCGACGAAAGCGCTTCAAGACCGTCAATCGAATTTGATGTTAGCCGTGCAATAGCTGACCTAATGCGTTCGGCATCAGTCTTGGGCTGAGGGGCCTCAACATCCGTCGCCGCCTCCGTAGGAGATTTCTCATCAACAGCCAAAGACGTCGGATCACTCATGAGCTTTTCCGAATAAATATCCCGATTTGCCTCTTCCTGATCCGAATAATATTCCTGCGTTGGGTTAATAACTTCTTTCCAGCCGTCTCAACGATCACGAGGTCAGCCTAAAAGCAAAGAGACAGCCATCGCATGGCCCAAAAACAAAGCAGCCCTGGGATTGCGAGACCGGAGCTGCTTCGCGGAGGTACGTATCATGCTCTCGGGAATTGTGTCCAATCACTGGCTGCAAGGGAGTCAACGGACCGAACTTCCCGCCGGCATCACTTGCGGGGCCTTTGCCAGTGAGTATCAGCCGATTAGCGCAAGCGGCTTCTCTGCCCGCACCTCAGTTGCCGTTGCTGGTTGAGCCGGAAGCTGGAGCACTGTTGCCTCCTGACCCTCACACAAGCAAGTCAAGAGCACGATCTGACCGTCTGGAAATTCCAGCGCATCCCGATGTGCGTACCGGACATCCTTGTTGATCTGCCGGAAGATCGCTGTGGTCTGCTTGATGATGTGAGGTTTCCAGCCAAGAAGCCGGGGAGCCTGACACATTACTCCGTTTGCAAAGGCGAGTTCCGTTCCGCGAAGTACACAGACCGCCATGTTCGCGTCTTCGGGCGCAGCGAACCCTGTGGTACCAGTGTTGAACTTGTGAGTTGTTAGTTTGTCGCCAACCTTGGCAGGTCGTGACTGCACGTTGTGCAAGCTGTAATCGCACATGCTGAAAACTCCTATGTTGTCTCCAGCCCCGACCGACAATGATGCTAAATTGCCTTGCGCCTTTGGCTGCATAGGCTACGCAATCCCACCACGGTCGAGCGGTGAAATCAATACCCAAAAACGACTGGGGCAAATGGCCCAGAGGGGTCCATACCTCCACCTGCAACTCTTTGTGACCAATCGGACCAAGTATGCCGCGCTACTACTTTGACTATTGGGATGGGCAGACTGTCTCTTCCGATAACGAGGGGGTCGAGTGTCCGGATGAGCAAGCTGCCTGTCACGCCGCAGGTAAGGTCTTGCTTGATTTGGCCAAAAATACTTTCGAGAAAACCAGCAGCTACGAATTTTCCGTCGAAGTTAGCGACGAGGCAAGAAAACCTGTCTGTCGCGTTACGCTGCAATTTGAAATCGAACACCTGACGCAAAATTCGGTCACGTAGGAATGGGGTCACCTCGCGCGTGTGCCCTTACCCTGCTGGGACCGAAGGGCGGTTGAATGGGAGTCCACCATACAACCCGCCCCTCTCGCATCACCTCGTTACATATCTCCTATCCAGCTTTCTTCATCGCCTTTGTGCAATTCATTCACGATCTCTGCATGTTATCCGTGGGGGTCATTTCGGAAGCCAAGCTATGACGACCGGCACTGCTGCGATGCAGGAGGGCAACCATCGCGATTACGATAAGCGCATAGAGCACGCCCGCGCGGGCGTGGGCTGCTCGGTCCTTCTTTCGTAACCATTCGAGAGCAGCTGTCCGTTCTGCTGACCCATGGCTGATGTGAAAAAGCACCGGCGGCAAAGACTCCCGATTGACTACTGCGGAGAACAGCAGCATACGGATTATTTCCGGACCAGCCCGCTCGAACACTGCCCTCCACTCCCGTTCGCGGCGGCGGTCTGCGGCTCGGCTTGCGTCTCTCATCTTGCGTTCGATGCGGTGGCTTGCGGCTCTCATCTGCCGTCGCAGAAGGCGGCTGCTCATTTCATGCGGCTCAATTCCAGAACCTCCGGGGCTACCAACCCTAGCTCTTCGGCTTCAGCTTCGCGACGCGCCACTGGAGGGCGCCGATCTGCTTCTCGCAAGGCGAGGAGAGACCTACGGCGAGGCTCGTGAAATACGCTGAAACATTTTATGCACGGCGGTGATTTGCCGGCCGCTCTTGAGCGCATAATTGGCATCGTCATACCCCCACCAATCCCAGCATCCCTCCGGGTTGCTTAGGGTCGCAGTAGCCTGTGGATAAAGGACGATCATCCCGTTGCTGTCGGCCCACTTGTTGTACCCGGCGTTCCGAACGAATGTTGTCCCAAAGAACACTAGACTTGAGCCATGAACATAACTGTAGCTTTGGTACTGGTTGCAGCCGTGAAACGCGATATGCACTCGGCACTGTTGTTGATCACGACACGCGGCCGGCACGTAGAGCCACCCGTTCTTATCCATGCCGTGGGAGACTGGATCGCGTAAGAACTCTGCTTGATCAAATTGGACCAAGGTGCCGCTCAGTTCACTGTCATTACGCGGGTTTAGCGAACCGTAAACCCACTTCAGCAACTCGCCAGCCGCATCGTAGCCGCAGTTGTTGATGTACGGGTCGCCCAAAGTAGCGCAGGAGTTCCCGTAGAAATCTGTGGGTTGCGCATGCTGCGCATCAATGTCAGCTTTGTAATTGATGGCCGATTGCTCCACGTAGTTGGCGTAGTAGGCCGCTAAGTCATTCATGACCGTCTGCGGTACAATCGAATCGGCTTTCCCGGAGAACAGCCAGATGCGATGACGAGCCAGATTCGATGGCGGATCAATCGTGCCGCGGCTGGCATTTCGGTCAGTTATCCGCACCAGCGTTTTAACATCGATGGCTCCGGGCCGGTTATTGCAAAAGAACGCGGTACAACTGCACACCGAAGTTGCCGTAGTCGGATTGCCCTGGGCGCAATAATAGGGGCCACCCGCGATTATCCCTGCCCCTTTGATGAGCGATGAGAAGGCCACCTCGAACTGGACCGCCATGTATCCTCCTGATGACAAGCCCGATATGGAGGTTTGCGAGGCATCCACGTTGTAACCCGGTAACGGCGGGGTCTGAGCGGCCACTTCTTCCGCGGAGCCGAAAAGGAGTGCGACAGCGAACATAGAATGGACCCATCTGCCGGAGGAAAGCGGGTGCAGAAAAAAGGTTTTCATCTCAGATCTCGAACAAGCCAGCCGCGCCTAATCACGCTACAAAATCTTTGGGCTTCCGGGTGCATAATACTTGGCCTAGTTGAGGCGCCGATATGCCTCACATCGGACCCATTCCCCAGGGCAACAGCTTTATTGTCCCCACTGCGGCGCGCTTTATGCGGTGACGGATGCGCGGGCTCGCAAGCTCGCTGAGATCGAAAAATGCGTCGTCTGCGGCCTAGTTATGGCCGACGGAGATTCAGGTAGGACCTCTGATTATAAACTTCTCCATCGGCCAGAGGATGCGTAATCCCGACATTTGAACAGGCGCGCCGGATGCAATCGGGCCGACAGACAAGCTCCCCGTGCGCTGTCCGCGTCGCCTGAGAATGGCTGGTGAGAGCTACGCCTGGCCACGCGTTAGGCCGCTACCCAACCTCTCAAATAGGGCGTGCGCAAAAGCCTCATGGCGTCGCTTCTTCGAACGGCCGCATCTGTGACCTTCAGGAGCTTTTCCATGCAGCAAATATAACACACTACGTTTCGCCGGGCTGAAAGTCTCGACTTATAATGATCCCGTTAATCGCTCGATAACACCTGAGGGCGCGCGGGGGCTGGCGTCAGCTTTCGCCGGCAGCGACATCGGATGAAACACGGCCTCTCTCGCTGATCGGCGCACGCGCCTGGGCAGGTTCATTTCCGATCCTGCTCTGTACCCCGCGAGCGATAAGCCACCACCTGGAAAACAAGTACGATATCCACGAGAGCTAACGAGTGATGTCACATCACAGCCCTAATTCCGAAACCAAGGCCGTCAATCGACACGGGAGCGCAGCAGCTTGCCCGCGACTACTCGGTGGAAGCCATCAAAGGCCTGGTCGCTATCGCCAAGGATGCGACAGCTCCGCATGCCGCTCGTGTGAGCGCATGGAAGGCCGTGCTTGATCGCGGGCTCGGGAAGCCCGGGGCCAAGGCCGACGCTACAGTAGTCTGGGAACCAGGGCCGATGAGGAAGTTATGGCGATCATTGCAGAACGTCGCGAGCAACATACTGAGCGCGAGGGCTGATCCTGGCGCATCGTGGCTCAGTTCGGGAAGGCCGCCCGTGCTGCGGTACTCAAAAAACATGCATTCGACGCAAGCTCGTCGCAATTCGGCCCGCTAGGTTCCCGACGATAAAGTTCCGATCCCGCCAGGGGGACTGAGGACGGGGGCGCGCTTCAATGAAACTCATGATTGCGATAAAGCATTTGTCTCCGCACGGCGTTAGCAGGGGCGGTTCTCACATCGATTCTACGTGTACCTGATTTCAGAGTGGTCCGATGCGTTGCATGACCTGCGGTGATCAAATGGTCTCAGGGGAAGTTATTCCCGCTGACGCAGGCCTCGTGCAAGGATTCAAGAATATAACTCTTCGGTGCCCCGGCTGCGGCGATACCGAGTCCAGATTCGTGTTTGCTAATGGGGCCACTACCGTCAGCAATCGAGCAGCGGAAGTAGCAAAAGCCGCATCCCCTTCTGATCATACATTCAGCAGTGACAGCGCACGTCATTCGCGAGACTCCCAACATAATAAAGCTGCTAGTCTCGGCGCTGAAAAGGAATTGAGCACAGCCGACCTCCCAGCCCAATCAACGCCTGCAATACCCGAAAAGATCACAGTTCGATCTAAGCCTCGCATCACACAACGGGCTACGCCCACTCGCATAAGTGGTGCGTCAGCACAGTCCTGGGGGCGCGCTGTCGAGAGGCTTCGTATTCATCAGGCCGATCTTCAGCAGCGCGCGGATAAGGCCAAGCGGGAAAGTCTGACAATCGGCTTCAACAAGGCTTGGGATGGGCTTACCGCCCCGAACCGCCAAAATCGCTGGACGGCTAAACTGCGGGACGACTCGGCGCGACTGGCAGAGCAGGCTTTAACCTTCGCAGGCACTCGCCACGTTCCAGCAGCGCAGCGGGCGATTGCAGCGGATCGCAAGCCAGCCCGCTGCTTCGATCAATTCTGGGATAGTCTCGTTCCCGGCAACAATGGCGTGCCAAAATTCCTGGAGCCGTCGGTCGCGCCATCGCTCGCTCCATTACCCAGGTCGCTGAGCCTAGTGGTCATTGAGCCGAACGACACTCGCAATGTGCTGCCTCACAAGTCTGATTCCAAAAGGAAGTTACAGAAGCTGTTCAATTCTCTGCGACACGCGGTGCGCTAAACGAGCTTAGCACGAAGTGTGAGTACCGCATGGGATGATGAATCGCCTCGAAGCCGACAAGGCCGGCCGCAATGCAGGTGCGATGCTAAATCGGGCCGGAACAATTCTTGAGCGGCTGTACGCGCCCAAAGCAGAACAGTGAGTTTGGAGTGAGCACGATGCGTCTACTGCCTTTGCTTGTGAGTAGTTTGATTATGAGTGCCGCGGTTGCGCAGGATCTATTGGCGGAGGCGCAGATGGAGGTCCGTAACCGGCTTCGGGACCCCGAGTCGGCACAATTTGATAATCTCCGTGCCGCGCAAAAGACGGTGAATGACAAGAAAGCTCAGGTTGTGTGCGGCAACGTGAACGCGAAAAACAGCGCAGGGCAATTAGCCGGACCCTCGCCCTTTGTGTTTCTGGGCGAAAGTAGAGAAACTTGGCTCGCGCGCAATTACGACGTTCTCAAAGATGGGTCCAAGGACCAGGATTCCGGAGCGCGGATGTATCAGCAGTATTGCTCGTAGCACGTCGGGCGCAGCATCATGCGAAAAGCGAAGACGCGAGTACGGTCAGGTTTTAAAACAGTGATCGCACAGAATGTCCGGGCGATGCGGAATAAACCTGCTGTTCGCCGGCGGAAGAAGATCGAGCCGCCGGCTGCCGAAGAGTTTCCGTTGACGTGTCCGGCTCCTCCTACATCTGAGACAAATAAGTAAAGTAGGCCGTCAGCGACAGCGCGTTCGAGAGTTCTGCTCGAACTGACCCGAGCCGCTGTCACGTCATCGCGCGACCGCCGGACTTACCGCGGTTGCTGTGAAGATGGGGGAGGCGCCGACGCTGTCATGGGCGTCGGTTTTTGCGCCGCGGAGGCGGTCGGCTTCGGCGCAGTGGCCGAAAGCTTCCGCAGGATTTCCTGTTCGTCTGCCCGCAGCTTGGCGATGTCGCTCCCCATCTGCTGCTGACCAGCCGTGAGTTGGGTTGTGAGCAGGTCTACACTCTGGCGTATCGCTGCCAGACCGAACGCAAGCTGTTGCAGCTCGGGCGAACCGGCGCTGGCTGGTGCCGCTGCCTGGGAGGTCGTCGGTACAAAAGGAGTGGGATGCGGGGCCAGCCAGCCAAGCTGCGGGGAAGATCTAGCAATCATCGCTCGCGTGGGATCGCCGTATGCTTGCCAAGCCAAAGTGCTGCAAACACCTACGCAGAAAATAACGAAAATACGCGCAGCTTTGCGCAAGACGCGCCTACCGAGCGATGGTCGTATCCGGCCAGGATCGCGAAATAAAGGGTCGATTGCCTCGGCGGCCCGAGTCGGGCCTCTCAGAGGCGTAGGAAACTCAGCTTGTGTCGGTGTGAACCTGGCATTCATCGAAGCACCTCCCTCTTTTCTTTGCACGGCTGCGCACTTCTCGTCCTCACACCCAAACTCCGCATCAAAGGCTTCCAAAGCTGGAAGGAGCGAAGGCGATTCGAGTTCCTTGAGCTGCACTGTTGCCACTCCCTTTGAATTCGAGTCTGCTCGCGTAGAGAGTGAAAAGTTCGATTGACCGAACCGCGGCCACACCAGGGGAAAATGACCAGCAGATCGAGTTCCGTGACGAGCGTGACATTTAGGTCACAATGGGCGGTAACTTCCTCCGGGAGGCAAGCCGGCAGATCGCTAAACGGATGAAGAGCTCCGGCCACTGGCGGGACCCAGATTATTGGACCGTCCGGCACCGGCTGCTCAGGCTCAGTGAGGGCCGGAAAACCGATAACACAAGTTCCCGCCCCTGTTGCATTACCCTGGACAAGGATGGGCACCCCTGTTGCTGTGCTGGTGTGCTCTTTCTGAGAGGGCAGTGACCTTCGGACCCAAGCTGTCATCCATCTCTCGGGTACGCGCCTAGGTAGAGTAGCTCCCGGGACGCGGTGCCGTTGCACTCGCGTTACGGAACTATCGAAGCCCTACGTCATCGACAGCAACCGGCCCCAGCGCCACGTAATCAGCACCTAACTCAACCGGGCAAGGCGGCGCGCCAAACACCGGGGCGGCACGATAACGAAACCTGGGTGGCGGTCTCCCTGAACCGGGACGGCTCCTAGGGCTTGAAGGGCGGCGTGATCACGAACCCTTCACACCCACCTCGCGCAGCCGCGTCGCGTTCCGCTCCCCCTGCTCGGCAAGCTCAATAATGCGCTTGGCCACCAACATTGTTGCCGGGTCGCTTCGATCTTTAAGCTGAAGTTCTTTCCAGTGCTTCCTCGAAGGCGGCAACGAGCAGTTTGATCTCGTCCGGCGCGAAGGCGTGTTCCTTCACGAGGTGGTTGATAGGCATGACGGCGAAAGCCCCAGCAATGTAGTTACGCTACGCCGCCGACGGGTTTCGCGCAAGCTTTTTAGGTTCCCGAAGCAGGATGACGGGAGTGGCGGTTTACCAGAAAGGCTTTCAAACAGTGGGCAACTCCGTGTCGGGTGTCACATTCCCCATCCGCCTGCCTGTGCGCACTGCCATGGCGAAATGCCCCAGGTCACTCCCATTGCGCCTGCCATGCGCCCTTAACATGTGCAAGCCAGAGTGCCCAAGTCGGCTTCACCCTTCATTGCAGGGGCGTTTGGGTGGGCTGTGTTCCGTCTCCGTCATCTGGCCGCAATTACGTCTTCAAGCCGTTCGATGATTAGCCTGAGCACGCAGGGGATGAGGGTAGTGCGACAACGAAGCCTCGGCACCTAGTGCCGGGGCTTTGCTATCGCAGCTCGCTGTCAGCAACCTAACTTAATCGAAGCCCCGGCGAACTTTACGCTGCCGGGGCTCCTTCGTGTCGCGTATCGCAGGGGCTGGGAGGGACGCGACACTAAGCGCTATTTAGGGAGCGAAGCCCGCCGGGCAAGCGACCGCCTCAACGCGCGAACTGCTCTAATACTTGCCGCGATGCTCTTCCTGCTAGTCTAGTCCGTGCTTCGATGGGCGTGAAAAAGAAAAGGCGCCCGGTGGTGAGACGAGCGGCTAGGCTACTTGGGAGTCGTCAGGTGAACGGGTAATGAGTGCGAGAGCTTAGTCCCGCAAGCGAAAATGGATAATAGGATTCTTAGTGCCGGGCTCCGTGCTTAGACCTTCGGGGCACGATTCCCTTCGCGCCCAGAGAGCTGCTCGCAATGCTCGACAGAAATCATCGTCCTGTCTCCGATTTCGGATAGCCCTAACTTCTTCATTAGCTTCCTCAGCAGGTAGCGGCGTGTTTTTTCTCGGTCTACGCATGACACCATCCCCCATTGGCGGGAGAAGGGCGGAATTTGTCCGAAAGCCCCCCGCGTGTTCAAAGCTCATCCTGAATGGAGGCCCTTTTGCGGCGGCTGGTCAAAAGGCAGCTGCCGCGCAGTCGAGCGCTTAACGTGTGTCATTGCACGGCGACAGTCACAGTTTTTTATCTTGAATTGCTCGCGTGGCACCGGTCCTCGCGGATGTTGGTGCTGCTGGTGGGAAGTGCCGGGACGATACCGAGACCACCGCCTCGGCTGCGCACATTGCGACTGCCCACAGACCATGGAAGTCATATAAGATCGGAACTCGTGATTAACGCACAAACCTCATTCGGGCTGACGTGCTCGGCGACCTGCCCTCGGAACTTGCCAATGCCTTGTTCTCTAAAGCACGCTCCGTCGTGCTTAAGGCCGACCATAACCTGTTTTTG
>JBKPOZ010000117.1:0-52937 GCA_046733355.1 Pseudomonadota bacterium | reverse complement strand
TCCTACAAGGTATCTGGGGCATATCATGCATACGGTTCTGATCACTGGCGCGGCAGGAGGCATCGGCAGTGGATTGCGCCCATTGCTCAAGGGCGTTTATCCCAAACTGCGCCTGAGCGACGTGAAGACGCCCGCCGATCTGGGCTCGGACGAGGACTTTATCCCGGCGGAGCTCACGGACATGCGGGCAGTCGAGCGCGCCGTAACTGGCGTCGAGGGCATCGTGCATCTCGGCGGCTTCTCAGTCGAAGGGCCATGGGACACGATTCTCAAGTCCAACATCATCGGTTGCTACAATCTGTTCCATGCCGCGGCGCAGGCCGGCGTCAAGCGCGTGGTCTTCGCATCGTCAAACCACGCGGTCGGCTTTTATCCACGCCATCGGCGGCTTGGAATCGAGGCCGCAGTACGCCCGGATTCGCGTTACGGCGCAAGCAAGGCTTTTGGCGAAGCCATCGCAGCGCTCTATGCGTTCAAGCATGGGCTGCGCGTCACCTGTATCAGAATCGGCAATTTTGCCGATAAACCGGTCGATCGACGACGGCTGTCGATCTGGGTGTCGCCGGCCGATCTGACGCAGCTCGTTCGCATCGGCCTCGAGCACCCGGACGTCCGTTACGAAATCTTCTACGGCATCTCCGATAATGCCCGTGGGTGGTGGGACAACAGCGCTGCTTACCGATTTGGATACCGGCCGCAGGGGCGCGCGGAGGAGCACCGCGACGAGGCCCTCGCCGCTCAGGCCAGGCTTTCGTCTGATCCGATTGCCGAGTGGTACCAGGGCGGCCCGTTCTGCAGCGACGAGTTCGGTGGCGGTATTGAGCGCTCCCCGGTGTGAGGACTGCACCCGCTCGCTTAGAGGCTGCGTCCGTCGAAACAGGTCATCTTCAGGCCGCTGATGTCGACGTCATCAAGGCAGCGGACGTTCACCGCAACCGTCTCGCCCTGCGCGCTCGCGCCGCGCGAAAACGCGCCGACGCCGCATTGCGGGCAGAACAGGTGATGGATGGATTTCTTGCCGAATTGATAATCCTTCAAATCGTCCGATCCGGCCCGCAAGGCAAAGCTCTCGGGGGGAACGAAAACCCACAGCGCACCGCGTTTTTGACAGATCGAGCAGTTGCACGACATCACATTGGAAATATCGGCGGTGACTTCGAAACGTATCTCGCCGCAATGGCAGCCTCCGGTGTAGGTCTTCGTTTCGGCCATGCGCAGCCTCTCAATTGACCCTGGACAACTCCTATGAATGCCGCGTCTCTGGTCGAGGTCAATGCCCTTACACATCGCGGCAAGGTGCGCCCCAACAACGAGGACAGCATCACGGTCGCCGGCTGGGTTTCGGATGTGGCCATGGATGCGCCTCGCCGCTCCCGGCATGACCTCAATGCGCCCGTGCTTGTTGCGGTTGCGGACGGGATGGGAGGGCATGTGGGCGGCGAGATTGCAAGCCGCTGCGCGATCAAGCGGTTGTCGGAACTTTCAAACGGGGGCAGCCAAGCGGTTGCGGAACGCCTCGAGGCAATCCATGCCGAGCTTTATGCAGCTATGGACGCGAGTCCTTCCTTGCTCGGCATGGGCACGACAGTGGCCGGGCTGCTGCTCAGGCCGGAGCAAGCTGTCTGGTTTAATGTCGGGGATAGCCGGCTTTATGCCGTGCGCGATGGACGGCTACATCAGCTCAGCGTCGACGATGTGCCGCCGGGCCCGCGCACGGGCCTCCTCACCCAGACGCTTGGCGGCTTCCCGGATTCTTTGCCGATTGCGCCTCACATCGCTGAGTCGAGCTTGCGCGCTCCCTCACGATGGCTTCTGTGCAGTGATGGGCTCACCGACATGCTGCCCGATCGCGACATCGAAGAGCTGTTGGGGCAAGCTGACGAGGAGGCCTTGCGGAGCCTCTTTACCCGCGCCATGGGCGCCGGCGGTCTGGACAATATTTCTATTATCCTGGTGAGCGTTGCTGCGGCGGGGTGATAGTCATGCCCGGCCTTGTGCCGGGCATCCACGTCTGTTTGTACAGCAATCAAGACGTGGATGGCCGGGATAAACCCGGCCATGACGAGAACCTCGATGCTTCTATCATCACAACCAGCGGCGGCCGGATACGCCGGGATCGCTGATGGTGTGCGTGCTCACAAGGCGATGCCAGATGAACAGCACTATCACCGCGCCCACGACCGCGCCAATCAGCCCCGCACCCTGATCGGGCCGATACCATCCGATCGCCTGTCCGATGAAGGTGGAAATAAAGGCGCCGACGATTCCAAGCACGGTGGTGAGAATAAAGCCGGTTGGATTGTTGGCGCCGGGCGCAAGCAGCCGCGCGATAATGCCGGCGATAAATCCGATGACGATGATCCACAGGATATTCACGGTGCGGCCTCCGAGCGTGCGAGTGCCCATAGAACGGCGGCCGCACCTTTCCGTTCCACGGGCGCAAATCCCCTCACGAGCACCCTGATGTGGCGCCGCAGGTGTCACATTTCAGGCAGGTGCCGTTGCGCACCAGGGTGAAATTGCCGCATTCGCCGCACGCCTCGCCTTCGTAGCCTTTTGCCTTGGCCTCGGCGCGCTTCTCCGCGGCCGTCGCGCGCGCGTGCGCGCGCACCTCGGTCTGCGCGGCGGTGAGCTCCTCGAGCTGCTCCGCCGGGGAGAGTTTTTGCGCCGGCTCCGATTTCAGCGCAGCTGACCCCGCGACCTCCGCGCGCGCGTCGCGGCCCGCAAAGGCGGTGACCCGCGAGGGCGCACCGCTGTCGACAGAAGGGGAGGAGGTGCTTGCGGCGCCTCCCGGCAATACGGAGAGCTTGTCGGTTCGCGAGCGTGTCAGGCCCTTGGACACATACTTCGCCGCCGCCGGCCCGGGCTTGCCTTCCTGCACGCCCTTGCCGAGCGCGTCGAAGGAACCCTCTGTGGGGTCCACATGCGCAAGATCGAAGCGCTCGAGATAGCTCACCGCGAGCTCGCGGAAGACGTAATCGAGAATCGAGGTCGCGTACTTGATCGAATCGTTGCCCTGCACCGGGCCGGAGGGCTCGAAGCGCGTGAACGTGAACGCGTCCACGTATTCATCAAGCGGCACGCCGTACTGCAGCCCGAGCGACACCGCGATGGCGAAATTGTTGAGGAGAGAGCGCAGCGCCGCGCCCTCCTTGTGCATATCGATGAAAATTTCGCCGAGCCGTCCGTCGTCGTATTCGCCGGTGCGCAGATAGACCTTGTGGCCGCCCACGACGGCTTTCTGGGTGTAACCCTTGCGACGGTCGGGCATGCGCTCGCGCTCGCGCATGACCACGATGCGCTCGACGACTTTCTCAACCACCTTCTCGGCCAGCGCTGAGGCGCGCGCGGCCATCGGCCTCTCGACGAATGCTTCGATGGCCTCATCGTCCTCATCCGCGATGAGCTGGGACTGCAGCGGCTGCGAGAGCTTCGAGCCGTCGCGATAGAGCGCGTTGGCTTTGAGCGCGAGCTTCCAGGAAAGAAGATACGCCGCCTTGCAATCCTCGACGGTGGCGTCGTTCGGCATGTTGATCGTCTTGGAGATGGCGCCCGAGATGAAGGGCTGCGCCGCCGCCATCATGCGGATGTGGCTCTCGACCGAAAGATAGCGCCGGCCATTGCGTCCGCAGGGATTGGCGCAATCGAACACCGGGTAATGCTCGGCGCGCAGATGCGGCGCGCCTTCAATCGTCATGGCGCCGCACACATGGATATTGGCGGCCTCGATCTCGCGCTTGGTGAAGCCGACAGCTGTGAGCAGGTCGCAGCGCGGGTCGGCGAGCTTGTCCGCGCCGATGCCGAGCTGGCCCAGAAAATCCTCGCCCAGGGTCCATTTGTTGAACACGAATTTGATATCGAAGGCGGTGGGCAGCGCCTTTTCGATCTTCTCGATGACCTCGGGCGTGAATCCCGTCTGCATCAGCGTAGCGTGATTGATGCCCGGCGCATCGGCGAGGCTGCCGTGGCCGACCGCATAGGTCTCGATCTCGGCGATCTGCTCAGGCGCATAGCCCAGCACGCGCAGGGCTTCCGGCACGGCGCGGTTGATGATCTTGAAATAGCCGCCGCCCGCGAGCTTCTTGAATTTCACCAGGGCGAAATCGGGCTCGATGCCGGTCGTGTCGCAATCCATGACGAGGCCAATCGTCCCGGTCGGCGCGATGACCGAGACCTGGGCGTTGCGGTAGCCATAGCGCTCGCCCATGGAGAGCGCGCGATCCCAGGCCGCCTTTGCGTGCTCGATGAGGCGCGGCTCCGGGCAGCCTTTGGGATCGAGAGCGACCGGCGGGGTGGCGACTTTCTCATAACCCGTGCGTTCCCCGTGCGCCGCGCGCCGGTGGTTGCGAATGACGCGCAATACGTGCTCGCGGTTCTTCTTGTAGGCAGGAAACGGCCCAAGCAATGCTGCCATCTCGGCAGACGTGGCATAGCTCACGCCGCTCATGATCGCGGTGAGCGCGCCGGCAATCTGGCGGCCGCGATCGGAATCGTACGGAATGCCGGTCGACATCAACAAGCCGCCCAGATTGGCATAGCCGAGCCCGAGCGTGCGGAAGTCGTAGCTGCGTTGCGCGATCTCGCGGGAAGGAAATTGCGCCATCAGCACCGACATTTCGAGGACCACGGTCCACAGCCGCACCGCGTGTTCGTAGCTCTCGATGTCGAACGCGAAATTCCTCTCGTCAGTCTGTGTGTGGAAGGCGAGCAGGTTCATGGAAGCGAGATTACAGGCGGTGTCGTCGAGGAACATGTATTCCGAGCACGGATTCGATGCCCGGATCGCGCCTGAGGCGGGGCACGTGTGCCAGTCGTTCACCGTCGTATGAAATTGCAGCCCTGGGTCGGCGCTGGCCCAGGCGGCATAGCCGATCTTCTCCCAGAGTGCGCGCGCCTTCACGGTCTTGGCGATCTTGCCCGGCTTCGTGCGCCAGAACAGGTCCCAGTCGCTGTCGGCTTCCACGGCCTTGAGGAACTCATCGGTGACGCGCACAGAGTTGTTCGAGTTCTGCCCCGATACCGTGAGATACGCTTCCGAATCCCAGTCGGTGTCGTAGACCGGAAACTGAATGTCCGTATATCCCTGCCGCGCGAACTGGATCACGCGCTTGATGTAATTGTCAGGAACGTGATCCCTGCGCGCAGCCTTGATCTCGCGGCGAAGCACCGGGTTTTTTTCCGGATCGAAGCAATCGTCTCCCGAGCCCTCGCACAGCACGCAGGCCTTCATGATCGCCTTGAGGTGCTTCTGATTGATGCGCGAGCCGGTGACCAGCGAAGCCACCTTCTGCTCTTCGGTCACCTTCCAGTCGATGAACTGCTCGATATCGGGATGATCGGCATCGACGATGACCATCTTGGCGGCGCGGCGCGTGGTGCCGCCCGATTTGATGGCGCCTGCCGCGCGGTCGCCGATCTTGAGAAAGCTCATAAGGCCCGAAGATTTGCCGCCGCCGGCGAGTGCCTCGCCTTCCGCGCGCAGTGCCGAGAAATTCGATCCGGTACCGGAGCCGTATTTGAACAGGCGCGCTTCGCGCACCCACAGATCCATGATGCCGCCCTCATTGACGAGATCGTCCGAGATCGACTGGATGAAACAGGCGTGAGGCTGCGGATGCTCATAGGCCGATTTGGACTTCACGAGCTTGCCGGTTGCGAAATCGACGTAGTAGTGGCCTTGGCTCGGGCCATCGATGCCATAGGCCCAATAGAGTCCCGTGTTGAACCATTGCGGTGAGTTCGGCGCGGCCATCTGCGCGGCGAGCATGTAGACGAGCTCGTCGAAGAACGCGCGCGCATCGCTTTCAGAATCGAAATAGCCGCCCTTCCAGCCCCAATAGGTCCACGCCCCGGCAAGCCGCTCAAATACCTGCTTGGCCGAGCGCTCGCCGGTCCACCGCTCGTTTTCGGCGACCGCAAGCAGCGCCTCTTCGTCGGCGGCCGAGCGCCAGAGCCAGGACGGAACGCTCTCTTCCTCAATCCTGCGCAGGCGCGCAGGGACCCCCGCTTTGCGGAAATATTTCTGCGCCAGAACGTCGGCCGCGACCTGCGACCACGCCGCCGGCACTTCCACGTCCTCGGCCCGGAATACGATCGAGCCATCCGCGTTGCGTATTTCGCTTGGGGTCAGTCGAAAGGGGATGCCCGCATAAGGTGACTGCCCTTCCTCGGTATAGCGCCGCTCTATCCGCATGTTTTCCTCATCCTGCTCGCGGCGATCCGGGCGGGCCGCCGCGCAATTTGCACCGCGCGCGGCATGGCCTCGCTCCGCGCGCGAGTGGCTTCGTTGGCTCGACTGCTTCAGACGAACGCGAGCCCACGCTCCGGTGCCATTCGGCTGACGGAGGGGGTTAACGCAGACGCTTTGTGGAGAGCGCCCGGCGGGACTTCGAACCACTCGCGCCGAACACTTTGTAAGGTAAGCCGACCCGCCCCTTCCGTCAAGACCTTGTACGAACTCTGTGAAGGAACCCTAAATGTTGTGGGCTGCTGTGAAGACCGGTGCCCGACTCGGCGGCTAGCGAGCAAGTATCGGGCAAACGCTGCGATTCGTGAAGCGCCCGTCTGCGGTTGTGCCTGTGGGCCCTCGACTTGGGTCTGGTGCGATGGCATAGGCCGGTGAGGAGGAGGGGAACCTGCATGTACAATTTCCTCCTGCGCTTCTTTACATGGTGGAATAGCCAAACGTTCGGAACCCAGCTCTGGACGCGACTCTACGGCGAGTTTGTCGGCGAGGACGAGTTTGGCAACCGCTATTATCGCACGAAGGGCGGCAAGATAGATTCTACCCTCGGCTTCGAGCGCCGCTGGGTGATCTACAACGGCGAGGCCGAGGCATCGGCCGTTCCCCCTTCATGGCACGGCTGGTTGCATCACACGGTCGATGTGCCCCCGACAAACGAGGAGATCGCGACGCGATCGTGGTGGAAGCCGCATCGGCCAAACCTCACGGGCACCCCCGCTGCCCACCGGCCGAGCGGCTCGATCCTTGCGCAAGGACGCCGGCCTAAAGCAACGGGCGATTACAAGGCGTGGAAACCCGAGTGACGAACAGCGCCCGGGAAACCTCTGAATCGCCGTATTCCGCGTGTTAACCGAAGGGCTTGGGGGTTGATCTCTTGTCGATGACCCGACCAATTTGGCGCGCGCTTGGTGCTGCGGTGGCTGCCATGGGCTGCTCGCTCGTTTGCAGCGGTCCGGCGCCGGCGCAGTTCTTCAATCCGCTGGAGGCACTTTTCGGTCCGCCGCCGCGTCCTCCTTCGACCGTGCCAAGCGGGCGGCCCCCAGGATCGCCCGGATATGACCAACGCTATCCGGACTATCCCGGCTCGCAAGGCGGTGTGCGACAGGGTCCCGGTGGGGGCGTCGCCACCGAGCCGCTTCCGCCACCGCCGGGCGGTTCCACGGCCTCTGTCGATCCCTACGGCCGGCCCACACTGCCCCCGGGTATGCGCCCACCTCGCGGCAGTCCTCAGCCGGCTGACACCTCGCCTCAGCCTGGCGACGAAGTGATTCCGGAGCCCGCAGCGCAGAAAATCCCGAACAAGGGTGCCGTGTTTTCCGGCCTCGACAAGATCACGGGGCGCATCATCAATTTCGACGTCCAGATCGGCGAGACCGTGCAGTTCGGAGCGCTACAGGTGACGCTGCGCGTCTGCTACACGCGCCCGCCGACGGAGAGCCCCAACACCGATGCTTTCCTCGAAGTCGACGAGGTCACCTTGCAAGGCGAGGTGAAGCGCATTTTCACCGGCTGGATGTTCGCGGCGAGCCCCGGCCTGCACGCGGTCGAGCACCCCATCTACGACGTGTGGCTCACCGACTGCAAAGCTCCGCTGGTCGCGGCAACACAGAACGAGACACTGCCTGCAGCAAGCGAGCAGACCGCACCGAAACCCGCGGCTGCGAAGAAGCCGCCGCCGTCCGCGACCACGCCTCAAACGGCGCCCCAGGCCAATATTCCGCGCCGGTGATTTGGCAGGCGTAGGATGGGTTGAGCGTCAGCGAAACCCATCAGTTCCGTGCATTGATCGGTGGGTTTCGCTTTCGCTCAACCCACCCTACGGATTCATACCGCCGCCTCGAGATCGGCCTTGAGCGCCATCAAGAAACGTGCCGCCTCGCCGCCCGTCACCACGCGATGATCGAAGGTAAGCGATAGCGGCAAGATGCGCCGCACCGCGATCTCGCCGCGATGAGCGCGCACGCGCTCCACCGCCGCGCCTGAGCCGACGATTGCGACCTGCGGCGGCACCACCACCAAGCTTGCGAAGCGACCGCCGATCATCCCGAAATTTGAAAGCGTGATGGTTGCGCCGCGCAGTTCCTCGACCGGTATGGAACGCGCTTTGGCATCGGCGCGCATGCGATCAAGTCCGGCGCGCAAATCGCGCGCGTCGCGCTCGCCCACATTGCGCAATACCGGCACGATCAGTCCCCCATCGGTATCGACTGCGATCCCGATATCGATGCGTTTGATCAGCCGGCGCCCGCGCGCCTGCGCGTTGTACCAGGTGTTGAGCGAAGGCTCCGCCTTGCACGCCGCCGCAATCGCGCGCACGAGACGAATGGTGATGTCTTCGCGCTTGGTCCAGTCGCCGATATCGGCTTCTTCTGTGACCGTCGTGGGCACGACTTCGGCGTGCGATGCCGCCATGCGTTGCGCCATGGCGCGGCGCATGCCTTTGAGCGGCTCGGCCGGACCTGCCTCGGTAAGGCTTTTCGCCGCCCGCTCGACATCCGCGCGCGTAATCGTGCTGCCGGGCCCGGTGCCCTGCACGGTATTGAGGTCGACATCGAGCTTGCGGGCAAGCGCCCGCACCGCCGGCACTGCGTGCGGGGCTCCGGCGGGCGGGCCCGGCGCGCGCGCTTCGCGCGCGGGCGCCGCGCCACGATCGATCTCGCCGACGACGGTGCCCGTGTCCTCCTGCGGTCCTTCCGCGAACTCAACGAGCGGCGCGCCGACCTTCATCACATCGCCCTTTGCCCCGTGCAGGCGCGCAATGCGTCCGCTCCACGGGGAAGGCACTTCGACCACAGCTTTGTCGGTTTCGATGGAGACGAGCGGCTGATCGGCAACGACGTTATCGCCCTCATTCACGAACCAAGCGACGATCTCCGCCTCTTCGAGTCCCTCGCCAAGATCCGGAAGCTTGAACTGGCGCACCGGGGGCTCCTTCAGCCGAACCGACAAACGTTGCGGGCCGCAGCGGCGATGCGCTCGACGGAGGGCATGTAGTGCTGCTCGAGCCGGGGCAGGGGGACGATTGTGTCGTATCCGGTAACGCGGGCTGGCGGCGCGAGCAGCGACAAGAGTCCTCGCTCGGCAATGAATGCCGCGATCTCGGCACCGAAACCGCCGGTGCGCGCGGCCTCATGCACAATCACACAGCGCCCGGTCTTGGAAACGGAACCGAGCACGGTTTCCTCATCGTACGGCTTGAGCGTGGCGAGATCGATCACCTCCGCATCGATGCCTTCTTCGGCAAGCAGATCGGCAGCTGTGGATGTTTCTTTCACCATGGCGCCCCAGCTGATCAGCGTGACATCCCGGCCTTCTTTGAGAATGAACGCCGTATCGAGGGGTAACGCTTCGCCGTCGTCCTCCACCTCGCCCTTTGCCGCGCGGTAAATGCGGGTCGGCTCGAGGAAGATCACCGGATCAGGATCGCGGATCGAGGCGAGCAAGAGCCCGTAGGCGCGTTCAGGCGAGGACGGAATGACGACGCGCAGCCCCGGGATGTGGGCGAGCATTGCCTCGGTCGCTTCCGAGTGATGCTCGGGCGCGCGGATTCCGGCGCCATGCGGGGTGCGCAGTACCATCGGGCAAGTGAGGCGGCCCTGAGTGCGATGTCGCAGGCGCGAAGCGTGGTTAACGAGCTGATCGATGCATGGATAGAAAAAGCCCATGAACTGAATTTCTCCGACCGGGCGCAGCCCTTGCGCCGCCATGCCGACGCAGACTCCGCTGATGAGAAGCTCGGACAGCGGTGTATCGACGACGCGATCGGCGCCGAAGCGTTGCTGCAGTCCGACCGTTGCACGAAAGACGCCGCCGTTCACCCCGACATCTTCGCCCAGCACGACGACGCTTTGGTCGTCGGCCATTGCGCGCGCGAGCGCGAGATTGACGGCCTCGACCAGCGTGCGCTCAGGCATGCGCCTCGTCCTCCAGGTTTTGCTCCTCGAGTTCCTGGCGCTGCCTGGCGTAGGCGTCGGGCAGCTCGGCATATAAGTGGTTGAAGATTGTCACCGGCGCCTGCGCGGAAGTCGCGAGGTAGTGCTCCACTGCGGCGTCCACGCGCACCTGGCACTCGCTCGCGAGCGCCTCTTCCTGCGCTTTCGTCCAGGCATTCTGGCTCACCAGGTAGGCGCGCAGCCGTGCGATCGGCTCCTCCTTCCAGCGCGCCTGCACCTCTTCGGGAGGACGATAGCGCGCTGCGTCGTCCGCCGTGGTGTGATCGCCGAGCCGGTAGGTCAGCGCCTCGATGAAGCGAGGCCCTTCGCCGGCCCGTGCTGCTGCGATCGCCTCCTCGGCAGCGGCGCGCACCGCGATGGCGTCGTTCCCGTCGACCTGCTCGCCGGGAAATCCTGCGGCAATCGCCTTCTGCGCGAGCGTCTCGGAAGCAGTCTGCAGGCGCAAAGGTACGGAGATGGCCCACTGATTGTTGTTCGCGACAAATACGACCGGCAATTTTCGCACGCCGGCAAAATTCATTGCCTCCCACACGTCGCCTTTGGACGTTGCGCCGTCACCGAAGAAGCAGACCGCGACGCGCGGCTCCTTGCGCAGCTTGAACGCATAGGCCGCGCCTGCGGCATGCGGCGCCTGCGAGCCGACGGGAATGCAATAGGGAAAGTCATGCGCGGGCCCGGAGAAAAGGTTGCCGCGCTCGTCGCCGCCCCAGTAGAGCAGGATTTCCTCCATCTTCACGCCGCGCCAGAGCAGCGCCGCGTTGTCCCGATAGGAGGGTAGAAGAACGTCTTCGGTGCGCATCGCGCTCGCCACGCCGGCGGCCACCGCTTCCTGCCCGAGCGCCACCGCGTAGGTGCCGAGCCGGCCCGTGCGTTGTAGCGAAACCGCCTTCAGATCGAACGCACGCGCCAGCACCATCGCGCGGTACAGGGCGATCAGAAGCGAAGTATCAGAAGCGAAGGCCGGCAGCTTGCGCACAGGCAAACCCGTGGCAGCCAGGTAGGAGCGACGGCGCACTTCAAAGCGGGCGACGACCGGGAGCTCGTCATCCGCAATCTGCGGCCTTGTCAGAGTGTCCATGGATTCCTTGCTCCGGCTTATGAGCATTGCGGCCGAGTCGCGCAATCATACATCCGAGCGGTGCCGCGCAGCGTTGGTTAGGAACATTTGCAGCCGGCACCGCGTTCAATCCGCTCGGCATGTAATTAGATTCAGTGAGGATTTTGCCATGGCCAGAAAGTACTCACGGAGCGCGTCAAAGGACGTCGAGCGAGAAATGCACAAGTTTAAGCGCGGCACGCTGCGGAGCGGAAAGGGCGGCAAAGGCGGAAAAGTGAAAAGCCGCAAGCAGGCAATTGCCATCGGGCTTTCCGAGGCGCGGCGCGAGGGCAAGCGCGTGCCGCCGGGGCCGGTTGGCCGGTCTTCGAAAAGTGCGCGCTCGGCCGCCGCTCGCAAAGCAGCGCACACGCGCAGGAGCCGCCGCAAGAAGCGATAGCGAGGATTAGAGCGCAGCGCCCCGCGCGCCCCGATCGACCAGCCAGACGAGGTCGCCCTCGCAATACGCGCGGTTGGCCGGCAGGTCCTCGCCGGAGAGGACGCGCGCAAGAATGTCACGCTTTTCTTCTCCGCTTACGAGAAACAGCATTTCATCCGCAGACGCGAGTGCAGGAAAGGTCAATGTAACACGGGGCACGAACGGCGCATGGCCGGCTTTTTCCACGCCGACAACCCAGTGCTTCTTCTCTTCCAGCGCCGGACTTTTTGGAAACAGCGACGCGGTATGGCCGTCGGTGCCCACACCCATCAGTACGAGCGCGAAGAGCGGCCGTGCACGATCGAGCTCCTGGGCCTCGTAGAACTGTTTGAGCTCGGCTTCGTAGAGCTGTGCGGCCTGCGTGGGGGTGGTGGCACTCGTGGGCATCGGGTGAAGCGTGTAGGCAGGAGCGCCGACAGCGTCGAGAAACAGCCGCCGGGCCATGCCGAAATTGCTCTGCGGGTGAGAGGATTCAACGAAGCGCTCGTCTCCAATGAACCAATGCACGCGGTCCCACGGCACTCGGCGGCGACAGGATTCCGTTGCGAGGAGCTGATAAAGGCGGGCTGGTGTCGATCCGCCGGTCAGGCAAACGGCGACCCGATTGGCATTTTGCGTTATCTTTGCGATGAGGCGTTCAGCGGCGCGATGCGCAATCTCCTCAGCGTCTGCAAGGACAATGATCTTGCGCGGCGCACTCATTGCGCCCGCTTTTCCACCGGCTTTTCCGCGCGGCTGAGATTATGCGCGGTATTGATGACCGAGATATGGGAGAAGGCCTGGGGGAAATTCCCCACCAGGCGTTTTCGCTTGCTGTCATATTCTTCCGCCAGGAGCCCCACATCGTTGCACAAGCCAAGCAGTCGCTCGAACAGCCGCTCCGCATCATCCATTCGGCCCAGCAGACAGTAGGCATCTGCAAGCCAGAAGCTGCACGCCAGGAAGGCGCCTTCGCCGGCGGGCAGGCCATCATCGGTGGTGCTGGTGCGGTATCGATGCACGAAGCCGTCGATCATGAGCCCACGCTCGATGGCCTCCACGGTTCCCCGCACGCGCGCATCGCTGGGTGGCAGGAATCCTATGGCCGGAAGGAGGAGGAGACTCGCGTCGAGCTCCTTGCTGCCGTAGGATTGCACAAAGCATTCGAGCTCGGAGTCGAAGGCGTTACGGCAGACATCCGCGTGAATCTCCGCGCGCACGGTCCGCCATTTGTCGACCGGTCCGGGCAGGCGAAATTCCTCGACGCTTTTGATGGCGCGGTCGAAGGCGAGCCACGCCATCATCTTTGAATAGGTGAAGTGCCGGGGCTCGACGCGCATTTCCCAAATGCCGTTGTCCGGCTTGCGCCAAATATGCTCGAGATGTTCGAGTAGAGCCAGCTCAACGGTCCAGGCGGGCTCGTAACGGGGGAGACCGCCCTTGCGCCCCTGATAGAGCGCGTCCATCAGCTCGCCGTAGACATCGAGTTGCAGCTGCGCGTGCGCCGCATTGCCGATACGCACGGGCTTTGAATTCTCGTAACCGCGCAGCCACGGCACTTCCCACTCCCACAGCCGGCGCTCGCCTGCAATGCCGTACATGATCTGCATCTGTGCGGGGCTGCCCGCGCACGCTCGCACCAGCCAATTGCGCCAGGCGCTTGCCTCCTCGAAATAACCGCCGCCCATCAGCGCCATGAGGCTCAGCGTGGCATCGCGCACCCAGCAGTAGCGGTAATCCCAATTGCGCGGACCTCCGATCTGCTCCGGCAACGACGTTGTCGGAGCGGCGACGATGCCTCCTGTCGGTGCGAAGGTGAGCGCCTTGAGCGTGATCAACGAGCGCGTCACCGCGGTAGACCATTTGCCGGCGGAGCCGCACTTGGCAGCCCAGGCGCGCCAGAATTGCTCGGTTGTCTCCAGAGCCGAGAGGGCCTCGTGCAGATGGGGGGCCGGCAGATGCGAGGGCGCATAGGCGAGAGCGAACGGCACCTGCTCTCCCGCCTTGATGGTGAACTCTCCGAGCGTTGTGAGATCGTGGCCGCGCAATGTAATCGGCGTCTTCAGCAGCAGCATTTGCGGCCCCGCCACCGCACGCAAGACGCCGCCCCCATGTGGCCGCGTGACCCACGGAACGGTAGTGCCATAGTCAAATCGGATGATGAGCTCAGTGCGCATGCGCACCTCGCCTTCGACGCCGGTGACCAGGCGCATGAGCGCGCAGCACTTGTCCTTGGGCGGCATGAAATCGGTCAGCCGCACGGTCCCTTCGCTATTCTTGAACGTGGTCTCGAGGATCAGCGTATTGTCGCGATACCTGCGCGATGCCTCGGCGGCTTGTTCGGGAGCAATGAGCCACCGGCCGTTGTTCGGCTCGCCGAGAAGCGCGGCGAAGCAGGCGTCCGAATCAAAGCGCGGAACGCAGAGCCAGTCGATCGAGCCGTCACGGCCGACGAGTCCCGCGGTCTCGCAGTCGCCGATCAGCGCGTAATCTTCGATGCGAAGGGGCACAGAATTCACGCCCGGCGCCTGGAGATCGGCGGCACCTGCGCAGCGATGTGGCCGAGGGCCTGTGCTCCCGTAATGCACGGGCCGAGTGCTGTTAGATCGCCTTCCCCGATCAGTGCTGTCTCCAGCAGGCGATGATACTGCCGCCGCGGCACTTCGGTCGCGCCGAATACCTTGAGATGATCGGTCACGAACTGCGTATCCAGCAGCCTGAACCCGCCGGCCCGGAGGCGGGCCACCAGATGAACCAGAGCCACCTTGGAAGCGTCGCGCGCGACGTGAAACATGCTCTCGCCAAAGAATGCGCGGCCAAGCGTCACCCCGTACAATCCGCCCACGAGCGTGCTGTCCTCATAGACCTCGAGGCTGTGGCAATACCGGCGCTCATACAGCTTGCGATATAACTTGCGGATGCGGATGTTGATCCATGTCCGCGACCGACCCTCGCGCGGTTCGGCGCAGCCATCGATCACTGCGTCGAAATCGCGGTCGAGCGTCACCGTGAACCGGTCCGAGCGCACGGTGCGGGCGAGGCGCGCCGGCACGTGAAAACGGTCCAGCGGGAGGACGCCGCGCATCTCGGGCTCGATCCAGTAGAGCGCCGGATCGTCTGCGCTCTCCGCCATCGGGAAGATGCCGCAGGCATAGGCCTTGAGCAGCACCTCCGGGGTGATCTCGATCAGGGTGGGCTGGCGCCTGGCCATCTATCGCGTCAATCGACCATGCTGCCGCTGGCGAGAAATTCCTCCAGCCAGTGGATGTGATAGTCCCCGTCAATAATGTCCTTCTCGCGCACGAGCGCGCGGAACAGCGGCAGCGTGGTTTCGATGCCGTCGATGACGAACTCGTCAAGCGCGCGCCTGAGTCGCATCAGGCATTCCCCGCGCGTCTTGCCGTGCACGATGAGCTTGCCCACGAGCGAATCATAGTACGGGGGTATTGCGTAGCCATGGTACACGGCCGAGTCCACTCGCACGCCGAGGCCGCCCGGCGGGTGATAATGCACGATCTTTCCCGGGGACGAGCGAAATGAAACCGGGTTCTCTGCGTTAATCCGGCATTCGATCGCATGGCCGTGGAACTTCAGGTCTTCCTGCCGGAGCTGCAGCTCCCCTCCGGCAGCAACCCGGATCTGCTCAAGGATGAGATCGATGTCGGTAATCATCTCGGTCACCGGATGCTCGACCTGAATGCGCGTGTTCATCTCGATGAAGTAGAACTGGCCATCCTGGTACAGAAATTCGATGGTGCCGACGCCGATATACTGAATGGCCTCCATGGCTTTGGCCGCAATCGTGCCGATCGAGCTGCGCGCGCCCACGTTCAGCGCCGGAGAAGGACCTTCTTCCCACACCTTCTGATAACGGCGTTGCAGTGAGCAGTCGCGTTCGCCCAGATGAATGACGCGGCCACGGCCGTCGCCCAGGAGCTGTATTTCAATATGGCGCGGGCGATCGAGATATTTTTCTATGTAGAGCGCGTCCTCCCCGAATGCAGCCTTGGCTTCGGCGCGCGCCAGTGCGAGCGTGGAGGCCAGCTCCGCGGCGCTGCGGGCGATCTTCATCCCGCGCCCGCCGCCCCCGCGGGCCGCCTTCACCAGAACCGGAAAGCCCAGGTCGTTCGCGGTGGCGGTCGCTTCCTCATCGGACGCGATCGCCGCTTCCGATCCCGGCACCACCGGAATGCCCAGGCGCTTGGCAGTGCGTTTCGCCTCGATCTTGTCGCCCATCAGGCGGATATGGGCAGGTCGCGGTCCGATAAAGTGAATCTTGTGCTCTTGCAGAATCTCCGCAAAGCGCGCGTTCTCGGAAAGAAAGCCGTAGCCCGGGTGCACCGCATCCGATCCCGTGATCTCGCAGGCTGCCAGGATGGCCGGAATATTGAGGTAGCTCTCGCGCGCGGGCGGCGGGCCTATGCACACGCTCTCATCTGCAAGCCGCACGTGCATCGCATCCTCGTCGGCAGTCGAATGCACGGCGACCGTGGGGATGCCGAGCTCCTTGCACGCGCGCAGTACGCGTAAGGCGATCTCGCCTCGGTTTGCGATCAGGATCTTGTCGAACATCGCGGGTAAATGAACCGGCCGTTTATTCGATGATCATCAGCGGTTCACCGAACTCGACGGGTTGGCCGTCTTCGACCAGGATCTGAATCACAGTTCCCGCATGCGGAGCGGGAATGTGGTTCATCGTTTTCATTGCCTCCACGATCAGGAGCGTCTCGCCGACCGCAACCCGGCTTCCCACATCCACAAAAGGCCGGGCGCCGGGTTCCGACCCGAGATAGGCGGTGCCGACCATGGGCGATGATACCAGTCCGGGATGCTTCGCCGGGTCGGTCGATCCCTCCTGGGCATGTGTGGTCTGGTCGATGGGGCCAGCAGCGCGGGCAGGAGCGGAAACCGCTGCGGTACTGGATGCACCGTGGCGCGCCACGCGAACGCGCTGTCCGTCGCGCTCGAATTCAATCTCGGTAAGTCCCGTCTCGTCCAGGAGACGGGCCAGTTCGCGAATGAGGTCGTGATCGACGCTGCGCTTGGGCTTGTTGTTCCTGCGCTCGCCGCTCACGATCTGACCTGCGCTTTCTTCGCTTGCCCATCCGCGCGGCGGAGCCTCGCCAGTCCGTCTATCGCAAGGGCGTAACCGTCCACGCCAAAACCGCACAGGCTCGCCTTCGCCACCGGCGCTATGTGCGATATGCGGCGAAAATCTTCGCGCGCGAACACATTGCTGATGTGCACTTCGATAACCGGAACAGCGACTGCCGCAATGGCGTCGCGCAAGGCGACGGAGGTGTGCGTGTAAGCACCCGCGTTGATGATCAGACCCGCTGCTTTTTTCGCCGCCGCCTCGTGCACGGATTCCACCAATTCGCCTTCATGATTTGACTGGCGAAAATCCAGCACGAACGCGCAGCGCTCTGCTGCCTGCCGGCAAATTTTTTCCACGTCCTTGAGCGTGGCCCGGCCATAAACGGCCGGCTCGCGGGTGCCCAGGAGATTGAGGTTCGGTCCATTGAGGACGAACAGAATGTCCGGCATCGCGCAATCGCCCGGCGGGAAGGGATTACCGCTTTATAGGCACCTCACCTGCGAAGTGGAAGCGCGGCCGCGTCTGGCGCGTAGCCCGCATGAGCGAAGCGACATGCGGGAATGGCTGTCCCGGATATCGCTGACGCTCATCCGGGCTACGACTCGTCTACGGTTGATCGATGCTGCGTATCAGCATTCGGCCTTGCCGCAGCGCGCGGTGTTGACCTTCTCTTTGAGCGCATTGTAGCCGAGAGCTCCGACCAGCACATCGGTGCCCACCACGTAGCTCGGTGTTCCGTTGAGCGCCAGAAGCTCGGCCAGCTTCATGCTCTCCTCGATCTGCGCCTTGGCCTCGTCGCTGCCGATATCTCGCTCGATACGCGCAACGTCGAAGCCGACATCCTTGGCCACCGCAAGCGCGCGCGCCTTGTCAGCCTGTCCGCGTCCGCCCAGGAGTTTTTGGTGAAACTCGAGATACTTTTTGCCGGACTTGTCCTGCATGCGCACCGCTGCCGCGACCTGTGCTGCCTGTGTCGACCCCTCGCCCAGCACCGGAAATTCCTTGAGCACGAATTTCAGCTTGGGGTCCTTTAACAGCTCGAGCATGTCGGCCATCGCGCGCTTGCAGTAACCACAGTTGTAATCAAAGAATTCCACGACCGTGACGTCCCCCTGCGGGTTGCCCAAGGTGACCTGTCGGGGAGAGCTGAACAGCAGCGCGCTATGTTCCTGGATGGTGGTGCGATGCTTCTCGGCTTCCGCGAGCGACTGGCGCTTTTCCAGCTCGCTCATCACGTCCTGGAGAAGCTCGGGATGAGACATCAGATAGTCTTTGACGATTTGCTCGATTTGCTGCCGCTGATCCGAGCTGAACGCCTGTGCCTGCGCCGCCAAGGGGGTGAGCAAAATCAAGGAGCCGATCAGCAGCCCCGCGGCACACAAGTGGCGATCGAATTTCATGGATGCTTCCTTTCAGAATCTAGCGTCCGAATACGCCGCTCTGCGGCGGTTTGTAGCTCGCGATATCGTCTGCCTTGACCCAACCGGGCGAGCCTACCGGAAAGCGGGTCTTGGCGCGTGCGCCGATCTCGCGCGCCGTCTTGAAGTCGCCCCGCATGAAGGCGGCCTGAGCGGAGGCGAGATCCGCGTGCGCGAGATCATTTTTCTGGCCATAGGCCATGGCCAGGTGCGCGTAGGCGTCGGCTGCTTCCGGCTCGCGCGTAATTGCCGCTTGCAGGATGGAAATGGCCTCTTCGTTACGTGCGCGATCGTGGGTTTCCACCAAGGCCTGGCCGAGCATGATCTGGATCAACGCGGGATTTGGTGCGAGCTGCGCCGCTTGCCGAAGCGGGGGAACGGCCTCCGCCGGCCTGCCTGCCTCGAGCAAGGCCTGGCCTTTCAACTCGTGAAAATAGGGGTTCTGCGGTTGCCCGTGAATGAGCGCATCGATCTGCGCCAGCGCTACCCGCAGCTCCGAAAACCGATGCGCCGCAATGGCGCGCGCGTAGCGCGCGGCAAGGCTGGTGTCGCTCAACGGATAACGACGCAACACCATTTCCGGTCGCTCCACAAAGCCGTAGAGTTTGGCCCGCATGAGATCATGCCGCGCCTGCAGCGCGGGGGAGTCTTTCGCGTTCCAGTAGGGACTTGCCTTCGCCATTCCCTCGAGCGCGGCGACGCGCTCGCTCGGCAGCGGGTGCGACTGCATGTACGGATTGATGTAGCGGGCCTGGTAGAGCAGCTGATCAGCCATGCGCTTGAAGGTATCGTACATGCCCTTCGGCGATTGCCCGGTCGCGGTCAGGAACCTCACCGCAGCACGGTCTGCCTGGTCCTCCTGCGCGCGCACATAGCTGAAAAGCGAGTTCTGGATGGCCGCCTGCGGACCGGTTATGGCGGCCATGCCCGCCTGGCCCAGATCGGCATTTCCGCTCCGGCCCGCGGCAACCATTGCGCCGACGCCCAGCACCATGGCGATGATTGACTGCGTGTTCGCCCTGGCAAGCTGCTCGCGCAAGCGCGCCAGATGACCACCGGCGATGTGACCTGTTTCGTGCGCGAGCACGCCGATGATTTGATTGGGGTTCTCCGACTCGACCAGTGCTCCGGCATTAACGAAAATGCGCCGGCCGTCGGCGACGAACGCATTGAACGAGCGGTCGTTGATAATGACGACCTGGACGTTCTGCTGCGCAAGCCCTGCGACGCGCAGGATCGGCTGCGTATATTCGCGCAGCAGCTGCTCGATCTCCGCGTCGCGGACAATTGGGGGACCTTTTTGCGCATGCGCCGGCGCATGCGCAAAGCCGAGCGCAGTCGCGGTTGCCAGCGCAACCATGCGTGATGCTCGACGCGGCACTATTCCGCTCCGCCGGTTCCTTGCGCCCATGTTCTTGAAGCGATCGCTCGTTTCGGCAACCTAGCTGGCGTCTTCCCCGTGTCAACGTAGCGAGGAGCGCCACGCGTGGCATCGCACTGAAATGCCTGTACAACTGGGGCGAGACCGGGGCGAGCTTGTCCCCGATGGTTCCGTTTCGATGCTTGACACCGCAAAACGCCTGATTGCGCCCTCCAGCCGCAGCGATGTGCCCGCGTTCATGGTGATGGACGTGATGGCGGCGGCGGCGCGCATCGAGGAGCAAGGTGGGCATGTCATTCATATGGAGGTTGGTCAGCCCGCGGCCGCGCCGCCCTCTTGCGCCATTGCCGCCGCCCGCTCGGCGCTCACGCGTGGCCGCCTCGGCTACACTGAATCTTTGGGCATGCCCGCTCTGCGCACGCGCATCGCGCGGCACTATCGCGAACTTTACGGGATCAGTCTCGACCCCGAACGCGTCATCGTCACCACGGGCTCGTCTGCCGCTTTTGTCTTGGCCTTTCTCTCGCTGTTCGAAGCCGGCGATCGCGTCGCGATTGCGCTTCCCGGCTATCCGCCCTATCGGCACATCCTCAGCGCGCTGGGCTGCAGGCCGGTGCTGTTGCAGACGAGCCAGGCCACGCGCTGGTCCATTACTCCCGAATTGCTGCTGAGTGAGCATCGCCGCGACCCCCTCAAAGGCGTCGTGGTCGCAAGTCCCGCCAATCCAACCGGCACCATGAGCACACCTGAGGCTCTGCACGTTCTCCTGGCTGCGGCGGCGAGCGAAGGCATCCGCTTCATCTCCGACGAAATCTATCATGGTCTCAACTACGCGTTTCCTGCCGAGACCGCGGCCAAGCTCTCCGAGAGTGCCGTCATTATCAATTCGTTCTCAAAATATTTCTGCATGACCGGGTGGCGCATCGGCTGGATGGTGGTGCCGCCGTCGCTCGTGCGCGCCATCGACAGGCTGCAAGGAAACCTTGCAATCTCGGTGCCGACGGTCTCGCAGATCGCGGCCGAGGCAGCCTTCGACGGCCGACCCGAAATGGAAGCGGTAAAACATGGATACGAGGAGAACAGGCACATCCTGCTCCAGGGCTTGCCAGCGGCTGGTCTCAACAGGATGCTTCCAGTGGATGGCGCGTTCTATCTTTATGCCGACGTATCCCAATTCAGCGGCGACAGTCTCGAATTCGCCAGGCGGCTGCTTGCAGAAACCCATGTGGCCGTTACGCCCGGCTTGGATTTCGACCCCATCAACGGTCGTCATTTCATTCGCCTTTGCTATGCCAGCTCTCGCGAGGACATGCATGAGGCGATTTCCCGGATCGGGAACTGGCTCAAGCCGTGAAGGAAGCGCGCTAGCGCAGCGCGGCGGCGATGTTGCCACCGTCGACAGTCGTGACGTTCGCGGTCGTTTTCAGCTCCAAAGCCTGGTGCAGAAAGGCGAGCGCCACATCGTCGGCATTAACCTCGCAGCGAAGCAGGTTGTCCGTCAGGTATTCGGTTGTGTTCATCCCGCGCGCGCGCGCACGTTCGGCGATGAAGTCATCGGTGACCAGGCCAGACCGAATGCGATCGGCATTGACTGCGTTGGCGCGAATACCGTCGGCGCCATACTCAAGCGCGTATTGACGCACCAGGAAAAGCGTCGCGGCTTTCGGCAGCCCATACGGCCCGAAATTTGTGCCGGGGTTCACTGCCTGCTTGGAAACATTGAACAACAGGCAACCTCCAGTGCCCTGGAGGCGCATGATTCGAACTGCCGCCTGCGCGGCGCGCTGATGCGCGTAGAAATTCAAGTCGAAGCTTTCTTGCAACACCGATTCGTCGACGTCACCGATCTTGCCCTGCCAGGCAGCACCTGCGTTCGAGACCAGGATATCGACGCCGCCGAATGCCTCGGCGATCGTGTCAAAAGCGCCCTCCACGGAAGCCGCATCGGTGACATCGCACTGCAGCGCCAGCGCGCCCCCGCCAATGCTCGCCGCGAGTTCGCTCGCACGCTTCTCGTTGAGGTCGAGCAAGGCGATTTCGGCTCCTGCCGACGCGAAGGCCTTGGCGGTTGCTCTGCCGATGCTGCCCGCTCCGCCGGTGATCACGGCGATCTGTCCGAGCAAAGGCTGCTCCGGGGGCGCTGCAAGCTTCGCCTGCTCGAGCGACCAGTATTCCATGTCGAACACGTCGGCTTCCGAGATTGATTCGAAACGGCCGATGGCTTCCGCATCGCTGATGACGGCGATTGCGCTCGCCGCGATGTCGGCGGCTATCGCCGCCGCTCTATGGCTGCGCCCGATTCCGAAGAGCCCGAGCCCGGGCACGAGCGCCACGCGCGGCATCGGATCGAGCATTTTCTTGATATTTCCGACGCGCGCATTCTGGCGGGCAAAATACGCTTCGTATGCGGCGACGAATGTGCCCACGGCTGTGCGCGCAGCGGTCTGGAAGCCGGTAAGCTCCCCATCCTCGGGCGCGGGCAGAATGAGCGGCCAGTTCTTGATGCGCAGCGCGTGGTCGGGAGTGACTACACCTGCCCGGCCATAGCGGCTCAGCTCCACCCCGTTGACGAAGTCCAGGATGCCCGGACCGGTGCGGAACGCCAGGATCGAGCGTTGCCATGTATCGCCGCTCTTTCGGCTGCACGCGCCGCGCACTACCGGCGCCACTGCAGCTACAGGCGCAATCGACTTGGGCAGGGAAACTGAGACGAATACTGCCTTCCGGCGCCTGGCAATGTGCTCCTCGGCGAGCGAAACGAGCGCGATCATGCGCTCATAGGATTCGCGCGCGCTTTCCCCGAAGGTGAAGAGGCCGTGCTTCTCGAGCAGCAGACCTTCGACGCGCGGTGCCTTGTGATAAACCTCACTGGCGAGGCGGGCGAGCGGCAAGCCCGGCATGGCGTATGGAACAAACCCGATCCGTACGCCATAGACCTCGTTGCAGATGGCCTCTGCGTTCGGCTGATCCGTGAGCGCCAGCACAGCGCTTGCGTGCGTATGGTCCACAAATTTGTGCGGCAAAAATGCATGCAGCAGGACCTCGACCGAGGGATTGGGCGCCTCGGGATCGAGCAGGCTCGCGCGCAGCAGGCGCGCCATCTCTCGCTCGGAAAGGGCGGCACGCGTGCGCAGCTTCTGCATGCGATCGAGCCGCACAGCGGCAAAACCGCTCGCGTCGATTGTCGCCATTTCCGCCCCGGAGGCCTTGACGCGCAGGGCTGCAACGTTGTCGCCAAAGATGTCAGCCGTCGCTGTTTTCAGCGATGTGTTGCCGCCTCCATGCTGCACAAGCTCGCCCACCTCGCCAAGCAGCCGCGTGCTGTAGATGCGCAGCGCGAAGTCAAGGTCGATCTGGTCCCTGCTAAAGCGTTCAACCGCAGCCTGGGCGTCATCCTCGGTCCAGCGGCTGCGCATACATGCGTCCTGCAGCGGTGTGCGTCAGCTTCGCCCGAAAATGCGTTTGCTCCACCACCCCGATTTCGGCGGTCGCTCATCGCGCTCGCTCTCTGTCGAGCTGGATATGACGGGCTCGATGGCTCCGGGCTTGGGACTGTTGTCCTGTTGGCTGCTCGCGTGGTCCTGCGATGCGACGAGCGCAGGCTCGCGCACGGTAGAACGTCGACGCGCCTGTTCGCTGGTTGCGGATTTGGCCCCGCCCGACTCCGCTGGATGCTGATGCGCCTCGACATTCACGTGCTCGAGCGGCGGTTCTGGTGTGGGATGTACCGGCTCCACCGCCGTTATCTGCGCGGGCTCTGCCCCCGAAGTGCCGCCAGGGTCGGCATCGGAGGATGTATGCCCGAGCGTCGATCCGCTTAACTCATCTTCGCGTGCTGCCGTCTGATCGCGGCGGTGTTCACGCCCGCCCCGTCGTCCCCGGCGCCGGCGACCGCGCCCTCCATTGGCACGCGTTCGCTCAGAGTCTCCAGCGTGGTCCACCGTCTCCCGCTGTTCATGCTCTTCATCAGAACGTCCACCCGCCTCTGCAATGGCGTCCTCATGCGCGAAATCTTCGTGCTCGCGGCTCTCACCGCCGCGACGACCACGGCGGCGCCGCCGGCGCTTGCGCGCCTGCGCCTGATGTGATGGTCGCTCGAGCTCAGGCTCGTCCGCACCTCGCTCATCCGACGTTTCCCCGGGTGAGCTCGGGTACAATGACATGACTTCTTCCACTGCGGCCGATTCGTTGACCCTCTCTTCGTCAAGTTCATGCTCCTCCTCGGGTGGCGGCTGCATCTCGGCGCTTGCTGTCTGGGCCGGCAATGCCTTTGCCTGCTCCAGGCTATGCACCTGCTCGCCCTTCTCGATGAGAAACGAGACCTGTCCGGCGATGCTCGCATCGGCATTGACCAGGATTGAGATGCGGAATCTCTCCTCAAACGCGCGCAGATGCGCGCGCTTGTGGTTGAGGAGATAAAGCGCAATGTCCGCGCGAGTACGCACGGTCAAATTGTGCGTGGCACCCTTGAGCAGCGTCTCCTCAATGGCGCGCAGGAGCTGCAGCGCCACGGAAGAAACCGAGCGCACGTGTCCTGTGCCGCCGCAGTTTGGACATTTATCGGTCGAGCTTTCGAGCACGCTCGAACGGATGCGCTGGCGCGACATTTCCAGCAGCCCAAAATGAGAGATGTGCCCGACCTGGATGCGCGCACGATCGTGACGCAGGCATTCCTTAAGGCGGCGCTCGACCGCGCGATTGTTGCGTTTCTCGTCCATGTCGATGAAATCGATCACGATCAAGCCGGCAAGGTCCCGCAGGCGCAACTGCCGGGCGATCTCCTCGGCAGCCTCCAGGTTGGTCTTCAGCGCGGTGTCCTCGATGTGATGCTCGCGCGTGGCGCGACCGGAGTTCACGTCTATGGCGACGAGCGCTTCGGCCTGATTGAGCACGATGTATCCGCCGGAGCGCAGCTGCACGACCGGGCTGAACATGGCGTCGAGCTGATTCTCGATGCCGTATTGCGTGAAAATCGGTAACGTGCCCTCATACGCCTTCACGTTTCGGACGTGACTGGGCATGATCATGCGCATGAAATCTTTCGCCTGGTCGTACGCCTCCTCGCCGGCGATCAGAATTTCATCGATGTCTTTGTTATAGAGGTCGCGAATGGAGCGTTTGATCAGCGAGCCTTCCTCGTAAACGAGCTTCGGCGCCGTCGATTTGAGCGTCAAATCCCGTACCGTTTCCCAGACCCGCAACAGGTATTCGAAGTCGCGCTTGACGTCGCTCTTGGTGCGGCTGGCTCCGGCGGTGCGCAGGATCACGCCCATGCCCTCCGGCACTTCCAGCTCCTGGGCGATTTCCTTGAGCCGCCTGCGATCCTCGGCGTTCGTGATCTTGCGGCTGATGCCGCCGCCACGTGCGGTATTGGGCATGAGAACCGAATAGCGTCCCGCGAGCGAGAGGTAGGTCGTCAGCGCCGCGCCTTTCGTGCCACGTTCCTCCTTGACGACCTGCACGAGCATGACCTGCCTGCGCTTTATCACCTCCTGAATTTTGTATTGGCGGCGCAGCCGTGGCGTGCGTTCGGGAACTTCTTCCATCGCATCGGCGCCGCCAACCGATTCGACGAGCTCCTCGGTTTCCACCGCGGCCACTTCGGTGACGTTACTCGCCGTCGTCCCAGCGGAACGCCCGTTGTCCCCAGTGTCCGCAGCAGCTTGAAGCGTCCCGGAGGGCTGCTCCAAATCCCGTTCCGTCCCGACCTGCTCACGCGCGCCGGGGATTGGCTCGGCTGCGCTGGTTTCATTCAGCTCCGACAAATTGATCGGCATTTCCGAAGGCATTGCCGCAGATGTGTTGGCTATCGATTCGGCAGGCACTTCCAGTGCTGTGGGCTCCGCGCTGATTGTTTCGGCTGCCGACTCGGCGCCGTGCGGCTCCGCAGCCGTGGCGTGTCCTGTTACAACGCCTTGGAAATCAGCTTCTGTGTCGGCCCGCTCACTTTTGATCTCGTCGCGCGAACGCTCCGCCGCGCGATGCCGCGCGGTCGCCTGGTGTTCAGCCTCGGCTTCCGCGGCACGTTGGGCGCGTTCCTCCTCGGCGATCAGCGCCTGCCGGTCGGCGATCGGGATCTGATAGTAGTCCGGATGAATTTCGCTGAAAGCCAGAAAGCCGTGGCGGTTGCCACCGTAATCAACGAAGGCCGCCTGTAATGACGGCTCGACGCGCGTGACCTTGGCTAGATAGATGTTACCGCGAAGCTGCTTCCGATTCGCGGATTCGAAGTCGAATTCCTCGACGTGCTGACCACGCACAACAACGACTCGGGTCTCCTCCGGATGCGTGGCATCGATGAGCATTTTGTTTGGCATTGACTAATCTCTTGCTGGCCGGCCGGCCTGCGGCCTGATCGCGCCAACGGAGCGGCGCGGGCCGAGATAACCAGAAACCGGACTGAGGCTGATTCAATTGATGCGGAAAGGGGCGCCGACATCGGGGCCGCAGCGTCGCGGCGCGACACCATCCTGGGGAACTCGGCAGCCCTGATCTCGACGCGTAATCCTAGCATGACCGTTTTGGTCCGTTCCGACGCGGCAGGCCGATGCCGCGCCTATGTTGCTGACGATTTGCGGCGACTCGAACAGGAGTCCCAGCATAGGCCGGCGTCTTGCAGCGGACACTTGCCGCCCCGGCCTTGGTGCGGCCGTCCACAAGAACATGGAAGCCCCGAGCAGCGCAGATTGTGCCGCGCCGACCCGACCCACTGCGCCCAAACACTCTTTGCGATGATGGGAGGCCTTTTGCGCAGTCGGCGTCCGATTGGCGCCATGGGGACGTGGAACTCGTCAGCAGGCTTTTAATAGAGGCCCATTCGCGATCTTGCAAGAGAGGACGGCGGCAGCGGATTGCACGTTGCTGCATTGCCAGGCGGGTCTCTCTTAAGTTCAGATTAACGGCGCGATCCTAATCGAGTAAGAAATAGGCGTTGTCGAGGGGCCAAAGTCATGCTGATGCGCGCAATCAGCGTTGCCTTGCTGCTGGGTTTGCTCGTTGTGGGCCAGGCGCATGCCGCGGGTCGGAGCAATGCCGTGGCTCGCCCATCGGCGCCCAGCGTGGCGGGCGAGTTCCCGGTCGCAACCGATGTGCGCCTGGGCGGCGACGAAGCTCAGACGCGGTTGGTCGTAGATCTCTCCGAAAAAATAGATGTCCACGCCTTTGCGCTCGCCAGCCCTTATCGCGTGGTCATCGACATGCCGCAGGTCACTTTCCGCCTCCGGCCCAAAACCGGCGAGAGCGGCCGCGGCCTTATCAAGGCCTTCCGTTTTGGTCTCGTCATGCCCGGCGGCTCACGCCTGGTGCTGGATCTCACAGGGCCGGCGCGCATCGACAAGGTGTTCGTGTTGGATGCCGCGAACGAGCAGCCAGCACGCCTGGTTCTCGACCTTGCGGCGACGGACCGCGAAGCCTTCATGCGCATGGTCGCTCTCGAAAACAGGTCGCCGGAGAGTCGCAGGATCGAGCCGCAACCGGAAATCAAGGCAGGCAGTGATCCGCGACCCTTGGTGGTCATCGATCCGGGGCACGGCGGTATCGACAATGGCACGAGGGCTGCAAGCGGGGAGGTGGAGAAAACCATCGTTCTCGATTTCTCTCTACTGCTGCGCGATAAGATCGAGAAGACCGGAAAATATCGCGTGGCGATGACGCGCACCGACGACAGCTTCGTGCCTCTGGCAGAGCGCGTGGGGTTCGCGCGCGCGCGCCAGGCTGCGCTGTTCATCTCGGTACACGCGGATGCGCTCGCGCGCGGGGAGGGCGATGCCCAAGGCGCCACCGTCTATACGCTTTCCGAGCGCGCATCCGATGCGCGTGCGGCGCGTGTCGCAGCCACCGAGAACCAGGCTGACATTATCGCCGGGCTCGACCTTTCATCCGAGCCCAAGGATGTCGCAGGAATTCTCATTGACCTCGCCCGCCGCGAGACCAAGACGTTCTCGGTTCAGTTTGCGCAGGCACTGGTGAGCGCCATGCGCTCGGCGGCCCGGCTGCACCAGCATCCGTTGAAGTCGGCGGCGTTTGTGGTGCTCAAGGCCCCCGATATCCCATCGGTCCTGGTCGAGCTGGGATTCGTCACGAACAAGGCCGATATCCAATCGCTGGTTTCGCCCGAATGGCGCGAGCGAACCAGCGATGCGATGGTGCAGGCTGTGGATACCTATTTCAGCACCCGGCTTGCAGGGAGCGCGCCGAACTGAGCGATTTTCCAGCCTCAGTTTCAACATAAAACGGCGCGACTTAGGTGGTCTAGGCAGGGCGAAAATATGCGCCTGCAGGGGGGCCAATCGCATGTCGGACGGCACGAGGCGTGCCCCCGCGGACGCAAGGCTGTGCGCAGGGGGATTTAGCCGATGCGCTTGATGCTGCGCTTCCTCGGCCTGTTGTTTGCGGCGGGCACCATCATATTCGTCGTTGCGGTCGCTGCTGCCGCGGGCCTCCTCTGGCATTATTCGAAGTCGCTGCCCGACTATTCCCAGCTGCAGGATTACGAGCCCGCGGTGATGACGCGGGTGCATGCTGCTGACGGCTCGCTGCTTGCGGAATACGCCCGCGAACGGCGTCTCTATCTGCCCATTCAGGCCATTCCGAAGCTTGTAACCAACGCTTTCATCGCCGCGGAAGACAAGAACTTTTACGAGCATGGCGGCGTAGATTTTTCCGGCATCGCGCGCGCCAGTCTGCTGTTCATCCAGCAATATGGAAGCGGCCGCCGGCCGCAGGGTGCCTCCACGATTACCCAGCAGGTGGCAAAGAACTTCCTGCTCACCCCCGAGGTTTCCTTTGCCCGCAAGATCAAGGAGGCGCTGCTCGCAATGAAGATCGAGCGCGCGGTCTCCAAGGAAAGAATTCTCGAGCTTTATCTGAACGAAATCTATCTCGGCATGGGCGCCTACGGGGTGGCCGCCGCGTCGTTGCTCTATTTCGACAAATCGGTGCACGAGCTGTCGATTGCGGAAGCCGCCTATCTCGCGGCCCTGCCGAAGGCACCCAACAACTATCATCCGTTCCGGCAGCGCGATCGTGCGATCGAGCGGCGCAACTACGTCATCGAGCGCATGGCCGAGGATCGTTACATCACGGCGCAGGAAGCCGATAAGGCAAAGAAGGAGCCGCTCAAAATCACGCAGCGCCCGAGCGGTGCGCATGTCTTCGCTGCCGAATATTTCGCCGAGGAGGTCCGCCGCTACATCTCTGAGAAATATTCGGAGAAGAAGCTCTACGAAGGCGGTCTCTCCGTGCGCACCACGCTCGATCCGAAACTGCAGGTGCTCGCGCGCAAGGTTCTGGTCGAAGGCTTCGTGCAGTTCGATGAAAAGCAGGGTTACCGGGGGCCGGTTGCGAAGCTCGAAGGCGCCGGCGAATGGGGAAGCAAGCTTGCCGAGATCAAGGCGCTCTCGGATGTGGCGCCCTGGCGCCTCGCAGTCGTGCTCGAGACGGCCGATGCGTCGGCGCGCATCGGGCTGCAGCCCGGACGCGACCCGGGCGGTGCCGTCTCGAAGGCCCGCCAGACCGGGACGATTCCGCTCGACGGCGTGAAATGGGCAAAACCTGCGAGCGGACCGAACCGCGGCAAGGCACCCGCCAAGGTCACGCAGGTGCTGCAAGTCGGCGATATCGTGTATGTCGAGCCGATTGCCGGCAGCGAGGACCAGTTCCGGCTGCGCCAGGTTCCGGAAATCTCCGGCGCCATGATGGCCATGGATCCGCAGACCGGGCGCGTGTTGGCGATGGTGGGCGGCTTCTCCTACGACCAGAGTCAGTTCAATCGCGCCACGCAAGCGCTGCGCCAGCCCGGCTCCTCGTTCAAGCCCATCGTGTATGCAGCGGCCCTTGACAACGGCTACACGCCTTCCACCGTCCTCCTGGATGCGCCGATCGAGATCGACACGGGCAGTGGCATCTGGGCGCCGGAAAATTACCAGAAAAAATTCTTCGGACCTTCAACACTGCGTTTCGGCATCGAGCAGTCGCGCAACGTCATGACCGTCCGACTTGCCCAGGACGTGGGCATGCCGCTCATCGGCGAGTATGCCAAGCGTTTTGGCGTGTATGACAGCCTGCCGCCCTATCTTTCCTTCGCGCTCGGCGCCGGCGAGACGACGCTCCTGAAGATGGTGGGCGCCTATGCGATGTTCGACAACGGCGGCAAGAAGATCCAGCCGACGCTCATCGACCGCATTCAGGACCGCTATGGGCACACCATCTATCGGCACGACGCACGCGAGTGCCGCGGCTGTGAGGCCGCCAAGTGGGAAAATCAGAACGAGCCGACGCTCGTTGACAACAGCGAGCGTGTGCTCGATTCGATGACCGCGTACCAGATCACCTCGATGATGGAGGGGGTAGTCCAGCGCGGCACCGCTACCGTTGTCAAGGAAGTGGGCAAGCCGATTGCAGGCAAGACGGGCACCACAAACGACGAGAAGGACGCCTGGTTTATCGGTTTCTCGCCCGACCTCGTGGTGGGCGTTTACCTCGGCTACGACAAGCCACGTCACCTCGGCCATGGCATGACCGGCGGGTTGCTCGCCGCACCTATTGTAAAAGACTTTATGAAGGTCGCGCTCGCGGATAAGCCGGCGGTTCCATTCCGGGTGCCGGCAGGGATTAAACTCATTCGCATCGACCCCAAGACCGGGATGCGCGCCGGGCCGGGCGATCAGCGCGTGATTCTTGAGGCTTTCAAGCCGGGCACCGCGCCGCCGGACAACTATGCCGTCATTGGCGTGACCGATGCCGAAGGTCGCCCGCTGGGCGTCTCGCCCGAGGCTGACCGTGCGGTGCGCACAGGAACCGGCGGGCTCTATTAGCATCTCTGAGCTCGACATCCCGGCCGAGCTTCGTAGGATGGGTAGAGCGCAGCGAAACCCATCATCTCTCAAGCTCTCGCAACGTCGCGTGGTGGGTTTCGCTTTCGCTCAACCCACCCTACATTGCGCCGAATATATCTGACGGTGCTGCATGCGCGCGGAAATCCAGAACCTGGTCGACGAGATCAAGCAGTCAATCGGACTGCTGAGGAGGCATCTTTGACGTTGACAAGGCGCGCGCGCGGCTCGCGGAGCTAAATCGGCAGGCCGAAGACCCCAATCTCTGGAACGATCAGGCACGCGCGCAGCGCGTGATGCAGGAGCGCACCGCGCTCGAGGACCAGCTCGGCGCGATGGGACGCATCGAGCGGGAGCTCGACGACCAGCTCACCATGATCGAGCTCGGCGAAAGCGAGAAGGATCAGAAGGTCGTGCTCGAAGCTGAGCAGGCGCTCAAGCGTCTGAAATCCGAGGTCGCCAGGCGCGAGACGGAAGCGCTGCTTTCCGGCGAGGCCGACGCCAACGACACCTATGTCGAAGTGCATGCCGGCGCGGGCGGCACCGAGAGCCAGGACTGGGCCAACATGCTGTTGCGCATGTATACGCGGTGGGCCGAGCAGCACGGCTACAAGATCGAGTTTATGGAAGAAAACGAGGGCGAGGAGGCGGGCATCAAGTCGGCCACCATCGCCATCAAGGGACGCAACGCCTATGGCTGGCTCAAGACGGAGAACGGCGTGCACCGCCTGGTTCGCATCTCGCCGTTCGATTCCAACGCCCGGCGGCATACCTCCTTCGCGAGCGTGAACGTCTACCCGGTGATCGACGATCGCATCCAGGTCGACATCAAGGAATCGGACGTGCGGGTCGACACGCTGCGGGCGAGCGGAGCGGGCGGCCAGCACGTCAACAAGACGGAATCGGCGATCAGGCTGACGCATATCCCGACGAATATCGTGGTGTATTGCCAGAACGACCGCTCCCAGCACCGCAACCGAGCGCAGGCGTGGCAGATGCTGCGCGCGCGGCTTTACGAAATGGAGCTCAAGAAACGCGAGGAGAAGGCGGCTGCCGAGCAGGCGGCGAAGACCGATATCGGCTGGGGCCACCAGATCCGCTCATACGTGCTGCAGCCTTATCAGATGGTCAAAGACCTGCGCACGGGCATTTCCACCTCGAACACCGGCGCCGTGCTCGACGGCGATCTCGATCAATTCATGGAGGCGGCGCTGGCGCAGCGCGCCTTCGGTACCGAGCCGGCCGAAGTCGCCGACGTCGATTAGCCTGGAGCAAGATCGCCAAGCGACGTAGGGTGGGCAAAGGCGCGCGATGAAGGCCGTTCATCGATCTCGGGTTGTGCGCGCGCCGTGCGCACGCCGGCCAGCGCTGCGGAATAACGGACCGCGTGCGCACGGGCGCGCCAACCATGCGCGTAGTACGCCAGTGCAGAGCTCAGCACCCCTTTGCGCACCCTACGAAGGTTCTATTCGGCTGGCTGCGGCGCGTTATTCCACGCGCTGCGAGCAGGCGCGTAAAATTCAGCGCTGCGCGATCTTGTCGAGGATGTCCTTGACCGGGTGCGCCGTCCACGCGCGTGTGACGTAATCGCGGTGGTTGACACCGTCGCGCGTGGCGAGGAATGCAACCGAGCCGGGCTTCAGCGGGCCATTGAGCTCATGCACCGCCGTGATACCGTGCTCGCGAACCATTTTTTCCAGCTCGTCGTCGCGTGCCTTGTTATGCGCGGTATAGGAGCTGACGAAGAACCCCTTGCGGTTCTTGAAAATCCATGAGGCGAACTTGTCCAACTGCCCATAGACAGCGTCGAGCAGCACCACCCCGATAACCCGCTTGCCCAGCCCTCCCACCTGCAGGCTCCAGGCCGCAGGCATGAAGCCGCCGCTGTAGGCGACGATGACGACCGGCATCTTGTTGAACGCCTCAGCCGCGCGCGCATCGCCATAGACGCGGGCGAGATGCTGGGTGCCCTCCTCGACGAATCGCTTGAGGCCGCCCCGTTCGTAAAACTTGCCGGCGCTCGAATCCGCCGCATCGTAGGCGAGTTGCGGCGCGAGCAGGACGGCATTGACGCCGGATTCGGTAATCTGCGCCGGAAGCAGCTGACGGTCGCGCACGTCACGCTCGAGCGTCGCGCGATGGCCGTGGAAGAACACCACGATGACACCCGGCTTGCGCACGTCGAATCCCTCGGGCACGTGCACCAGCACCCGATTGTCGCTGTAGTGTCCGCCCTTGCCGCCGCCGGGATACGGGAAAGCGGAGTTCTCGAAGCCGATCAGCCGCGTCTGCGGCTGCTTGGCGGTCGGCAGTGCGTACGGCACCTCAGGTGATAACGAGGCAACCCGGTAGGATCCGGGCGGCAGGCTGCTCGTCCGGCGGGCCGAGCTCGAACCGAAGCTGTCGGCAGCCGAATACCGATCCGCGAAAGTATCGACGGCAGCCGGGTGTGAAGCCCCGCTCACGTCGGCACGGGCAAAAAGACGGTCGCCCTTGTTCGTTGCGAATCGCGGCAGTGACGCCTCGTCTTTGGGCGGCGCCCTGCTCTCGGAATTTCCACAGCCTTGCAACAGCAGGCATGGCAGCAGGATGAGCGCCGGGGAGAGCCAACGCCGGCCCAACCCCGTCCCGCACGCCCCCGCGAAACGACACGTGCTGCTCTCCGGGATTTGCGATCCCGCTGCAATCATCCCCACACAGCTCCGAGTCAGACGCGCTGCGTGTGCGGCAGCTCCGCACACAAGACAGGCACATCTTTCGCCGGAACTCTCCCCCGAGAATGGAAGTCAAAACACCACTAGAATATGTCCGCATTGTGAGGCCGATTGCCGGCCACCCGCGAGCAAAACCCCTGAATGTTCGGCTTTGGCGAGGATTGTCCCAGACAGGGACGTGCCCGCCATCCGCTCACCCGTCCACCTGTGACGAAATTAATACGCCTATAAACTTACTGATCCTTAACGCTGAAAAAGCCCGAAAATATTTATGCCGTAGTAATGCCTATGGTTAATATAAAAAGCCCAACCTAGGCGAGGGGCGGGAAGGCGCGCATGGCCATAGTGGATGTTGCAAACCCGGCTCCGGTCCCCGTGGTCCCGCAAATTCGATTGCGCGTTTCTACGCTGACCGCGACCGCGATTGTCGTTGCCGACATGGTCGGCGTCGGCGTTTTCACGAGTCTCGGATTCCAGGTGCAGGGAATCCCGTCCGGGTTCGCGCTGCTGCTGCTTTGGGCGGTTGGCGGCGTGGTCGCGCTCTGCGGCGTGTTTTCCTATGGCGAGCTCGCGGCCATGTTTCCCCGCTCGAGCGGCGAGTACAATTTTCTCAAAGAGACATATCATCCTGCAGTCGGCTTCCTCGCCGGCTGGCTCTCGGCAACCGTTGGCTTCGCCGCGCCCGTGGCGCTCGCGGCCATGGCATTCGGCGAGTACGGCAAGGCGATTTTTCCCGGCGTGCCGCCCCTGGCATTAGGCCTCGCCGTGGTCTGGACCGTTTCGTTGATCGGGCTACGCGGCATCCGCGACAGCAGCGTCTTCCAGGTGGCGTGGACTGTTCTCAAAGTCGGCCTGATCGTCGCGTTTCTGGTTGCCGGCTTCGCGCTCGCAAAGCCGCAGCCGATCTCGTTCGCGCCGTCGGCTGCCGATGCGCGCTATGTGATCAGCGCACCCTTCGCGATCAGCCTGGTTTTCGTGATGTACTCGTATTCCGGCTGGAATGCCGCGACCTACATCGTCGGCGAAATGCATCAGCCGCAGCGCAGCCTGCCCCGTTCGCTGCTGATCGGAACATCGATCGTTATCGTCCTTTATGTCGCCCTCAATGCGCTGTTTCTGTACGCGGCGCCGATCAATCAGCTCGCCGGCCAGCTCGATGTGGCCGTCATCGCCGGCAAATTCGTTTTTGGCGATCTGGGCGGCCGCATCATAGGCGGACTGATCTGCCTGGGTCTCATCTCCTCGATCAGCGCCATGATGTGGATCGGCCCGCGCGTGAGCGCGACGATGGGCGAGGACATCCCCATGTTGCGCCTTTTCGCGTATCGCTCGCGCAACGGGGTGCCGACGCGCGCTGTCCTGTTCCAGCTCATCGTCGCCACCGTGATGCTGCTGACGCAAAGCTTTGAGGCAGTGCTCGATTTCATCCAGTTCGGACTGCTCGGCTGCTCGTTTCTCGCGGTGCTCGGGGTGATCAAGCTGCGCATCTCACGGCCTCATTTGCCGCGACCTTATCGAGCCTGGGGCTACCCGGTCACCCCGTTGATCTTTCTCTGCGTGACCGCCTTCATGATGTATTACCTGGTGACGGAGCGTCCGCTGCAGTCGTTCATCGGGCTCCTTATGATGGCGTCGGGCCTCGCCGTGTACTGCTTGTCGCGGACCTGGACTGCTCCGGACCTTGCAAGGTCAACCTGATTTCCGTCCGCATGGTTGAGCGCAGAATCATTCTCGTCGCCGCGGCGGCTCTTTTCCTTGCGGCGGTCGCGCCGACGCGCGCCGCCGATGCTCCATCGGCGAACGATACTGCGCGCTTTCTTGCCGGTCTGCCGCCGTCCGCGGAATCCCCGCTCGTCCGGCTGACCGATCGCAGCTGGCAACAGCATGCACAGGCTTTCGACGGCGCCTTTGCGCGCGTCGAGCAGCGGCAGCTCGCGCGCATCCGCGCCTGGTCGGGCAAGCATCTTGGCGCCGCGCGGCCCACCACCTTCTACATGTTCAGCGGCCCGGACTTTCTGTACGTCAACGCCTTCTTCCCCGAATCAAAGACTTTCGTGCTGGCCGCTCGCGAGCCGGTCGGAAACGTGCCGGACCTCACCACCATGCGTGGATCGCTCCCCGCCAACCTCGCCCGGCTGCGCTATTCGCTCAACTCCATCATGTCGTACAGCTTCTTCATCACCCAGCATATGAAATCGGATCTGCACGGCGGGCAGATCAACGGGACGTTGCCGATTCTTTACGTATTCCTGGCGCGCTCGGGAAAGACCATCCGCGAGGTCACTGCGATACGGCTCGACGACGATGGCGCAGTGCAGCCCGATAATGACCCGGTACGCGGCAATGTAGCGCGCGGTGTCAGGATCACCTTCTCCGGCAATGACGGGGAGGCGCGCACGCTCTATTACTTCAGCACGGATATTTCGAACGACGGGGTGAAGAGCAGCAAGTTTCTGAAGTTCTGCGAATCGCTCGGGCCCGGCAACGGCTTCATCAAGAGCGATTCCTACCTGCTGCACTCCGGCGCGTTCACGGCGGTGCGCGACTTCGTGCTCGCGAATATCGCGGTGATGGTACAGGATGATTCGGGCATTCCGCTGCGCTATTTCAACCGCAAGGAATGGGATCTGCAGCCGTATGGCCGCTATCTAGGTCCGATCGGCGTCTTTCCGGGCAGGTATCAAGCCGATCTCGCGGCGCTTTTCCGCAGCGCTCCGCCCATCGATTTCGGCATCGGCTACCGTTTCCACCCGCACGAATCGAACCTGCTGCTCGCAATAAAGAGGCCCGCAGAGCCGGTGCCGCAAGCGAGGAGCGAACCTGCGCAGGGCGAAATTCGCCTGCGCCGCTAGATCGCGCTGTCGAGCCTTTGCGCTGCGCGCAGGAATTTTTGCGGATCGACGGCTTCGCCCCGAACGCGCGTCTCGTAATGCAGATGCGGGCCGGTCGAGCGGCCGCTCGTACCAAGCCGGCCGATGATCTGCCCGGGTTTGACGCTTTGCCCCACGCGCACATCAATGGAGGACAGATGCGCATAGCGGGTCGACAGGCCATTGCCATGATCGACGTCGATCGATCGTCCGTATCCGCCGCTCCAGCCCGCCGCAGAGATAACGCCGTCCGCGGTGGCGCGCACCGACTCACCCACCTCGCCATGAATGTCGATTCCGGTATGCATCGCGGGCGAGCCGCTGAAAGGGTCAAGCCGCACGCCGAATCCGGAGACGAGATCGATCTCGCCATCCATGGGCTTGCGAACTGGAACGTTCATCAGCGCGCGGTTGAGACGGTGCACATGATTACGTGCGACACTGATGCGCTGAAGCTGGCGCTCGAAGCCGATGCTTTCTTTTGGCAGGCGGGCGGGAATGAAAGGGCCGCCCATGGCCGGCGCGTGCTCCGGCCCGGCGCCGCGCAGCACGCTCACTCCCAGCTCGGAAAGAATGCTGCGCATGCGCCGTGCCCTGGTCTCGTAATTGTCCTCGATGATGCTGAGCGTGGCCGCCTGTTGCTGCTCGACGCAGTCGAGTGATGCATTCAGCCGGGCGATGGCGCCGCCTACGCCGTCCGACATCAACGCATAGTTGCGCGCCTCAGCCGCCTTGTCCGGAGGTAAGCGGAACACGCCCTTGTCGTTCGCTTGCCCCGGCCTGAGCACGCGCGGCTCGCCTGCAACGCGGCTCCCTTGTCTCACCGAGCCGGTGACGTCGCCGAGCCCGTTGAGCGCATTGGTGCGCGATTCCAAAGCGGACTGCCGGCGCAGTATCTGTTCGAGCTTCTGCTCGTATTGCTCCTGATCGAGCAGTTGACGGCTGGACATGCGATCGACCTGGGCCCGCAGCTCGGCAATGCGGTCCTCGTAGCCGAACTGCATCTCGGTCTGCCGCGCGATCAGGCCGGTCAGAACGTTCTCACGGAAGGCGAAGTAGGTGGCGGTGGTGATTGTCCATGCGGCCATGCCTGCGAGAAGCGCCACCAGGACCCAGAACGCGACAGGTCGGAGGCGAACCGCGCGTCCGGCATGGACGAGCGTGTAGCCGTCGCCGGCGCGCCGTTCCGCGGCTCCATGAAGCCTTGGGTCGGCGGCATCAGCACGCCGCCCGCCCTGGCCGTAATGCGAGGCTAACAGCCGCGAAGACATTTGACGCGAATCCCCGCCGGTCGCTTAAGACGTAAGGCGTTACGCCGGCGCTAACGGCCGCCAATTCGAGCCGATTATGGTTAATTTTGTCCGAATAAGTGGAACCAGGCCGCTTGCACTTGGGGGCGCGCGGCCCGTTTAGCCTCCAAGACGCCTTCGTTTCGTCCCTTTTTTCGGCTCAGTGAGGAGTCCGGTGACACTCGCGAAACTGCTGGGAGCACAAGAGTTTTCGCGAGCTTGTCGACCGCCTTTTGGGGGCTGGCCCGCCGCATGGACGGTGGGCTCTGGTGGTCGGGGAGACGCCAAGTCGGGGCATGGCGCATCAGCAGGCTTATCCGACGCTTGAGACGCTCCGAAAGTTGGAGGCTTGTCTCAGCATCAAATCGCCGTTGCCGCAACAGGCATGCAAGCGCGCGTCCGCTCCCTGCGCAGTGGCTGCGGCCGCAGGGCTCCGCTTGAGCTTCAACCTGTTGTTCTGGCGCACGCGCCAATTGCTGTTGCGGCCGCGCGCGCGCAAGGCGCTGGCCATCGGCGGCGTCATCGGCGGGGCCGTGCTGCTCGGTATTGCGGGCCTCGGCTGGCGCCTCGCCACCGGTCCGATTTCTCTGGATATTGCGACGCCCTGGCTGCGCGCTGCGATTGCGCAAAATTTCGGTGCCGGCCACGAAGTTGAACTGGGCGGCACACAGCTTGAGCGGGATCACAACGGACGAACATCGCTGCGCATCCGCGACATTATGGTACGCGATACGCAGGGCGTCGTCGTAGCCAGCGCCCCCAAGGCCGAGGTGGGAATTTCCGGCTGGAGCCTTCTCGCCGGGCGCATCCGCGCCGAGCGTCTGAGCCTCGTCGGAGCCGAGATGGCAATCCGGGTGGAACCGGACAGCACGCTGACGGTGTTTGCCGGCGGGGACAGGCGCCCCTTTGTCACCGCCGCGGCGGGCACGCCCGTGATCACGGGTTCGACATTGGAAAAGGCCGTGGTGCCGCCGCTTAAGCTTGGCGCGGGCTCCCCCGCTGCTCCTGCGGCGTCTGCGCGCACCGGCGCTCCCGAGCTCGCCACTCTGCTGGCCTGGATCGAGACGCTCGATGCCGGAGCTTTGGACGGGCGCGATCTCACCGAGATCGGTCTCAAGGGCGGCAATCTCAGTGTCGACGACCAGCGTACCGGCAAGCAGTGGAGCTTCACCAACATTGATCTCAGCGTGACCCGGCCAAAGGAAGGTGGTGTCGCGCTCACCCTCGGCTCGCAAAGCACCGAACGGCCCTGGCAGATTCGCGCGGCGATCACGCCCGGTGAGCGCGGCCATCGCATCGTCGATCTCGAAACCCAGAAATTGTCCATCAAGGATGTGCTGTTTGCGATGCGGTGGGGCGAGGGACTGTACGAGCCCGACCTGCCGGTTTCTGCGCGTATTCGCGCCGATATCGGCCCCGACGGCATGCCTCACATGCTCGAAGGCCGGATTATCGTCGAAAAAGGCGTGGTGATCGATGTGGATGATCCGCTCTCCCGCATCCCGATCGAGCGCGCCGAAGTGAACCTCGGCTGGGACGCAAGCCGCCAGGCGATTCTCCTGCCGCTGCAACTGGTTTCGGGAAGTAATCGCTTCACGCTGCTTGCGCAGGCCGATGCGCCGGCTCCCGGAACGCGCGTTTGGGGCGTGAAGATTTCCGGTGGTTCCATCGTGCTTGCCTCGGGGGCGCCTGGAGATGCCGTCGTTCTCAATCGCTTGCTGCTGCAACTGCGCATTGATCTGGCAAACCGGCGCATTGATGTGGAGCAGGGCGATGTCGGCAACGCCCATCTCGGCGTATCGCTCTCCGGTGGACTGGATTTCTCCGGGGATGATCCACGTCTGGCCATCGCGGTCGCCGGCACCCGCATGTCCGTGTCCACGCTCAAAAAGCTCTGGCCTGTTTTCGCCGCGCCCAAGGTGCGCACATGGGTAGAGGAGCACGTGAGCGGAGGCACCGTGGAGCGCATCGAGGTTGCCACGAACGCTCCCATGTCGACGTTGCGCTCGAGCGGACCACCCGTCCCGGAGGATGGGCTGACGATCAAGATCATCGGGCATGGGACCGAGCTGCGTCCCGTCGACGGAATACCGGCAATCCGCGATGGCGACATCGATGTGCGTATATCCGGTCGCACCGCGATCGTGAACGTGGGACGCGGCAACGTCGAGCTCGCGTCCGGGCGAAAACTCTCCATCACCAATGGAGTGTTCGAGGTGCCGGACACGTTTCCGAAGGGGCCTCCCGCAAAAGTCCGGTTCCGGCTCGACGGGGCGGTGCCGGCGGCGGCCGAGTTGCTGGCCCTCGAGCGCCTGCGCGATTTTTGCGGCACGCCGATCGACCCCGCGACCAGCCGCGGCACGGTCACCGCGCAGATCGCGCTCGGGCTTCCCTTGCAGGAGGATCTGCCTGCCGGGTCAACAAATTACACCATTGGCGTCGAGCTCACGAACTTTGCGGCCGAACGCATGATCATGGGCCAGAAGATCGAGGCGGCCTCGCTCAAGGTGAACGCCAATAATCAGGGCCAGTGGATGCGCGGCGATGTCAGGATCAACGGCAGTCCCGCAGCGCTCGATTTGCGCAAGACCCGCGAGGCGGACCCCGAGATACGCGTACAGGCGGTGCTGGACGAGAGCGCAAGAGCCAAGCTCGGCTTCGATCTGGGTAGGGCGCTTGCGGGGCCGTTGCCGATCAAGCTCAGTGGCCGCCTCGCCGCTCGCGAAAGCGATAACCGCCTCACCGTCGAGGCCGATCTGACACCGTCAAAGGTCGATAACCTGCTGCCCGGCTGGTCGAAGCCGGCCGGCGATGCGGCGCGCGCCACGTTCACCCTGATCAACAAACCGCAGCTTACGCGCCTCGAAGATCTGGTTATCGAGTCGGCGAGCGTCTCGGTCAAAGGCGTGGTCGAGCTCGACGGCAATGGCGAAATCGTGTCGGCGAATTTTCCCACCTTCAATTTTTCGGGCCGCGACAAGACCACGCTGAAAGCAGACCGCAGCCCGGACGGCGCGTTGCGCGTGAGCATGCGCGGCGAGGTATTTGACGGACGCAGCCTGCTGAAGTCTGCCTTTGCCGGCGGATCCGCAGACAAGAAGAAGGAGAAGGATATCGATCTCGATGTGAAGCTCGGCACGGTGGCCGGATTTCACGGCGAGACGTTGCGCGCGGTCGAGCTGCGCATGTCGCGCCGTGGCGGGATCATCATCGCCATGGCGCTTCATGCCAAGCTTGGACGCGACACAACGGTGCTTGGCGATCTGCGCGGCCGCGGCACGAACGGGCGCCAGGTCGTCTACATCGAGACCGCCGACGCGGGCGCATTTCTTCGCTTCACTGACATCTACGCCAAGGTGTTCGGGGGCACGATGTGGCTCGCCGTCGATCCGCAAAGCGCGGACCAGGCGCCGCAGGAAGGCCTGTTGAACATCACCAATTTTGCCGTTCGTGGCGAGCCCACGCTGGAGCGCGTTGCGGCCGCGCCGCAGCAACCCGGCGGCCCCTCGCCGGGCGTGGACTTCACGCGCATGCGCGTCGAGTTCAGTCGCTCGCTCGGCCGCTTCACCGTGCACGACGGCCTGGTCAAGGGAATGGCGATTGGCGCGACCATCGACGGACATATCGACTACGCGCATTCCGAGGTGCGCATGCGCGGCACCTTCGTCCCGCTCTATGGGCTCAACAACATGTTCGGCCAGATTCCCATTGTCGGCCTCTTCCTCGGCGGCAGCAACGAAGGGCTGATTGGCGTGACCTACGAAGTGGTCGGCCCGCCGGAAGCGCCGGTGTTGCGCGTAAACCCGATTTCGGCCGTAGCGCCGGGACTGTTGCGCAAATTTTTCGAATTTCCCAGCAGCAATGCTGCGGCATTCCCCAGCGGCAGCGCCGCCACCATGCCGCAGAGCTATGCCGCGCCGAGGTAGTCCCAACGTCATTGCGTTTCCCGGGCGCAGCGCAGCGTGAAGCATAGCTTCACGATGCGCTGCAGACCCGGGATCGTTTTCAAATTCGGAGTTTGGAACGGTCCCTTCGCGCTGCACCGCAGCCGGACACAAGGCTTAAATCAGCGTCGCCATCCAGTCTTGCATCGCAAGAAGGAAGAAAGTCGTGGATGCGCGGAACAAGTCCGCGCATGACGACGTGTGTTCACACCGGCTGCAGCAGAACGTGGCGCTTTTTGCCGAGCGACAGCTTGATCACGCCTTCAGGCGTCAGCTCGCGCGGGGTGAGCACCATCTTCTCATCGACCACGGTCACGTCATTTACCTTGAGCCCGCCGCCCCTGATCTGACGGCGCGCCTCCATGTTCGATGCCACGAGCCCAGTCTTTGCAGAAAAAGCCGCAAGCACGGTGATCCCGCTCTCGAGCTCGCTGCGTGACACTTCGACGGTCGGCAAGCTGCGGCTGAAAGTGCCCTCCTCGAACGTGTGGCGGGCGGTTTCGGCTGCTTGTTCCGCCGCGGCGCGGCCGTGCACGAGCGCGGTCGCTTCCGTCGCCAGCACTTTCTTGGCTTCATTTATTTCTTCGCCCTTGAGAGCAGCCAATCGACCGATCTCCCCAAGCGGCAAAATGGTGAAGAGCTTGAGAAAGCTGGGCACATCGGCATCGTCGGTGTTGCGCCAGTATTGCCAGTAGGCGTAGGGCGACACCTGCTCTGCGCTCAGCCACACGGCGCCGGCCGCGGTCTTGCCCATCTTGGCGCCCGATGACGTGGTGATCAGCGGGGAGGTGAGACCAAACAGCTGCGCATTGTGCAGGCGGCGGCCGAGCTCGATGCCGTTGACAATGTTGCCCCACTGGTCGGAGCCGCCCATCTGCAGCACGCATCCGCATCGTTTGTGCAGCTCAACGAAATCATAGGCCTGCAGGATCATATAATTGAATTCGAGAAACGAAAGCTCGTGCTGGCGTTCCAGCCGCAGTTTGACCGAATCGAAAGCGAGCATCCGGTTCACCGAGAAATGGCGGCCGACATCACGCAAAAAGTCGATGTAGTTCAGCGCATTCAGCCAGTCGGCGTTGTTGGCGATCACGGCATCCTGCGCGCCGTTTCCGAACCGGAGAAACTTGGCGAAAATCGCGCTGATACCGCTCAGGTTGCGGGCGATGTCGCTCTCGCTAAGGACCTGCCTGGTTTCGTCCTTCCCCGACGGATCGCCCACGCGCGTTGTCCCGCCGCCGAGCAATGCGATGGGCCGATGCCCGGTCTGCTGCAGCCAATAAAGCATCATCAGCGGAAGCAGCGAACCGACGTGGAGCGAAGGCGCCGTGCAATCGAAACCGATATAGGCGGACACGATCGAGCTTGCGGCAAGCGCATCGAGCGCCTCGGGCTCGGATACCTGCTTGATGAACCCGCGTTCGGCGAGAACGTGCAAGAATTCGGATTTATATCCGCTCATCCATCGTCGCCTTGCGCCCGAGGCTCGTCTTAACAGTTCTGGTGCAACAGATTCTGATGTAACAGGTTCGTCGATCGATTGAAACCAAGGTTGGTCCGATGAGCATGCTCAGTGCGATCGGTCTGATGAGCGGCACGTCATATGACGGCGTGGACGTCGCCCTCATCAATACGGATGGCGAACGCATCGGCCGTCTGGGCCCGACCGGCTACCGTCCCTACAGTGCACGTGAACGCGACGTGCTGCGGCATGCGATTGCGGCTGCTTGCAATCTTACTGGTTCTGAGGAGCGGCCGCCGATCCTGACCGAGGCAGAGGAGCTGGTCACCGACATGCATGCCGAAGCAGTCGAGACATTTCTTGCCGCAAATGGGCTCGAGCAGAATGGCCTCGCCGTGGTCGGCTTTCACGGTCAGACTGTTCTGCATCGCCCGGATCGGCGGCTGAGCATTCAGCTCGGCAATGGTGAAGCACTGGCTGCGCGCATCGGCATACCCGTTGTCTACCAGTTTCGCGCCGCTGACATTGCGGCGGGCGGACAAGGCGCGCCGGTAGTGCCGATATTCCATCAGGCCATGATCGGCATGCTCAAGCGTCCGCATCCCGTCGCGGTGCTCAATCTTGGTGGCGTTGCCAATCTGACTTTCATCAGCGGCGATCGGCTCATCGCGTTTGATACCGGGCCCGGCAACGCGCTGATCGACGACTTTCTGCGGCTGCGCACTGGTCAGCCGCAGGACGAGGGAGGCTCTGCGGCAGGCGCAGGCAAAGTGGACGAAGCTGCGCTGCAGCGGCTCTTGACGCATCCGTTCTTTGCGAAGAAGGGGCCGAAATCGCTGGACCGCAACGAGTTCCTTCATTGGGTTGCGCAGGAGGGTGGCTTCGCGGGTAAGAGCACCGAGGACGGCGCCGCAACGATCACGGCACTCACCGCCGCCTCGGTCGCTCTCGCCATCGATCTTCTTCCCGAGATACCGCGCAGCTGGATTGCGGCAGGAGGCGGTACGCGCAATCCAACCTTGATTCGCATGCTGCGCGAGCGGCTCGCGCCGGCTCGCGTCGATACTGCCGCGGATGTGGGATGGTCGTCCGACGCGCTCGAGGCGCAGGCATTCGCGTTTCTTGCCGTGCGCAGTGTCAAGGGTCTGCCCATTACTTTTCCAACCACCACGGGAGCACCGCGGCCTTTGCCGGGGGGGATTATTGCGCGAGGCCTGTAGGAGGGTTGACCGCAGCGCAACCCATCATCCCGCGGAGTGAGCGGTGGGTTTCGCTTCGCTCAACCCACCCTGCAATCAGATTTTCACGCCGCGGTTGGTTTGCGCTCGATCTTGAGACGCTTGTCGAGATACACGCCGACGGCTTCCATCAGCGGCTCGATCTTGCCGTCGAAAAAATGATTCCCTCCGGGAATGACCTTGTGCTCGATGACAATGCCTTTTTGCGTTTTCAATTTCTCGACGAGGCCGCTGATGTCCTTGTGCGGAACGACACCGTCCCGATCGCCATGGATGATCAGGCCGGAGGACGGGCAGGGAGCAAGAAAGGAGAAGTCATAGAGATTCGCAGGCGGTGCGATGGAAATGAATCCTTCGATTTCCGGACGGCGCATAAGCAGCTGCATGCCGATCCAGGCACCGAACGAGAAGCCGGCAATCCAGCAGCTGCGCGCCTCCGGGTTGATTGATTGCGCCCAGTCGAGCGCCGAGGCTGCATCCGAGAGCTCCCCCTGTCCATGATCGAATGCGCCCTGGCTGCGGCCAACGCCGCGGAAGTTGAAACGCAGCACCGAGAAATTGCGGTGCACGAAAGCGTAATAGAGCTGATAGACGATCTGATGATTCATGGTTCCGCCGAATTGCGGATGCGGATGGAGCACGATGCCGATGGGTGCATTCCTCTGTTGGGCCGGATGATAGCGTCCTTCAATGCGTCCTGCCGCGCCGGTAAAAATGACTTCGGGCATGCGATCGAACCTCGATGGGCTGTCCGGAATGCCGGCTTATAGCTCTCCCGATACCTCCCTGTGCAAGAGGGAGGGTAGAGGGTAGGATGGGTTGAGCGCAGCGAAGCTCATCATCTTGATTGCGGTTACGCGAATTGATGGGTTTCGCATTCGCTCGACCCCATCCTGCGATATGTGGCGATGACCGAGCGCGTTTATCTCGACTGGAATGCGACTGCGCCTCTGCGCGAGGAGGCGCGCGCGGCCGTGCTGTCTGCGCTCGATGTGCTTGGCAATCCTTCCTCGGTGCATGCGGAAGGTCGCGCTGCGCGCCGCCTCGTCGAGCACGCGCGGGAGCAGGTGGCGACATTCGTCAATGCCGAGCCGCGCAACGTGCTGTTCACTTCCGGCGGCACCGAAGCCAATGCCCTGGCGCTCACGCCGGTGCTGCGGGACGGCCGGCCGGCGCGGCTGTTGGTCTCCGCCGTAGAGCATGTCTCGGTTCTCGCCGGCGGACGCTTTGCTCCCGAGCAAATAGAGAAGCTCCCCGTCCTTTCGAACGGGCAACTCGATCTCGCTGCGCTCGAGCGGCGGCTCGCGGGAAGCAGCGAGTCCATTCTTCTTTCTGTGATGCTTGCGAACAACGAAACCGGAGTGGTGCAGCCGATTTCCGAGATTGCGGAGCTTGCGCATCGGGCGCGCGCAATCCTGCACGTCGATGCGGTGCAAGGGCCGGGGCGCATTGCGTGCGACATGCATGAGCTCGGTGCCGATTTTCTCACCATCTCGGGTCATAAATTCGGAGGGCCCAAGGGAACGGGCGCATTGGTCCGCCGTGATGCGAGAATGCCCTTTCCGAGTGCCCTCATCCGCGGCGGTGGGCAGGAACGCAGCGCTCGCGCAGGAACGGAGAATGTCGCGGGCATTGCCGGGTTCGGCGCGGCAGCCACCGCGGTGAACAAATCCTGGCGCTGCGAGGCAGAGAAGGCGCAGGGCTTGCGCCGGCGTCTTGAAGCGGGGCTCAAGAGCTGTTCCGGGCAAGCCATTATCTTTGGCGAGAATGCCCCGCGTCTGCCAAACACCACCCTTTTCGCGGTGCCCGGGATCAAAGCCGAAACAGCGGTGATCGCGCTCGATCTCGAAGGGGTGGCGGTCTCCTCGGGCGCGGCATGCTCCTCAGGCAAGGTGCAAGCCTCCCATGTGCTTGCGGCCATGGGCGTGGCGGCGACCCTTGCGCGCGGTGCGCTGCGTGTCAGTCTGGGCATAAACACGACGGAATCCGACGTGGAATCCTTTATAAGCGCTTGGATTAAGGTGTCCGAGGCATTACATAAAGCCTCGAGTGCTGCGGCCGCCTGAAGGGGATGATCGCCGGACCAGAAGCCATTCATAAGATAACGACATATCCAACCCGCGGGCCTTGACCCCGCAGCGGAGGGAAGAATGCCGGCCGTGCAAGAGACCGTCGAGAAGGTTCGCCGGATCGACGTCGATCAATACAAGTACGGGTTCGTCACCGAGATCGAATCCGAAAAGGCTCCCAAGGGCCTTTCCGAAGACATCGTCCGCTTCATTTCGGCAAAAAAGAACGAGCCGGAATGGATGCTCAATTGGCGGCTCGATGCCTATCGGCGTTGGGTGACCATGCGCGAGCCCAAATGGGCACGCGTCAAGTACGGGCCAATCGATTACCAGGACCTCTATTACTACGCCGCCCCGAAGAAGAAGGGCGGTCCCAAGTCGCTCGACGAGATCGATCCCGAGATTCTCAAAACCTACGACAAGCTCGGCATTCCGCTGCGCGAGCGCGAGGCGCTCCTCGGCATCGAGCGGCCGGAGGGGGAGGGCAACGGTTATGGCCGCGTCGCGGTCGATGCGGTGTTCGACTCGGTTTCCGTCGCAACCACCTTCAAGGAAGAGCTTGCCAAGGCGGGCGTGCTGTTCATGCCCATCTCCGAGGCGCTGCAGAAGCATCCGGATCTGGTGCGCAAATATCTCGGCACCGTTGTTCCGATCTCGGACAACTTCTTCGCCACGCTCAATTCGGCGGTGTTTTCCGACGGCTCCTTCGTTTATGTGCCGCCGGGCGTGCGCTGCCCGATGGAGCTTTCCACCTATTTCCGTATCAACGAGCGCAATACCGGCCAGTTCGAGCGCACGCTCATCATCGCGGACCGGGGTTCTTACGTTAGTTACCTCGAAGGCTGCACCGCGCCCTCGCGCGACGAGAACCAGCTGCACGCGGCGGTGGTCGAACTGATCGCCCTCGATGATGCGGAGATCAAGTATTCGACCATCCAGAACTGGTATCCCGGCGACCAGCACGGCCGCGGCGGCGTCTACAATTTCGTCACCAAACGCGGTGACTGCCGCGGCAACAATGCGAAAATCTCCTGGACCCAGCTGGAGACCGGCTCGGCCATCACCTGGAAATATCCCAGCTGCATCTTGCGCGGCGACAATGCGCGCGGCGAGTTCTACTCGATCGCCATCTCCAACGGGCATCAGCAGGTCGATTCCGGAACCAAGATGCTCCATCTCGGCAGCAACACCACAAGCCGGATCATCTCCAAGGGCATCGCCGCCGGAAGTTCCCAGAACACCTATCGGGGCCTGGTAAGCGCCCATCGCAAGGCCAAAGGCGCGCGCAATTTCACGAATTGCGACTCGCTCCTCATTGGCGACAAGTGCGGTGCCCACACGGTTCCCTATGTCGAGATGCGCAACTCCTCGGCCACGTTCGAGCACGAGGCGACAACGTCGAAAATCTCCGAGGACACGCTGTTCTACTGCAGGCAACGCGGGCTGTCGGCGGAGGATGCGGTGGCGCTGGTGGTCAACGGGTTCGTCAAGGACGTGCTGCAGCAGCTGCCGATGGAGTTTGCGGTCGAGGCGCAGAAGCTGATCTCGATCAGTCTCGAGGGCAGCGTCGGCTGACGTCGGCTCTCCTCCGCTCATTTGCCGCGGAACGGGAATGGTAGGGTGGGTTGAGCGAAGCGAAACTCGCCGAATGGAAGTCGCGATGGGTCACGGCGCTGCGCGCCTCACCCATCCTGTGCATGGAAAACCAAAGGCGCGAACGGGATGCATGTGCTGGAAGTAAGAAATCTGCACGTTGATGTGGACGGCAGGAACATTCTCAACGGGCTCGAGCTTTCGGTCGGCAAGGGCAGCGTGCACGCCATCATGGGGCCGAACGGGTCGGGAAAATCCACGCTCGCCCACGTGCTCGCCGGCAAGCCGGACTATCAGGTGACGCAAGGGGAAGTCCTCCTCGACGGCGAAGACGTCTTGAGCCTTCCCCCCGACGAGCGGGCGGCCAAGGGGCTGTTTCTCGCCTTTCAGTATCCGCTGGAAATTCCCGGTGTCGCCACCATGACTTTCCTGCGCACAGCGATCAACGCGCAACGCAAGAAGCGTGGCGAGCCCGAGCTGTCCACCCCGCAGTTTCTCAAGAAGGTGAAGGAGGTTTCGGGCAAGCTCGGCATTGACCAGGAAATGCTGCGGCGAGGCGTCAATGTGGGCTTCTCGGGCGGCGAGAAGAAGCGCAATGAGATCCTGCAGATGGCGCTGCTCGAGCCGCGTCTATGTGTGCTGGACGAAACCGATTCCGGTTTGGACATCGATGCGCTGAAAGTCGTCGCCCAGGGGGTGAACGGGCTGCGCTCGCCCGATCGCTCCTTCGTGGTGATTACGCACTACCAGCGGCTGCTCAATTACATCATCCCGGATGTGGTGCATGTGCTTTCGCGCGGGCGGATCGTGAAGACCGGCGGCAAGGAGCTGGCGCTGGAGCTCGAGGCGAGCGGCTACGCGCAGTACCGCGAAGAGGCTGCGTGAGGCTTGCATGAACATCGAGCTGCGCTCGAACAGGACTGCAGCCGAAGCGGCGCTCGCGGCCAGTTTCGCATCCGCCCGACGACGCCTGCCTGGGTCGGCACAGCTCGACGGCGTGCGCGATGCCGCCTTCCGGAGCTTCGAGAGCACAGGGCTTCCGCACCGACGCGTCGAGCAATGGAAATACACCGACCTGCGCGCCCTCATGCGCGAGGCCAGGCCGCTGGCCCCGATTCCGGACGAGCAAACGAAGCTGCGTGCCCGCGAGGCGGGCGAGATGCTTGCCGGCATCGAGGCGCGGCGCATCGTCTTTGTGGACGGTACCTTTGTGCCCGAGCTCTCCGATCTGGCCGCGCTCGAGCCCGGCCTGCGCATCGGCTCCCTGGCGGCAGCCCTCACGGGTGGCGATACCCAGGTCGTTGCGCATCTCGCCAAAGCGCCCCCTGTGGACGACGTCGCGCTGGCGCTCAACACCGCGTTCATGGCCGACGGCGCCGTCATTGATGTTGCGCCCGGCACCGCGCTGGCGCGTCCACTGCATCTTCTATTCATCAATGCCGGCGCGGAGCCCTCGGCGATTTTCGTGCGCTCGCTCGTGCGCATCGGCAAGGGCGCCCGCGTCATGCTGGTCGAAAGCCATGAAGGACTGAGCGAACACCAGATCAATGCGGCCATGGAGCTCGAAGTCGCAGACGAGGCCCATATCGATCACGTGAAGCTCAGCGGGCGGGGTGCCGGCGCCTTGCATGTCTCCACGCTCGTCGCCAGCGTCGGAGCGCATGCGCGATTCAACGAATTTTTATTCACCCTCGGGAGCGGGGTGCTGCGCAACCAGCTGTTCGTGCGCTTTGCCGGAGAGGAGACGATTGCGGCGATCCGCGGCGCCTCTTTGCTCACAGCGCGCCAGCACGCCGACACCACGCTTGTTGCCGAGCACGCGGCCGGCGGGTGCACCAGCCGCGAGCTGTTCAAGTCCGTGCTCGACGGCCAATCCCATGGGGTCTTTCAGGGCAAGATCATCGTGCGTCCGCACGCGCAGAAGACTGACGCCAGGATGGCCACCCATGCGCTCCTCCTTTCCGATACGGCGGAGGCGGACAACAAGCCGGAGCTCGAAATCTTTGCCGACGACGTGCAGTGCGGGCACGGCGCCACCGCCGGCAGCCTCGATGAGGATCTCCTGTTCTATCTGCGCGCGCGGGGCATTCCCGAGAACGAAGCACAATCGCTGCTCATTCAAGCCTTTGTCGGGGAAGCGGTGGAGGGCATCGAGCATGCAGGTTTGCGCGATTGCCTCATGGAGCATGTCGCCTCGTGGCTCGCCAATCGCGGCGGAGCGTGAGCATGCATCCGGCCGTGCGCAACGGAACGTACGATGTCGGCCGCATCCGGGCAGATTTCCCGATTCTGGGCACGCGCGTATACGGCAAGCCGCTCATCTATCTCGACAACGCGGCGTCCGCGCAAAAGCCGAATGCCGTGCTCGACCGGCTTGAGCACGCCTACACGGCCGAATACGCCAACGTGCATCGCGGGCTGCATTTTTTGGCCAATGCCGCCACCGAGGCTTACGAGGACGCGCGCGAAAAGGTGCGGGCGTTTCTCAATGCGGCCAGGCGCGAGGAGATCGTTTTCACGCGCAACGCCACCGAGGCGATCAACCTCGTCGCCTATACCTTCGGGCGCGAACGCATTCAGCCGGGAGACGAGATCGTCCTCTCGATCATGGAGCACCATTCCAACATCGTGCCGTGGCACTTCCTGCGCGAGCGCCAGGGCGCGGTGATCAAGTGGGCGCCGGTCGATGACGATGGCAATTTTCTCCTCGATGAGTTCGAGCGGCTGCTTGGCCCGCGCACCAGGCTGGTCGCGCTGACCCATATGTCGAACATGCTCGGCACCATCGTGCCGGTGAAAGTGGTGGTGCGGCTCGCGCATGCGCGCGGCATTCCGGTGCTGCTCGACGGGGCGCAGGCGGGCGTGCATCTGGACCTCGATGTGCAGGACATCGGCTGCGATTTCTATGCGCTGACCGGCCACAAGCTTTACGGGCCCACCGGCATCGGGGTGCTCTACGGGAAATATGAACATCTTCAGGCGATGCCGCCGTTCAACGGCGGCGGGGAGATGATCCGCGAAGTCTACGAGGATCGTATCCTCTACGGCGAGCCGCCGCACAAATTCGAAGCCGGTACCCCGCCCATCGTGCAGGCGATCGGACTTGGCGCGGCCATCGACTACCTCAACAGCATCGGCAAGGCGCGCATCCGCGCGCACGAGAATGTGCTGCTTAAACACGCGACCGAGCGCCTGCGCGAGATCAATTCCTTGCGGATTTTCGGATCGGCGCGGGAGCGGGGGCCGATCGTCTCGTTCGAGGTAAAGGGCGCGCACCCGCATGACATTGCGACCATCATCGATCGATCGGGCATCGCCGTGCGTGCCGGCACCCACTGCGTCATGCCGCTGCTTGCCCGTTATGGCGTGACCGCCACCTGCCGGGCCTCCCTGGCGATGTACAATACGCGCGAGGAGCTGGATGCCCTTGCACAAGCCCTGATCAAGGCACAGGATTTCTTCGCATGAGCGACAACGCGCCAATTCCGGAACAGTCGGTCGAGCAGCCTCGCGGCGACAATCCCGGTCCGACGGGCGCGCTGCCTCCTGAGGAATTGGCGCGCATGACCGATGACATCATCGCCGCGCTCAAAACAGTCTACGATCCCGAGATTCCATCCGACCTTTACGAGCTCGGCCTGATTTACCGGATCGACATTGCCGACGACCGCAAGGTCACGGTGGACATGACGCTCACCTCCCCGAACTGCCCTTCCGCGCAGGAATTGCCCTCCATGGTCGAGGGCGCGGTGAGCAGCGTGCCCGGCGTGCGCGAGGCCGAGGTCAACGTCGTCTGGGACCCGCCATGGGATCCGAGCCGCATATCGGACGAAGCCCGGGCCGTGCTCAATATGTGGTGAGACGTGGCCCCCACGCTCGAGCGGGTGATCGAGACGTGTCTTTATGTCGATGATCTCGATCGCGCGGCGCGCTTCTATGGCGAGGTCCTCGGCCTTGCCACGCTCACGGGGGACGCGCGGTTTCATGCCTATGATGTCGGAAGCCGCAGCGTGCTCCTGCTGTTCCAGCGTGGCGCGACGCTCGAAACTGTGCGTCTGCCGGGCGGCACCATCCCGCCCCATGATGGTCACGGGCCGTTGCACATCGCCTTTGCGATCGCGAAGGAGGCGCTCGCGGACTGGGAGCAGCGATTGGGGCGCAGCGGCGTGGCAATCGAGGGTCGCACCGACTGGCCGCGGGGCGGGCGCAGCATCTACTTCCGCGACCCCGAGGGTCACCTGCTGGAACTGGCTACGCCCGGCCTTTGGACGATCTATTGAGCGCGCCACGTTCCTTTTCAGAAGGCATATACCACGTCACGTGCCGCCGGCGCTCGTAGATGGGGCTTGAGCGCGTCACGATCGATCACATCCACCGGCCCATCAAACAGGCCAGCAACGTACTCCTTCAGATTCATATATTCGTAGATCGATCCCTCGCGGCCGGGCTCGAACTCCACCATGATATCAATGTCGCTGTCCGCTCGCTCGTCCCCCCGCGCGATGGACCCGAACACGGCCGCTCGCCGCACGCCACGTGCCCGCAAGGCTGCCTCCGCCATCTTAAGCTTGGCAATAATGTCGTCGCGTCGCATCTTGTGAAGGTATTCCAAGCGGCCCTTTTTTCCAATTCGGCCTTCGAAACCCGGGACTCTGGGCGTTTGGCCTTCAAAAGTGCCGATTCGTAGCTATTTTAGGTTTTACGAACTTCGCCAGAAGAGGGAATGCACTGCATGCCGACTGCTCGGCCACGACCGCAAGTGATACGGCTTACCGATGCCGCCGCCGATCGCATCAAATACGTGATGGCGAACGCGGCGACCCCGGTCGTGGGCGTGCGCGTCGGCGTCAAGAACGGCGGCTGCGCCGGTATGTCCTACACCATGGAATATGCCGAGCGGGTCGATAAGGCCGACGAGGTGGTTGAAGAGAAGGGCGTGCGCGTGCTCATCGACCCTAAGGCCGTGCTGTTCCTGCTCGGCACCGAGATGGACTACAAGACCGACAGGCTCTCCGCGCAGTTCGTATTCAACAATCCCAATCAGACCTCGGCGTGCGGGTGCGGCGAATCGGTCCAGCTCAAGCCCGCGGCCGAAGCGCAGTAGCCCGGATGAGCGGAGCGATATCCGGGTCCCCGCATGTCGCTTCGCTCATGCGGGCTACCGTTACCTGGTGGGAGTCAGGCGCGGATGCGGACGGGTCGCAGTAAAAATGCCGGGAGATGGCCACCGGCAGGCGCTGACGTGGTTGCGCTCCGCTTCTCCTGCCCGCTGACGCGCGCAGGCTTGGCGCTCTGCTTGACTTCCCGGGTCTCATCTCGAC